>NZ_JAMOKY010000007.1:0-150085 GCF_024499815.1 Stenotrophomonas testudinis | reverse complement strand
CCCCCCCCCCCCCCCCCCCCCCCCCCCCCCCCCCCCCCCCCCCCCCCCCCCCCCCCCCCCCCCCCCCCACTACCGGGGGTTCAGCCTAACCGCCACAGCAGCAGGCGGTTGTTGGCCGGCATCGCCACGTCGCGGAGGCGGGTGAAGCCGTTGTCTTCGGCCAGCGCCTGCACGGCTTCCACATCGCGGATGCCGCTGCGCGGGTCGCGCGCCTTCAGCCAGGCATCGAACTGCGCGTTGCTGTCGCTGGTGTAGCGCCCGCCGTAGTTGAACGGGCCGTAGACCGCCAGCAGCGCACCGTGGCGCAGCAGCGGCGGTAGCGCGGCGAACAACGCCTGCACGTGCTCCCAGCCCATGATGTGAAGGGTATTGGCGCTGAACGCCGCATCGAAGGAACTGCCCTCGGGCAGGGTCAGGCCCGGTGCCGGCGGCAGTTCCACCTGCAGCGCCAGCGGCGACAGCAGGTTGAGCAGCGCCGCCTCGGCGCGCCAGGCCTCGATGCCAGACAGATGGTCCGGATGGTCGCTGGGCTGCCAGCGCAGCCACGGCCAGCGCTCGGCGAAGAAGGCCGCGTGCTGGCCGGTGCCGCTGCCGATTTCCAGCACTCGATGCCGGTCGCCCATCCATGGGTCGAGCGCGGCCGCGATCGGTTCGCGGTTGCGTTCGCAGGCTTCTGAATACGGCTTGCTCGACATCGGAGAACGTCCAGGCGGGGTCAGCCTCATTGTGCACGAGGGGGTTACTGAGCAGGGCTGCGCCCTGCACCCGTAGAGGCCGAAGCCGAAGCAACTGCAAAAGCTGGCTTCCTGTGGGATGGCGGGGTGGGTCCGGTTGAGGGGGACGCCGTAAACCCATCCATGGGGGCTTGGTCGCGGCATCCATGCCGCTCACACCCCCTCAACCGGACCCACCCCGCCTTCGACAGTTGACCGCGATCTGACCCCGGATTCATTTCGATATCTGACAGAAAAATCGTGTCGACCAAGGTCGACACCTACCAACAGCCGCGGGGAACTGTCAGAGGTGGGGCGGTGTCGGATTGCGGGGTGTCCGCGGCATGGATGCCGCGGCCAAGCCCCCATGGATGGGTCTACGGCGTCCCCGCAATCCGACACCACCCCGCCATCCCACGGAATGCCAGCTTTTGACGTTGCTCTGGCCCTGGCCTCTGCGGGTGCAGGGCGCAGCCCTGCCGAAACCCACCCCTACCATGACTGCAGTCACTTGCCCGATCGCCCCGCGCTGGCGAAAGTCGGACAGTTCAAGTGATCGGAGTGGTCCTTTGCCCTCCGCACAGGTGTGAAAGAGAGAGAGACGCTGTGCAACGACGTGAGTTCCTGGCGTATTCCGGTCTGGGCCTTGCCGGCCTGGTGCTGCCGCATTCGCGGCTGATCGCGGCCGAGCAGCTGCTCGCGCCGGTGGATACCGCCCAGCGCCGGCGCCTGGCCGAGGTCGCCCTCGCCGCCGCGCGTACGGCCAAGGCCAGCTACTGCGACGTGCGCATCGGCCGCTACCTCAACCAGTCGGTGGTCACCCGCGTACACCAGGTCGGCAACGTGACCAACCGCGAGTCGTCCGGCGTGGGCGTGCGGGTCCTGGTCAACGGTGCCTGGGGCTTCGCCGCCACCCACCAGCAGACCGAGGCCGCCGTGCGCGGCGCGGTCGAGCAGGCCACGGCCATTGCCCGTGCCAACGCCAGCATCCAGACCCGTCCGGTGCAGCTGGCACCGACGCCGGCGGTCGGTGAGGTGCGCTGGCAGACCCCGGTGCGGAAGAACGCCATGGACGTGCCGATCCAGGACAAGATCGAACTGCTGCTGGCGCTCAACGGCGCCGCGCTCGATGCCGGCGCCGACTTCATCAATTCCACGCTGTTCCTGGTCAACGAACAGAAGTACTTCGCCTCCAGCGACGGCTCCTTCATCGACCAGGACATCCACCGCATCTGGCTGCCGTTCACCGCTACCGCCATCGACAAGGCCAGCGGCAAGTTCCGCACCCGTGCCGGGCTGTCCTCGCCGATGGGCATGGGCTATGAATTCCTCGATGGCGATGCGCGCGGCAAGGTACAGCTGCCCGGCGGCCTCACCGCCTACCGCGATTCCTACGACCCGGTCGAGGACGCCATCGCCGCCGCCCGCCATGCGCGCGAAAAGCTGAAGGCGCCCTCGGTGAAGCCCGGCAAGTACGACCTGGTGCTGGACCCGTCCAACCTGTTCCTGACCATCCACGAGAACGTCGGCCACCCGCTGGAACTGGACCGCGTGCTGGGCTACGAGGCCAACTACGCCGGCACCAGTTTCGCCACCCTGGACAAGCGCGATGCCGGTTTCCGCTGGGGCAGCGACCTCGTCACCTTCTTCGCCGACAAGACCCAGCCGGGCAGCCTCGGTGCGGTCGGCTACGACGATGAAGGGGTGAAGACGCAGCGCTGGGACCTGGTGCGTGATGGCGTGCTGGTCGATTACCAGGCCACCCGCGATGAGGCCCATATCCTCGGTCGCGAGGCCTCGCATGGCTGCAGCTACGCCGATTCCTGGTCCAGCGTGCAGTTCCAGCGCATGGCCAATGTCTCGCTGGCACCGGGCAAGGCGCCGCTGAGCGTGGACGACATGATCAAGGACGTGGAGAACGGCATCTGGATCCACGGCCGCGGCTCCTATTCCATCGACCAGCAGCGCTACAACGCGCAGTTCGGCGGCCAGCTCTACTACCAGATCAAGGACGGCAAGATCGCCGGCATGGTCGAGGATGCGGCCTACCAGATCCGCACGCCGGAGTTCTGGAACGCGTGCACCGCGATCTGCGACCAGCGTGACTTCCGCCTCGGCGGTTCCTTCTTCGACGGCAAGGGCCAGCCCGCGCAGGTATCGGCGGTCTCGCACGGGTCGTCCACCACCCGTTTCAACGGCATCAACATCATCAATACCGCGCGCAGTCTCGGCGCCTGAGTCGTCCCATCCTTCGACGTGGAGAGCTGCCTTGCAGAGACGTGACTTCCTTGCCCTGACCGGGCTTACCGCGGGCGGCCTGATCGTGCCGTCGTTCTTCGGCAAGGCGATCGCCGCCGAGCAGCTGCAGTCCAGTCTCGACCTGGGGCTGAAGAAGCGCCTGGCCGATGCCGCGCTGCAGGCCGCCCGCAGCGCCGGCGCCACCTACTGCGATGTGCGCATCGGCCGCTACCTGCGGCAGTTCGTGATCACCCGCGAGGACAAGGTGCAGAACGTGGTGAACACGGAGTCGACCGGCGTCGGCATCCGCGTGATCGTCAACGGCGCCTGGGGCTTCGCCGCCACCAATGCGCTGGGCACCGCCGACGTGGCCCGCGCCGCGCAGCAGGCCGCCGCGATTGCCAAGGCCAACGCAGGCGTGCAGACCGCACCGGTGCAGCTGGCCAAGGCGCCGGGCGTGGGTGAAGTGAGCTGGCGCACGCCGATCCGCAAGAACGCCATGGACGTGCCGATCAAGGAGAAGGTCGACCTGCTGCTGGACGTCAACGCGGCCGCGATGGGCGCCGGTGCCAGTTTCGTCAACTCGATGCTGTTCCTGGTCAACGAGCAGAAGTACTTCGCCTCCACCGATGGTTCCTACATCGACCAGGACGTGCACCGCATCTGGGCACCGATGACGGTCACCGCCATCGACAAGGCCAGCGGCAAGTTCCGCACCCGCGAAGGCCTGTCCGCACCGATGGGCCTGGGCTACGAGTACCTGGACGGCGCCGCCGCCGGCAAGGTGCTCACCCCCAATGGCGTGGTGAACTACGGCTCCTCCTACGACATGAAGGAAGACGCCATCGCTGCGGCCAAGCAGGCGCAGGAGAAGCTGAAGGCGCCTTCGGTGAAGCCCGGCAAGTACGACCTGATCCTCGATCCCTCGCACACCTGGCTGACCATCCACGAGTCGATCGGCCACCCGCTCGAACTCGACCGCGTGCTCGGTTACGAAGCCAACTACGCCGGCACCAGCTTCGCCACCCTGGACAAGCGCGAGCAGCATTTCCAGTACGGCAGCGAGCACGTCAACATCTTCGCCGACAAGACCCAGCCGGGCAGCCTCGGCGCGGTCGCTTACGACGATGAAGGCGTGAAGTGCAAGCGCTGGGACCTGATCAGCAACGGCAAACTGGTGGACTACCAGACCATCCGCGACCAGGCCCACATCCTCGGCAAGACCGAGTCCGATGGCTGCTGCTACGCCGATTCCTGGTCCAGCGTGCAGTTCCAGCGCATGGCCAACGTGTCGATGGCGCCGGGCAAGACCCCGCTCAGCGTTCCGGACATGATCAAGGACGTCGAGAACGGCATCTACATCATCGGCGACGGCTCGTTCTCCATCGACCAGCAGCGCTACAACGCGCAGTTCGGCGGCCAGCTGTTCTACGAGATCAAGAACGGCAAGATCACCCGCATGCTGGAAGACGTGGCCTACCAGATCCGCACGCCGGAGTTCTGGAACGCCTGCACCGCCGTGGCCGACGAACGCGACTACCGCCTGGGCGGTTCATTCTTCGACGGCAAGGGCCAGCCGGGCCAGGTCTCGGCGGTCTCGCATGGCTCGTCCACCGCGCGCTTCAACGGCATCAACGTCATCAACACCGCACGCAGCCTCGGCTGACCGGTCAGGAGCCCTTACACCATGAGTATCTTCACCGAAGCCCAGGCCAAGGCCATCCTCGACAAGGTCATCGCCCTGTCCAAGGCCGATGAGTGCACCGCCGTACTGGCCGGTTCCATCAACGGCAACATCCGTTTCGCCCTGAACAACGTGTCCACCAGTGGCATCGTGGACAACACCGAGCTGGCCGTCACCGTGGCCTTCGGCAAGCGCGTGGGCACCGCCTCGATCAACGAGTTCGACGATGCCGCGCTGGAACGCGTGGTCCGCCGCGCCGAGGACCTGGCCCGCCTGGCCCCGGAAAACCCGGAATTCATGCCGGCCATCGGCAAGCAGACCTACCGCGCCAGCCCTACCTTCAGCGAATCCACCGCCGCCATCGATCCGGCGTTCCGCGCCAAGGTCGCCGCCGATTCCATCGCGCCGTGCCGTGGCAACGGCCTGATCGCCGCCGGCTTCCTGGAAGATGGCCAGGGCTTCTATGCCACCGCCAACAGCAACGGCAACTTCGGCTACCAGCGCAGCACAAGCTTCGACTACACCTGCACCGTGCGCACCGAAGACGGCCGCGGTTCGGGCTGGGTCGGCCGCAACCTGAAGGACGCGGCGGACTTCAAGGCCGACCAGGACATCCGCATCGCCATGCGCAAGGCCACCGAATCCTCGGAAGCCAAGGCGCTGGAACCGGGCAAGTACACGGTCATCCTCGAGCCGGCCGCCGCCGCCGGCCTGATCAGCTTCATGATGAACTTCTTCAGCGCGCGCTCGGCCGATGAAGGCCGCAGCTTCCTGTCCAAGAAGGGCGGTGGCAACAAGCTGGGCGAGCAGGTCTACGACCCGCGCGTGAGCATGTACGCCGACCCGTGGCATGCCGACGCACCGGTGCTGCCGTGGGATGGCGAGGGCATGCCGCGCGAGCGCATGGCCATCATCGAGAACGGCAAGGTCGCCAACCTGGACTACTCGCGCTTCTGGGCACAGAAGCAGGGCAAGACCGCCAAGGCCACGCCGGGCAACCTGCTGATGAGCGGTGGCGACAAGAGCACCGCCGATCTGGTGCGCGGCACCCAGAAGGGCATCCTGGTCACCCGCACCTGGTACATCCGCATGGTCGACCCGCAGACCGTGCTGCTGACCGGCCTGACCCGCGATGGCACCTTCTACATCGAGAACGGTCAGATCAAGCACCCGGTGAAGAATTTCCGCTTCAACGAATCGCCGGTCATCATGCTCAACAACATCGAAGAGCTGGGCAAGCCGGTGCGCGTGGCCGGTGATGAATCCAGCTACGTGATGATGATCCCGCCGATGAAGCTGCGCGATTTCACCTTCACCTCGCTGTCCGACGCGGTCTGATGGATCGGCGGGCCTGCCTGCGCTGGTTGGCCGCTGCCGCTTCGGCGGCGGCGCTGCCGGCCTTCGCGCAGGCAGGCCCGCGCAGTTCGCGCTACGACTTCTGGTTCACCCGCCTGCAGTACGACTCCGGAGATTGGGACGTGGACGCGCGCATGCCGTCCAACCTGATCACCTCGCTGATCGACTACACCTCGCTGCGCGTCGACCCGCAGGAACACGTGGTGGCCCTGGCCGACCCGCGCATGCTGGAGGCGCCGTTCTGCTACCTGGCCGGGCACACGCTGGTGGAGTTCAACGCCGCCGAGCGGCAGAACTTCGTGCGCTACGTGCGCAACGGCGGCTTCGTCTTCGTCGACGACTGCAACCATGACATCGACGGTCTGTTCGCCACCTCGTTCGAGGCACAGATGGGCCGGCTGTTCGGGCCCAGGGCCCTGCAGAAGCTGCCCAACAGCCATGCGCTTTACCGCAGCTTCTTCCGCTTCCCCGACGGCCCGCCCGCCACCGGCTTCGAGCTCAACGGCTGGGGCGATGACCTCGTGCACGACTACCTGAAGGGTATCGAGGTCGATGGCCGCCTGGGCCTGCTCTACAGCAACAAGGATTACGGCTGCGAGTGGGACTACGACTGGCGCAACAAGCGCTTCCTGGCCGAAGACAACACCCGCTTCGGCGTCAACATCGTGATGTACGCGTTGAACAATTGAACGGACCACCGCCATGACCTCCCTCGATCTCGATTCCCTGCTGCCGCGCCTGGATGGGCTGCGCAGCGCCCTGGCCCGCGCCGTGGTCGGCCAGCACACGGTGGTCGAGCAGCTGCTGATCGGCCTGCTGGCCGGTGGCCACTGCCTGCTGGAAGGCGCGCCCGGCCTGGGCAAGACCCTGCTGGTGCGCTCGCTGGGGCAGGCACTGGAGCTGCAGTTCCGGCGCGTGCAGTTCACCCCCGACCTGATGCCCAGCGACATCCTCGGCACCGAACTGCTGGAAGAAGACCACGGCACCGGCCACCGCCACTTCCGCTTCCAGAAAGGCCCCATCTTCACCCACCTGCTGCTGGCCGACGAGCTCAACCGCACCCCGCCCAAGACCCAGGCGGCGCTGCTGGAAGCCATGCAGGAACGCACGGTCAGCCATGCGGGCACCACGCGCGAGCTGCCCGCGCCATTCTTCGTGCTGGCCACGCAGAACCCGATCGAGCAGGCCGGCACCTACCCGCTGCCGGAAGCACAGCTGGACCGCTTCCTGCTGCACGTGCTGGTGGACTATCCCAGCGAAGACGAAGAGCGCCGCATCATCGAACAGACCACCGGCGGTGCCACCGAAGCGGTGCCGAAGGTGATGGACGCCGAGGCGGTGATCGCCCTGCAGGCCGCCGTGCGCCAGGTGCATGTCAGCCCCGATGTGCTGGCCTGGATCACCCGACTGGTACGCGCCAGCCGCCCCGGCGACGGCGCACCGGCCGCGATCAACCAGTGGGTGAAGTGGGGCGCCGGCCCGCGTGCCGGGCAGTCGCTGGTGCTGGCCGCCAAGGCGCGTGCACTGCTGCAGGGCCGCTTTGCCGCCACCCGCGAGGATGTGCAGGCGCTGGCCGCGCCGGTGATGCGCCATCGCCTGCTGCTGTCCTTCGCCGCCGAAGCCGAACAGAAGCGCGCCGACGACGTGGTCGCGGCGCTGCTGCAGGCCGTGCCCTTCCCGGGTTGAAGCACGCGTGAGCACCGGTACACCGCTGACGCTGCCACCGGAACTGCGTGCGCGCCTGCGCACGTTGCGCCTGCGGCCGCGCCTGGCCAGCGGCGCCAGCGGCATCGGCCAGCACGCCAGCCGCAGCCGCGGTGCCGGCCTGGAATTCGCCCAGTACCGCGCCTACGAACCCGGCGACGAACTGCGCCAGATCGACTGGAAGTTGTACGCGCGCTCGGACCGCTTCTTCGTGCGCGAATCCGAACGCGAAAGCCCGATCACTGTCTGGCTGCTGCTCGATGCCACCGCCTCGGCCGGCCAGGCCGACCGCGCCGCGCCGCAGCGCACGCGTCTGGACCACATGCGCGGGCTGGCCGCCTGCCTGGTCGAGCTGGCCCTGCAGCAGGGCGATCGTTTCGGCCTGCTGGCGATCAACGGCGATGGCCTGCAGCTGGTACCAGCCGGCCACGGCGCGCGCCAGCGTGACCGCGTGCACCTGCAACTGCATGCCCTGCAGGCGCGCGGTGGCTGGCCAGCCGCCGACCGCCTGCGCCCGCTGTGGGAACGCGTGCGCCCGGGCGATCTGCTGCTGGCCATCGGCGATGGCTTCGATGAAACCAGCATCGTGCTGCTGGAACACCTGGCCAGCGCACGCCGCGAGGTGATGCTGCTGCAGGTGCTGACCGCCGACGAGCGTGACTTCCCCTTCGATGCCGGCCATCGCTTCCGCGATCCGGAAACCGGCGAGGAACTGCTGGGCGATGGCGCCGCGATCCGAGCCGACTACCTGCAGCGCTTCGCTGCCGCACACAGCGCCCTGCAGGCACGCCTGCAGGCCAGCGGCATCGCCAGCGCCACCGGTTGGCTCGACCATCCGCTGGACCAGCCGCTGCAGGCGCTGTTCGGCCGCGGGGGCGGCGCATGAACCTGCTGTTCCCGCTGGGCTTGGCCGCACTGGCCGCGTGGCTGCTGCCACTGCTGATCCACCTCGCCCGGCGCCATCCGTACACGCCGTTGGATTTCGCCGCATTGCGTTGGCTGCGCGCACAGATCCGCCCGCGCCAGCGCATCCGCTTCGATGATTGGCCGCTGCTGCTGGTGCGCCTGCTGTTGCTGGCCGCACTGGCGCTGCTGCTGGCGCGCCCGGCGCTGACCGGCAGCGCAGCACCGCCCAGCGCCTGGACCGTGGTCGCCCCCGGGCTGGATGCCCGCGCACTGCGCGGCACCGGCGAAGAGGGCAACTGGCATTGGCTGGCGCCTGGCTTCCCGACCGTCGAACAACCAGCACCCACGACACCTGTGGCGCTTGCGAGCCTGCTGCGCGAACTCGACGCGCAGCTGCCCGCCGGCACCGCGCTGACCGTACATGTGCCCGACCCGCTGCCCGGCCTCGATGGCGCACGCCTGCAGGTGTCGCGCAGCGTGCAGTGGCAGGCGCATGCCGTGCCCGTTGCGAGCACGCAGGCAGCACTGTCCCGGCCACGCCTGCGCGTGCATGCCGAGGCACCGGACAGCGCGCGGCACTGGATCGGCGCCCTGCAGCGTGCGTGGAGCATCCAGCCTGCCGCCGCCGAGCTGCCTGCCGACACACTGCCCGCACCCGGCGAGATTGCGGTGTGGGGCCGTAGCGATGCACTGCCGGCGGCATGGCAGGCCTGGCTGCGCGAAGGCGGCAGCGTGATGACCGCGGCCAGACCTGATGCTGCCGCCACGGTGGTGCTGCGAAGTGCCGAGGGTGCACCGCTGCTGTGGCAGCAGCGCGTCGGCCAGGGTCGCCTGCTGTCGCTGCCCGGCGAATGGGACGCCGCCCACAACGGCGCACTGCGTGATGCCCGCTTGCCGCAGGCCCTGCTGCTGGCCCTGCAGCCACCAGCGCCACCGCGCGTGGGCGATGCGCGCGATCACGCACCGCAGCAGGCGGTACTGCCCGTGAACGCCGCCGCACCACGCGAGCTGACCCCGTGGCTGCTGCTGGCCATCGTGCTGCTGTTCGCGCTGGAGCGCGGAATGGCCAGTCGCGCTGCGCGGAGGCCGGCATGAACGCGTTGCAGCGCAGCTGGCAGCGCGCACGTCGCCGCCGCGCCAGCATCACTGTGCTGCTTGGCCTGCCGTGGGCGCTGGCCGCCACCGCGCTGACCCTGCGCCTGGGCGGCTTCGATGCCGCCTGCGTGGTCGGCACGCTGGCCCTGCTGGCCTGCGCCGGCGTGGCCGTCGCGCGTGCTCGCCAGATGGACCGGCGCTGGCTGCAGCGCCAGCTCGATGGCAGCGGCCGCAGCGAGGACAGCGCCGATCTGCTGTTTGCCGAGGTCGCCCGCCTCAACCCGTTGCAGCAGCGCCAGCGCGCGCATGTGCTGGCGACGCTGGAACGCACGATGCCGGACCTGCGCCCGCGCTGGCCGCGCGCCGCACTGGCGCTGTGCTGGATCGCCGGCCTGGCCATCGCCCTGCTCGCGCTGGGCTGGCCACGCAGCGCGTGCGTCTCCGCAGGCATCGGAGCCACGGCAACGGCACCCACGGCGGCTGCCCGTCCGCTGCAGCTGCAGTCGACCCGCCTGCAGATCGATGCACCGGCGTACACCGGCCAGGCCACGCTCACCCAGAACGCACTGGACGCCAAGGTGGCCGCGGACAGCCGCCTGTCGTGGTCGGTGCGTTTCGACCACACGCCCAGCAAGGCATGGCTGCAGTTCCACGACGGGCGACGGCTGCCCCTGCGCGAGCACGACGGCCAATGGCAGGCACAGGACGTAGCCCGTGCGCCGGTGCTGTACCGCGTGGTCAGCGAGCCCGCCCTGGCCAGCACCCGCCTGTACCGGCTGGATGTGGTGCCCGACCGCGCGCCCAGCGTGCGCGTGCTGGAACCGGCCGCCAGCCTGGTACTGGGCACGCCCGGGCAGCGGCAGTGGGCGCTGCGCTTCGAAGCCAGCGATGACTACGGCGTAGCCGCGCAGGCAAAGCTGTCGATCACCACCACCCAGGGCAGCGGCGAGAACATCACCTTCGTCCAGCGCAGCGTCACCCTCACCGGCAGCGGCGAACCCACCGCGCGGCGCTTCGCCCACACCCTCGATCTGGTCGCACTCGGCGCGCAGCCCGGCAATGATGTGATCGCACAGCTGGAAGTACGCGACAACCATGCCCCCAACGCGCAGACCGGGCGCAGCAGCAGCGTGATCCTGCGCCTGCCCACCACCGAAGTCGCGCTCGGTGCCGAACTGGAAGGCCGCATCAAGAAGACGTTGCCTGCCTACTTCCGCAGCCAGCGGCAGATCATCATCGACGCCGAAGCACTCATCAGCCAACGCCGCAGCTTGGCTGCCGATGATTTCATCAAGCGCAGCGATGCCATCGGCGTCGACCAGCGCATCCTGCGCCTGCGCTACGGCCAGTTCCTCGGTGAGGAAAGCGAAGGCGCGCAGAAGACACCGCCGACCAGCGACCTGCCCACCAGCGATGCACCCACGGCGGACGCGCACGATCACGACGACGACCACGGACATGCCCAGGCCGGCGCGCACGACGACCACGATCATGACCACGGCAGTACCGCCGGCAACGCCGACACGCCACCGGTGTTCGGCAGCGCCACCGACGTGCTGTCCGAGTACGGCCACACCCACGACCACGCCGAGGCCGCCACTCTGCTCGACCCGCAGACCCGCGCCACGCTGAAGGCCGCGCTGGACCAGATGTGGTCGTCCGAGGGTGAGCTGCGCCAGGGCCGCCCGGAGCAGGCGCTGCCGTTCGCCTACAAGGCGCTGGCCTTCATCAAGCAGGTGCAGCAGGCCGAGCGCATCTATCTGGCCCGCGTCGGCCCGGAACTGCCACCGATCGACGAGGGCCGACGGCTGGGCGGCGACCGCGCCGGCCTGGCCAGCCGCGAGCTGCCGCTGGCCGCACGCACGCCGCCGGACCCGGCCATCGTCGAGGCCTGGCAGCGGCTGGGCGACGGTGATGGCACGCCTGACCTGGACGCTTTGGCCACGTGGCAGCAGCGCAACGCCGCCTTCCTGCCCGATGCCCTCGACCTTGCCGCCGCCATTGAACAGCTGCGCATCGAACCGGACTGCAGCGACTGCCGCCAGCGCCTGCGCGCGCAGCTGTGGCGCGCCCTGCAGCGTCCGTTGCCGCAGGTGATGCGGCGCACCGCCACCGATGCGATGGGCCAGCGTTATCTCGATGCGCTGGAGGTGCAGCCATGAATGCCATTGCATTGAACCTGTGGCTGGCCGTGGCACTGGCGGTCATCGTCATCCTCGCCAGCGTCCCGCAACTGCGCGCCACCACCGCCCATCACGGCCAGCGCGCGGCACGGCTGGGCCTTCAGGCCATCGCCGCCGTGCTGCTGTACTTCTGCCTGCTGCCGCCCAGCCAGCAGCTGCCTGCGGGCGGCCTGGTGGTGCTCACTGCCGATGCGGCGGCTGCCGGCGCGTTACCAGCCAGCGATGGCCCGCTGCTGCTGTTGCCAGAGGCGGCGGATGTGCCGGGCGGCCAGCGCGCAGCTGATCTGGCCACGGCGCTGCGCCAGCACCCGGCCACCACGTTGACCCTGGTCGGCGCCGGCCTGGCCGCGCGTGATCGCGACGCGTCGCTGCCGCCGCACGTGAGCTGGCAGGCCTCTCCTGCGCCGCGTGGCTGGATCGCGCTGCAGCCACCTGCCGACACCGCACCCGGTGCGCGCTTCGAGGTGCGCGCGCAGGCACACGGTGTCACCACGGGCCGCGCCGAACTGCTGGACCCGGCCGACACCGTGGTCGATCGCGTGGCCGTGGCCGCCGATGGCCGCGTGCAGCTCAGCGGCATCGCCCGTGCGCCGGGCCGCAGCGTCTTCCATCTGCGCCTGCTGGATGCGCAGGCCCATGTGCTGGACAGCGTGCCGGTGCCGCAGCAGACACTGGCGGCCACACCGCTGCGCCTGCTGGTGCGTGCCAGCGCGCCCGGGCCGGAACTGAAGTACCTGCGTCGCTGGGCCACCGATGCCGGCCTGCGCGTGCAGGTGCAGGCCGACACCGGCGCTGGGCTCAGCGTGGGCGATGGCGCAGTGGCGCTGGATGCGGCCACACTGGCGCGCAGCGACCTGCTGCTGCTCGACGAGCGCAGCCTGGCGGCGTTGAGCGCGGGGCAACTGACCGCGGTGCGCCAGGCACTACGTAACGGCCTCGGGGTGCTGCTCCGCAGCGCCGGCGCTCCATCGGCCAGCGCGCGGCAACGCCTGCGTGACCTCGGCCTGCCGGTGCAGGGCGATGGCAGCAGCCACGCCGTCGAACTGCCTGGCGATGGCGAAAGCGCGATGCTCGCCGCACGGCGCGGCCCGCTGGACTCGGCCACCCTGCCTACCGCCGATGGCGAAGCGGCGGACCGCAGCTCGCACAGCGCCGCCCTGCCCTCGCTGGAGGCGCTCGCGCTGCAGGTCAACGACGGCAGCGCCCTGCTGCACGACACTGCGGGCCAGCCCCTTGGTGGCTGGCGCAGCGTCGGCAAGGGCCGCATCGGCCTGCTGCCGGTCACCGACAGCTGGCGCTGGGTGCTGGCCGGCCGCGATGATCGCCACGGCGAACTGTGGAGCGGTGTGGTCGCCACGCTGGCGCGCGCGCAGCCCGGCACGGACGCGCTGTGGTCACCGCAGGCGCAGGCCTGGCTGGGCGAGCGCGTCGCGCTGTGTGGCGTGCAGGCCCCGCTGCAGGCGTTCGATGCGAAGGGCGCGGGCGTGCCGCTGGTCGTCGATGCCACTACCTCGTCGATGCGCTGTGCCGGATGGTGGCCGCAGGCAGCAGGCTGGCAGCGCCTGCAGCATGGCGACACGACCGTCTGGCGCTATGTGTTCGACGCGAAGGAGGCGGCGGCGCTGCATCGCCAGGCGATGAGCGATGCGACGACGCAGGCGTTGGCGATGGGAGCGCCTGCAGGTACCGCAGCAATGCAGCCGGTGCCCGGCTCACGCTGGCCGTGGTGGCTGGCGTTCGTGCTGTGCGCATCGCTGCTGTGGTGGCTGGAACGGCGGCGCTGAGCCACGGGGTCGGATCCCTTTCGCGTGCGAAAGGGCTCTGACCCCATCCATCACCAGTCAACGCGCCCCGGAGCGCCGGTACACCCCATCAAACCGCACGTTCATGCCGCCGCATTCGCTGTTGTCCGACACCACCAGCACATCGCCCAGCAACTGCGCGTGCACCGTGCAGCTGTCCTCGACGAACTCCACCTGGCTGCCGCGCGGCGTGGCCTGCGCTTCCACCTGGCCCATGTTCGGCCCATACGGCCGCTGTTCCGGCGTGGGGTTGGCCGAGGGCCAGTAGGCATCACCTTCGACGTGAAGCTGGCTGCCACGCACCGAGATGCGCAGGCCGTTGTCGCCGTCCTTCCAGTCACCGGCCCAGCCTTGCAGCGTCGGGGTCACCCGTGCCACCGGCTGCAGCTTGCTGCGGTCGACCCAACCGGCACTGCCACCCACCTTGTTCGGGAAAAACGCGCAGCGGTATGGGCCCAGGTCACGTCCGGTCACCACCGTGTCACCGCTCACCACGTAGCTGCGCTGGCGGCAGGCGGGTTCGCCCTTGGCCGGGCAGCCGTCCATGTCGCCCAGCAGGTACAGGCGCTGCGTGCCCACCACCTTGGCCACGGCGAAATCCGATTGCGCGGAAGGGAACGCGCCGTTGCGGCACGAGCCGTCGTCGGCAAGGTCGCTGGCAGCGGCGGCCAGCGGGCTCAACGCAGCAAGCAGGAGAAAGGAACGCAGCAGCATCCAGGCAACCTCGTAAGGAAAGGCGGCAGGATAACGCCTACTTCCCGACCGCGGGATCGCAACCGCCCTGCTGCTCGCAGAACTGCTGTGCCCGGCGCCGCTGTTCGGGGGTCAGCTCCGGCGGCGGCCGTGCGATGGCGGCCTGGATCTGGTCGGGGCCACCGGTGAGCTTGTTCAGTCCGCGGCCGGCCGCCAGCACGCCCTTCACCACGCCCATCATGATGTAGCCACCGCCCATGCTCACCTGTTCCGGCGACGGCGGCTCGCTCCAGTCGCGGCTGAAACGGTTGTCGCCGAACTTCACGGGGTTCTTGAAGCGGTACAGATCCAGCGCCTCGTCCTCGGGCTTGAGCGCGCGTACTTCACCCAGGGTGGTGACATCGCCCTGCGGCGGCGCGGCGGCATCGGCGGGCGGCACCTCGCCTGCCGCAGGCGGATCGATCACGGGGTCAACCTGCTGCGCGTGCGCCGTGGCGGCCAGCATCATGCCGGCCAGAAGTGCTCCCTGCAGTTCCCGTCGTGCCACAGCCATCGCCCTGTCTGGTGCGTCCAATCCCCGAGGATACGCATCACGGCTTCAGATTTCGTTGGCTGCAGTACCGGCGTTCAGCCGGCGATGGCTGTGCCGCCGCACTGAATGGTTCACTGCATCCCGGCACGCGGTCTCACACCCTGAGACCCATCTGTGGTGCCATGTGACCCCTCGCAAACCGTCCCGGCTCCCTCCTCCATGGCCTACGAACTCGCCAAGCGCACGGCGGACGCCGAGCAGAAGCTCGCCACCCGCGACGGCCTGCCCGCGCGCGATGGCGCCCTGCTCAGTGCGCGCCTGCAGCGCCGCTACCACGACCGCATCACCGGCAGTTTCGCCATTCCCGGCCGCGAGGGCCGCTACGCGCCCATCCCCGATTCGGTGCCGCCCGCCCTGGCCGCCGCCCTGAAGGCACGCGGCATCGAACAGCTCTACAGCCACCAGGCAGAAGCGTGGGAGGCCAGCCAGCGCGGCGAGCACGTGGCCATCGTCACCCCCACCGCCAGCGGCAAGTCGCTGTGCTACACCCTGCCGGTGGTCAGCGCGGCCATGCAGGACAAGGCCAAGGCGCTGTACCTGTTCCCGACCAAGGCGCTGGCCCAGGACCAGGTGGCCGAGCTGCTCGAACTCAACCGCGCCGGAGACCTCGGCGTGAAGGCCTTCACCTTCGATGGCGACACTCCCGGCGATGCGCGCCAGGCCATCCGCCTGCACGGCGATATCGTGGTGTCCAACCCGGACATGCTGCACCAGGCCATCCTGCCCCACCACACCAAGTGGGCGCAGTTCTTCGAGAACCTGCGCTACATCGTCATCGACGAGGTGCACACCTACCGCGGCGTGTTCGGCAGCCACGTCACCAACGTGCTGCGTCGTCTCAAGCGCATCTGCGCGTTCTATGGCGTGCAACCGCAGTTCATCCTGTGCTCGGCCACCATCGGCAACCCGCAGGCGCATGCCGAAGCGCTGATCGAGGCACCGGTCACCGCCATCACCGAATCCGGCGCGCCCAGCGGGCCCAAGCAGGTGCTGCTGTGGAACCCGCCGGTGATCAACCCGGACCTGGGCCTGCGTGCCTCGGCACGCTCGCAGAGCAACCGCATCGCCCGCATCGCGATCAAATCCGGGCTGAAGACCCTGGTGTTCGCGCAGACGCGCCTGATGGTGGAAGTGCTGACCAAGTACCTGAAGGACATCTTCGACCACGACCCGCGCAGGCCGCCCCGCATCCGCGCCTACCGCGGTGGCTACCTGCCCACCGAGCGCCGCGAGACCGAGCGTGCGATGCGCGCGGGCAACATCGACGGCATCGTCAGCACCTCGGCGCTGGAGCTGGGCGTGGATATCGGCAGCCTCGACGTGGTCATCCTCAACGGCTACCCCGGCAGCGTTGCGGCCACCTGGCAGCGCTTCGGCCGCGCCGGTCGCCGCCAGCAGCCCGCGCTGGGCGTGATGGTGGCCAGCTCGCAGCCGCTGGACCAGTATGTGGTGCGACATCCGGATTTCTTCGCCGAGGCCTCGCCCGAGCACGCGCGCATCGCGCCGGACCAGCCGTTGATCCTGTTCGACCACATCCGCTGCGCGGCCTTCGAACTGCCGTTCCGGGTCGGCGATGGCTTCGGCCCGATCGATCCGGAAGTGTTCCTGGAAGCGCTGGCCGAAACCGAAGTCATCCATCGCGAAGGCGAGCGCTGGGAATGGATCGCCGACAGCTACCCGGCCAACGCGGTCAGCCTGCGTGCGGTGGCCGATGGCAACTTCGTGGTGGTCGACCGCAGCGATGGCCGCCAGCAGATCATCGCCGAAGTCGATTATTCCGCGGCCGCGCTCACGTTGTACGAAGGCGCGATCCACATGGTGCAGTCGACCCCGTACCAGGTGGAAACGCTGGACTGGGAAGGCCGCAAGGCCTACGTCACGCGCACCCACGTGGACTACTACACCGACAGCATCGACTTCACCAAGCTCAAGGTGCTGGACCGTTTCGATGGCGGCGTGGCCGGCCGTGGCGATTCGCACCATGGCGAAGTGCACGTGGTGCGCCGCGTGGCCGGCTACAAGAAGATCCGCTACTACACGCACGAGAACATCGGCTACGGCCCGGTGAACCTGCCCGACCAGGAACTGCATACCACTGCGGTGTGGTGGCAGCTGCCGCAGGCGTTGCTGCTGCGCGCGTTCGCCAGCAAGCAGGATGCGTTGGATGGTTTCCTCGGCGCGGCCTATGCGCTGCACATCGTCGCCACCGTGGCGGTGATGGCCGATGCGCGCGACCTGCAGAAATCGGTCGGCAACGGCGATGGCTCGTGGTTCGCGATCGCCGACCAGACCGGCCGTGGCCAGCTGCGCGGTGGCGAGGGTGATCCCGGCATCGTCGAGCTGCTGCAGGAGTTCGTGCCCACCGTCTATCTGTACGACAACTTCCCCGGCGGCGTCGGCCTCAGCGAGCCGCTGTGGCAGCGCCAGGCCGAACTGGTGCAGCGCGCGCGCGAGCTGGTGCAGCGCTGCGACTGCAAAGCCGGCTGCCCGGCCTGCGTGGGCCCGGTGCTGGCCGCGCAGGAAGAAGATGAAACCTCGCCGCGTGCGCTGGCGCTGCGCGTGCTCGACCTGTTCGATGCGCAGGCCTGCCAGCACGTGTGCGACGTGGTGGTGACCACGCGCGAGCCGATGGAGCTGCTGGCACCGTGAGCCTGAGCCTGGACAAGCTGCGCCTGCTGCGGAAGCAGGCCGGCGACCCGAAGGCGAGCACGCCGGCCGCGCCCGAGCCCCCACCGGCAACACCGGCCCCGGTAGCCGCCAACGATGCGCGGCAGCCTGCGGCCGAGCGCTCGGTGTTTGCCTGGGTCGAACAGGAGATCCGCCACAAGCCGACCGGCGCGGTGGCACCTGCCACGGCGCCGGCACCGCTGCGGCGGCCGGAAGTGGGCGGCCTGCATCGCCTGCTCGGCCTGCGCACGCGTGGTAGCGCCGCCCCGGTGCGGGCCAGCGCGCAGGACCGGCAGCTGCCCGGCGAGCAGATCGCACCGGGCCTGTTCCTGATCGAATCACTGCAGCCGCAGGCGATTCCCGCGCAGCCGCTGTCGCTGGATTTCGCCCGCCGCGATGGCGAGCACGTGGCCGCGCGCGACCTGCTGTTCTTCGATACCGAAACCACCGGCCTGGCCGGTGGCACCGGTACCCGTGCCTTCATGATCGGCGCCGCCGACTGGCATGCCTGCCCGCAGCGCGGCGAAGGCCTGCGCATCCGTCAACTGCTGATGTCCACCATGGCCGCCGAGGACGCGATGCTGGCCACCTTCGCCAGCTGGCTGCAGCCGTCCACCGTGTTCTGCAGCTACAACGGCCGCAGCTACGATGCACCGCTGCTGAAGTCACGCTACCGGCTGGCCCGGCAGCGCTGCCCGATCACCGCGCTGGACCATGTGGACCTGCTCTATCCCACCCGCCGGCGTTATCGCGGCAGCTGGGAGAACTGCAAACTCTCCACCATCGAGCGCCAGCTGCTGCGCGTGGTGCGCGAGGATGACCTGCCCGGTTCGGAAGCGCCTGCAGCATGGCTGCGTTACCTGCGCGGCGGCGATGCAGTGAACCTGCGCCGCGTGGCCGACCACAACCTCCAGGACGTGGTGACCCTGGCCCTGCTGCTGCAGCGGCTGATCCGCGAGGAACAGCGCGAGCGCGAAACGCTGGCGCTGGTGCAGCCCTAGCCTGGCGCGGGTTCAGGCGGCGTTGACACCACTGACACGCGCAGCGGCGACACTGCCCGTAGTCCCTTCACCGGAGCCGTGCCGATGCGCCCTACGACCTTGTTGCTGCTGGCCGGCATCCTGCCGCTCGCGGCCTGCAGCCATGCCGGTACCAGCAGCACCGTCGACACAGCCCCCCTGCCGCCCAAGGGCGCCGAGGGCGCGCATGAGTGCCGCCCCGAGGCGCTGGAAGCCTTCACCGGCAAGACCGCCGACGAGGCCACCATCAAGAAGCTGGTGGCCGACAGCGGCGCGCGCAACGCACGCGTGGTGAAGCCGGGCATGGCCGTGACGATGGATTTCCGCCAGGACCGCGTGACCGTGCACGTGGACGAGCAGAACAAGATCGAGCGCGCCAGCTGCGGTTGATGTAACCGCGCCGTATCCGCGGGCGCGATCGATCCGGTAGCGCCGGGCCATGCCCGGCGAGCGAAGCGGTCCTACAGCTGCTGGGCCTTGCCGCTGGCCATGGCGCGGGCGATCACCTGCTTGGCCTGGGCCGAGGCCTGTGCCTGCAGCTGCGCCTGGCGTTCACCCAGTTCCGCCTGCTGGCTGCCCAGCGCGGCCTGGCGCAGGCCCAGCTGCGCCTGCTGGTTGGCCAGTTCGCTGATGTCGTGACTGTGCGCGTCCTGCACCGCCTGCACTTCACGCATCGCAAGACGGGCCTCGGCTGCAGCCTGGCGGGCAATCGCGGCATCATCCATCGAACCGCTCGCGGCCCTCGCGGCCTCCGCTGCGGCCTGCCGGTTGATGTCGCTCTCGCGCACTGCGCGGCTGGCGGCCTGCGTCGCCACACGGCTGATTTCGCGGGCGTGCACGGCCTGCTTGCGGCCCAGTTCACCCTGCTGGCGCCCGAGCACGCCTTGCTCGCGACCGAGCTCACCCTGCTGGCGACCCAGCTCGGCCGATTGCGCATAGACGCGCTGCAGCGGCTGGATCAAGGCCGGATCACGCACGGCATAGCGCTTGTTGCCTTCGCGGAACCACAGCACCGGGCCATCGCGTCCGACATCGCGGCGGGCCTGCTGGATGTCATCGATCGTCGCGCTGGCATAGCTGCGGCCATGGTCGATCAGCACGTGGCCACGTTCCAGGTCATTGCCCAGGTGCAGCTCGCCCACCGTGGTGTAACTGTCATCGCCATCCTCGTCGTCCACAGGGGGCGCCGGAGGTGCGGGCGGCGCAGCGGGGGCCGCCGGTGCGGCAGGCGGCGCGGGCATTACCACGCGGGTAGCGGAGGCCGGCACAGCGGGCGCGGCCGGCGGTGCAGGCGGTGCAGGAACCGTCTTCGGCGGTGCGGGCGGCGCTGGCGGTACCGGCGCGGCCACCAGGCGCATCGGCGCGACGCCCACCGCAACCACGAGGGCGGTCAGGCCGATGGCGAGGATGCGCGGGCAGGCACGACGCGGCTGCAGGCTCATCAGGCGGCGCTTCAGGCTGGTGGTGCTCGGCGCGGCACTGGCCACGCCCAGGTGCGGCTGCGGCGCCACACCCAGCTGCAGCAGCAGGCGGCCGTAGGCGTGGCGGCTGGCACCGTGCTGGCCGACCACTGCTGCATCCACCGCTTCCTCGCGGGCCTGGGCGTATTCGCGCACGGCCAGGCGCAGCAGCGGATGGAAGAAGAACAGGTGCTGCGCCAGCGCAGGCAGCAGGCCCCACTGCAGGTCACCGCGCTGCATGTGCTGCAGCTCGTGGGTCAGCGCCAGATCCAGCGCATCGCCTTGCAGGGCATTGGCACCGGCCGGCAGCAGCAGCACCGGGCGCAGCGGACCGACCAGCTGCGGCGCGTCCACCCGTTCGCTCATCCACAGGCGCGGTGCACGGCGCAGGCCGTGGGCATCGGCAGCCAGCTGCAACGCCTGCACCAGGGCAGCGTCTTCGCAGGGGTACGAGGCGGCCAGCAGCGCGCGGCACTGGCGCCACTCTCCGAAGGTGCGCCACGCCATCACCAGCACGCCGGACAGCCACAGCGCAGTTAGAACCAGCGCCCACCAGGCCATCGGCGATACGCCGCTGCCGATCGTCGCAGCGATGTCGGGGGCTTGGTCGATCGGCGCGGTGGCCAGCAGGTTCGCCGAGAGTTCCGGCGCCATCGGATGGATCGCATCGGCGGCCAGGTCGGTGGCACTCATTGCCATGGCCTGCGGCGCCGGCAGCCAGGCCAGCTGCAGCGGCTGGCTCCAGAACAGGCCCAGCACCGCCTGCAGCGACACCAGCCACCACAAGCGGCAGCGGGTGCTGGCTGACAGCGAGGGCAGTGCGCGGCACAGCCCGTACACCAGGGCCACCAGCAGCACGGTCTGCAGGCTGGTCCAGCCCAGGCGTTCCAGCAGGGAAATCAGCATCGTGGTATCCATGGCTCAGCCCTCGTGGCGACGCGATTGGAGTTGGGCGACCAGTGCTTCCAGCTCGGCCAGCTCGTTGTCACTGACTTCCTGGCGCTGCGACAGGTAGGCCACGAACGGCGACACCGAACCCTGCAGGGTGTTGTCGACGAACTGGGCCACGGCGCCCTGCAGCACGCTGTCCGGGCCACGGGTGGCCTGGTAGCGGTAGACGCCCTCCTGCTGCTCGCGCTGAAGATATCCCTTGGCGCGCAGCCGCTCCATCATCGTCAGCACGGTGGAACGGGCCAGCCCGCGGGCCTCGCCATAGCCACTGGCGACCTCGCCGACACTGGCCGGCGCATGTTCATCGATGTACTGCAGCAGGGCCAGCTCCTGGTCCCCGATGGTCTTGCCACGCATGACACCACTCCATTGACTACACGTGTCGTCACTGTCTGCATGACGACAGCTGTAGTCAACCCCCCGGAAGTCATGGGCCGACGAACGGTTGGGGGCTGCCGGGATCAGATCCCTTTCGCCTGCGAAAGGGCTCTGATCCCATGCCCTGCCAGCGGCCGGCACTACCGCCCCGTCAGCCGTGCGGCCCGCCCATCACCGGCAGGATGACCCCGCTGATATAGCTGGCACAGGCCGGCGAGGCGAGGAACACATAGGCCGGCGACAGCTCTTCCGGCTGCGCGGCGCGACCCATGTCGCTGTTCTTGCCGAACTCGGCCACGTCCTTCGCCTGCTTGTCTGCCGGGTTCAGCGGTGTCCACACCGGGCCCGGCGCCACGCAGTTGACCCGGATGCCACGCGGCAGCAGCTGGCTGGCCAGCGCCTTGGTGAAGGCATGGATGGCGCCCTTGGTGGCCGAATAGTCGATCAGTGCCTTGCTGCCGAACAGACCGGTTTCCGAGCCGGTGTTGATGATGCTGGCGCCCTCGCCCAGATGCGGCAGCACCGCCCGCGCCATCTGGATGTAGCCGCCGATGTTGGTCTGCAGCGTCTCCTGCAGGTGCGCGTCTTCCAGGTCCTCCAGGCGCTCGCAATGCAGCTGGAAGGCCGCGTTGTTGACCAGGATGTCGATGCCGCCGAAAGTCTTGGCTACCTGCTTGACCGCCTTGTTGCAGAAGCGCGGATCGCGTACGTCACCGGCGATCACAACGCAGCGCGCGCCTTCGCGTTCCACGTGCTGGCGGGTGATCTCCGCATCCTCGGCTTCGTCCAGATGCAGTACCGCCACATCGGCGCCTTCGCGGGCGAACAGCACGGCCACGGCGCGGCCGATGCCCGAGTCACCGCCCGTAATGATCGCGCGCATACCCTGCAGCTTGCCGCTGCCGACGTAGTCGGGCGCAAGGAAGCGCGGCGCAAGTTCCAATGCATGCTCATGCCCGGGCTTGGCCAGGTGCTGGGCCGGCATCGTTTCCGGCTGCCTGCGTGCGCCGGCCTGGGTGGCGGTCTTCTTCGCCGCCTTCCTGGTGGCGCGCGCATCCTTGGCTTTCTCCTGGTCCTGCAGGCGTCGTTGCCGCGAGGCCACCCGTGCCGCGCGCGGGTCGCTGGCGGCAGCCTTGCGGGTGGCGGTCTTCACCACGCGCGGGCGGTCGGTTTCGGCCGCGGTCTTTCTCGCGGTGCTGCCTTTGCGCACCTTGGGCGATGCCTTGCGGCGGGCGGGGGTCTTCTTGGTGGTGGCCATGCAGGTCTCCTCGGGAGGGAATGGGGTCGCCGGCCAGCGGCCGACACTACCGGGGGCGGCGTGCGCCGCTCGTGCAGTCTCTCCATCCCGCGTGCCGGCGGCAGTGAGCGCACTGTGTCCATCGCGTGCACGGCATTCATTCCGCCACCACGCGTGTCGTCGCACTCTTCAGGCCAGGACACGAGGAATGCCCAGATGAAACATGCAATTGCCACCGCCGCCGCCTGCTTCGCCCTTGCCGCCTGCAGCAGCAGTCCGGTTGCCCAGATCCAACCGATCGATGGCGTGATTTCCGGCCAGTGCCACACCAACATGGTGCGCGGCGCGGTTGGGTTGGCTGCCTCGGCAGTCACCATCGAACGCGCGCGCGTTGACAGCGACAGCCTGCACGTGCAGGTTCTGCGCGGCAGCCGCGAGCGCAGCGGTAACACCGCCAGCGGCAATGCCGATCCGGGGGCGGGTGCGGCACAGGAAGGCGGTGATCGGCTGACGATTGAAACCGGCCGCACCAACAACATCACCGCCATCTATTGCGGGTAACCGCCGTCGAGCAAGCTCGACGCTACGAGGATCTCAGGCGCGGCGCTTTGCCAACCGCCGCGCCCGGCGCAGTACCTTCAGCGTGGCCTGCTCCCACTGCCGTGGGCCGCGCAGACCGGCCAGCGCGGTAAGTTCGCCACGCTCCCAGCCGGCAAACACGCACGGGTCGATATAGGCCTTGCGGCAGACCGCCGGCGTATTGCCCAGCCGCGCCGCTACCTGGCACACCACCTCGCGCTGCGCCTTGGCCAGTGCCCGCTGGCTGGACGGCTCCGGCAGCTCGGTGGCGGCGAAGGTCTGTACCGCTGCCAGGGTGCCGCCCCAGGTGCGGAAATCCTTGGCGGTGAAGTCCTCGCCCATCACCTCGCGCAGGTAGTCATTGACCGCACCGGAATCGACCGGCTGCACGACACCGTCGTCGTCGCGGTACTGGAACAGCGCCTGCCCTGGCAGCTGCTGCACGCCGCGCACCAGGGTGCCCAGGCGGCGGTCGCCGACGGTCACCTCATGCAGCTGCCCCGACTTGCCACGGAAGCGCATGCGCACGCGGCCCCCGCGCAGCAGGTCCAGGTGACGGTTGCGCAGCGTGGTCAGGCCATAGGACTTGTTTTCCTTGGCATAGGTTTCATTACCCACCCGCACCAGGGTGTCTGCCAGCAGCGCCACCACCACCGCCAGCACCTTCTCGCGCGGGTAACCACGCTGCTTGAGGTCGCGGCTGAGCCTGCGGCGCAGGGCCGGCAGCGCTTCGCCGAAGGCAATGGTGCGGTCGAACTTGCCCGAATCGCGCACCGCGGCCCAATCGGTGTGGTAGCGGTACTGCTTGCGCCCACGCGCATCGCGGCCGGTGGCCTGCAGGTGGCCGTTGGCATGCGCGCAGATCCACACGGCGGTGTAGGCCGGCGGGATGGCCAGCGCGCGGATGCGCTGCAGGGTGGCGGCATCGCGCACCGCATGGCCGTCGGCATCGCGGTAGGCAAAGCCCTTGCCTGCGCGGCGCCGGCTGATGCCGGGCTGGGTGTCATCGACATAGCGCAGGCCCGCCGCGCGTGCGGCCTGTCGTTCGGGGGTGGGGGCAGGAGGCATGCCGCCAGTGTGGCGATCGGCGCGGCGTAGCCGCGTCAATAACGCAACACAAACACGTGAGGGGGGCTTCGCGGCTATGCTCGGGTCTTCACGGTCCCTTCTCTTCCGGAGTCATGATGTCGTTCCAGATTCGCGCCCGTTCGCTCTCCGCCCTGTTGCTGCCGGCCGTGCTGGCGTTGTCCGCCTGCCAGGCGCCAGCGCTGGATGAGCAGGATGCGGCCACGGCCAACGCCCAGAAGGCCGCCGAAGCCGCCAAGGCCCCGGCCGATGAGGCCGGCAAGGCCACCGAAGCACCGCCGGCCGGCAACTGCGATGCCAGCCAGGTGCAGAGCCTGGTCGGCCAGGCCTATACCGACGCGCTGGGCAAGCAGGCCCAGGAAGATGCCGCCGCCAGCCAGGTGCGCGTGCTCAAGCCCAACGACGTGGCCACGATGGAGTTCATGGGCGATCGCCTGAACATCGAAGTGGACGAAAAGGGCCTGGTCAGCGGCGCTCGCTGCGGCTGACGGAAAGTCAACGCCGGCAAGGGTTTGCCGGCGTTTTGGTTGCACGCGCAACCGTGTATTGCGGCGTTGCAACAACTGTGATCTAGTCGAGGCATCCGGTGGCCTCACGATGCGCTCCAGGGAATGAGCGGGCACGAGTGTCCCCGCTCATTTCCTTTCGCATCGAGGTAGAGATGGCCCCCCGCAACCGCCAAGGGCTTTACGACCCGCGCTCCGAGCGCGATGCCTGTGGATTCGGCATGGTCGCGCAGCTCGACGACCAGCCTTCGCGCCTGCTGGTCGACACCGCCATTGCTGCGCTTTCGCGCATGACCCACCGCGGCGGCGTCGCCGCAGATGGGCTGACCGGCGATGGCTGCGGCCTGCTGCTGCGCCGCCCCGATGCCTTCCTGAAACTGCTGGCCAGCGAAGCCGGCATCACCGTGGGCGCGCGCTTCGCCGCCGGCCTGGTGTTCCTGCCGCACGACGCCGAGGCCGCGCAGGCCTGCCGCACGCAGTTGCAGGCGCAGGTGGAAGCAGTCGGCTGCAAGGTGGCCGGCTGGCGCGAGGTGCCCACCGATGACAGCGTCTGCGGCCAGCTGGCCCGCGATACGCTTCCGCGCATCGAACAGGTGTTCGTCGACGCCGGTGTCGGCCAGGACGACGGCGGCTTCGCGCTGGCGCTGTTCCTGGCCCGCCGCCGCAGCGAACAGCAGCTGCGCGAGCATGCCGATTACTACGTCACCACCCTCAGCCCCAACGCGATCAGCTACAAGGGGATGGTGCTGCCGGACAAGCTGAGCCGCTTCTTCCCGGACCTGCAGCGCCGCGAACTGGCCTCCAGCGCCATCGTGTTCCACCAGCGGTTCTCCACCAACACGCTGCCGCGCTGGCCGCTGGCGCACCCGTTCCGCATGCTCGCCCACAATGGCGAGATCAACACCATCGAAGGCAACCGTCGCTGGGCGCAGGCGCGCAGCAAGGTGTGGAAGACCCCGCGCTTCGACATCGCCGAGTTCGATCCGGTCATCTCCATGCACGGCTCGGATTCGCAGAGCCTGGACAACATGCTGGAACTGATGGTCTCCGGTGGCATGGAACTGATCCAGGCGCTGCGCATCCTGGTGCCGCCGGCGACCCAGTCGCTGGAGTTCAAGGATCCCGACCTGGCTGCGTTCTACGAGTTCCATGGCCTGAACAGCGAGCCGTGGGACGGCCCGGCCGGCATCGTCGCCTGCGACAGCCGCTATGCGGTGTGTACGCTGGACCGCAACGGCCTGCGCCCGGCGCGCTGGATGCTGACCGCCGACCGCCACTTCCTGGTCGCCTCCGAAGCGGGCGTGTGGGAAGTGCCGACCGAGCGCGTGGTGCGCAAGGGCAAGCTCGGCCCGGGCGAGATGATCGCCATCGACCTCAAGCGCGGCGACCTGCTCGATTCGGAAGCCATCGACCGCATCAACCGCGGCCGCGCGCCGTACAAGCAGTGGCTGCAGCAGGGCGTCACCTACCTGCAGACCGAGCTGATCGATCCGTCGCTGGTGGAAGAGCCCTTCGACGAAGGCACCCTGCGCAGCTACCACAAGCTGTACCAGCTCAGCAGCGAGGAAGTGGAGCAGGTACTGCGGCCGCTGGCCGAGACCGAGCAGGAAGCCACCGGCTCGATGGGTGATGACACGCCGATGGCCGTGCTCAGCCAGCGCAGCCGCCCGCTGTACGACTATTTCCGCCAGGCGTTCGCGCAGGTCACCAACCCGCCGATCGATCCGCTGCGCGAAGACTGCGCGATGTCCCTCTCCACCCAGCTCGGCAAGGAGACCAACATCTTCCATGCCGGCCCGGAGACGGTGAACCACGTCATCCTCAACTCGCCGGTGCTGAGCCAGCGCAAGCTGCGCCAGCTGCTGAAGATGGACCAGTACGTGCAGGCCAACCGCCTGCTCGACCTGTCCTACAGCGAGGACGAAGGCCTGCGCGCCGGCATCGAGCGCATCTGCGCCGAGGCCGAACAGGCCGCCCGCGAGGGCATGGTGATGCTGCTGCTGTCCGACCGCTACCCGGTAGCCGGGCGGCCGATGGTGCACGCCCTGCTGGCCACCAGTGCCATCCACCACCACCTCTCGCACCTGGGCCTGCGCTGCGACGTCAACCTGATCGTCGAGACCGGCACCGCCCGCGACCCGCACCACATGGCCTGCCTGCTCGGCTTCGGCGCCACGGCGGTGTATCCGTACCTGGCCTACCAGACGCTGTTCGACCTGGGCCGCCGCGGCATCCTCAAGCTCAGCAAGGGTGGCGAGCAGTCGCAGATCGGCCGCCGCTACCGCAAGGGCGTCTACAAGGGCCTGTCGAAGATCATCTCGAAGATGGGCATCTGTACCGTGGCCAGCTACCGCGGTGCGCAGCTGTTCGAGATCATCGGCCTGGAACCGGAAGTGGTCGATCTGTGCTTCCCCGATACCGCCTCGCGCATCGGTGGCGCCGGCTTCGCCCGCCTGGATGCCGATGCACGCGAACTCTGCGCGCAGGCCTGGGATGCCCAGCAGGGCGTGGATGTCGGCGGCCTGCTGAAGTATGTGCACGGCGGCGAATACCACATGTACAACCCGGACGTGGTGACCACCCTGCAGCGCGCGGCGCGCAGCGGTGACCCGCGTGCGTGGCAGCAGTACTGCGACGCCGTGCATGCACGGCCGCCGTCGACGCTGCGCGACCTGCTGGAACTGGTGCCGGCCGCTGCGCCGACGCCGCTGGACGAGGTGGCCCCCGCCAGTGAACTGTTCCCGCGCTTCGACACCGCGGCCATCAGCCTCGGCGCGCTGTCGCCGGAAGCGCATGAAGCGCTGGCCATCGCCATGAACCGCCTCGGCGGCCGCAGCAACTCCGGCGAAGGTGGCGAAGACCCGGCGCGCTACGGCACCGCGCGGCGAAGCAAGATCAAGCAGGTGGCCTCGGGCCGCTTCGGTGTCACCGCCGAGTATCTGGTCAATGCCGAAGTGCTGCAGATCAAGGTCGCACAGGGCGCCAAGCCCGGCGAAGGCGGCCAGCTGCCCGGCCACAAGGTCAACGAACTGATCGCGCGGCTGCGCTATGCCAAGCCGGGCATCGGCCTGATCTCGCCGCCGCCGCACCACGACATCTATTCCATCGAAGACCTGGCCCAGCTGATCTACGACCTCAAGCAGGTCAACCCGACCGCACTGGTGTCGGTGAAGCTGGTCAGCCATGCCGGCGTGGGCACGATTGCCGCTGGCGTGGTCAAGGCCGGTGCGGACCTGATCACCATTTCCGGCCATGACGGCGGCACCGGCGCTTCGCCGGTCAGCTCCATCCGCTATGCCGGCGTGCCGTGGGAACTGGGCGTGGCCGAAGCGCACCAGGCGCTGCTGGCCAACGACCTGCGCGGGCGAACCCTGCTGCAGACCGACGGTGGCCTGAAGACCGGCCTGGACGTGGTCAAGGCCGCGCTGCTGGGTGCGGACAGCTTCGGCTTCGGCACCGCGCCGATGATCGTGCTGGGCTGCAAGTACCTGCGCATCTGCCACCTCAACAACTGCGCCACCGGCGTCGCCACCCAGGATGAGCGCCTGCGCGAGAACCACTTCACCGGCCAGCCCGAGCGCGTGGAGAACTTCTTCCGCCTGCTGGCCGAGGAAGTGCGTGGCTGGCTGTCCTACCTGGGCGTGCGTTCGCTGGAGGAGATCGTCGGCCGCACCGACCTGCTGCGGCAGATCGAGGCCGCACCGCGCGACGGCGTGCGCGTGGACCTGTCGCGCCTGCTGGCCGACGCCCGTTACGAAGGCAGCCACTGTGCCGCGCAGCGCCTGTACGAATCGCCGGACAGCCTGGCCACGCAGATGGACGGCCTGCTGGCGCCGGCCATCGCTCACAAGCAGGGGGGCGAGCACCGCTTCCTGATCCACAACACCGACCGCAGCATCGGCACCCGCCTGGCCGGCGCCGTGGCCCGCGCGCACGGCAACCAGGGCATGGCCGAGGCACCGCTGGAACTGCGCTTCCGCGGCAGTGCCGGGCAGAGCTTCGGCGCCTTCAACGTCGGCGGCCTGCACCTGGAAGTGGAAGGCGAAGCCAACGACTACGTCGGCAAGGGCATGGCTGGCGGCCGCCTGGTGGTGCGCCCGCCGCGCGGCGCGCGCTTCGAGGCCCGCAGCACCGCCATCATCGGCAACACCTGCCTGTACGGCGCCACCGGTGGTGAGCTGTTTGCCGCCGGTCGCGCCGGCGAGCGCTTCGCGGTGCGCAACTCTGGCGCGCTGGCGGTGGTGGAAGGTGCCGGTGACCACTGCTGCGAGTACATGACCGACGGCGTGGTGCTGGTGCTGGGCAAGGTCGGCCTGAACTTCGGCGCCGGCTTCACCGGTGGCCTGGCTTACGTGCTGGACGTCGATCGCGATTTCGTCGACCGCTACAACCACGAGCTGATCGACATCCACCGCGTATCGGCCGAGGGCTTCGAGAACTACCGCCAGCACCTGCACCGCCTGATCGGCCGCCATCGCGAGCTGACCGGCAGTATCTGGGCGCAGCAGATCATGGACGAGTTCCGCGATTACATCGGCAAGTTCTGGCTGGTCAAACCCAAGGCCGCCAGCATCGAGTCGCTGACTGAAACCCTGCGACGCGCCGCGTAACGGTAGTGCCGGCCGCTGGCCGGCTACCCAGGATCACGTAGTGCCGGCCGCTGGCCGGCAACCGCAAAAAACCACAGAGCCAGCCATGAGCCGCAAGCAAGCATTCCAGTTCCTCGATCTGCCCCGGACCATGCCGCAGCGCATCCCGGTTGAACTGCGCACCTCCGGCGACTGGGGTGAGCTGTACGGCAAGTTCGGCAAGGAAGACGCCCAGTACCAGGCCGGCCGCTGCCTGGATTGCGGCAACCCGTACTGCAGTTGGAAGTGCCCGGTGCACAACGCCATTCCGCAGTGGCTGCAGCTGGTGCAGGAAAACCGCATCCACGAAGCCGCCACCCTGTGCCACAGCACCAACCCGCTGCCGGAAGTGTGCGGCCGCGTCTGCCCGCAGGACCGCCTGTGCGAAGGCAGCTGCACGCTGGAGGAATTCGGCGCGGTGACCATCGGCGCGGTGGAGAAGTACATCGTCGATACCGCGCTGGCCAGTGGCTGGCGCCCCGACCTGGCCGCGGTGCAGCCCACCGGCCAGAGCGTGGCGGTGATCGGTGCCGGTCCGGCCGGCCTGGCCTGCGCCGACCGCCTGGCGCGCGCCGGCATCACCGCCGTGGTCTACGACCGCTACGAACAGATCGGCGGCCTGCTGCAGTTCGGCATCCCCAGCTTCAAGCTGGACAAGGACGTGATCCACCGCCGCCGCGAGGTGCTTGAGGGCATGGGCGTGCAGTTCCGCCTGGGCGTGGAGATCGGCCGCGATGTCAGCGTGCAGCAGCTGCTGGACAGCCACGATGCGGTGTTCGTCGGTACTGGTGCCTACCGCTACACCGACGGCGGCCTGGACGGCCAGGACCTGAAGGGCGTGCTGCCGGCGCTGCCGTTCCTGGTGCAGAACAGCCGCATCGTCAGCGGCGATGATCCGAAGGGCCGGCCGATTGCCGGCTGGGAAGACACCATCGCCCTGCCCGACCTCAACGGCAAGCGCGTGGTCGTGCTCGGCGGCGGCGACACCGGCATGGACTGCGTGCGTAGCGCGGTGCGCCTGGGCGCGGCCAAGGTCACCTGTGCCTACCGCCGCGACGAGGCGAACATGCCCGGCAGCGCGCGCGAAGTGGCCAATGCGCGCGAGGAAGGCGTGCGCTTCCTGTTCAACCGCCAGCCGCTGTCGATCGAAGCCGGTGCCGATGACGAAGTGATCGGCGTGACCGTGGTCGAGACCCGCCTCGGCGAGCCCGATGCCAATGGCCGCCAGAACGCGGTGCCGATCGAGGGCAGCGAATCGCTGCTGGAAGCGGACGTGGTGATCATCGCGTTCGGTTTCTCGCCGACGCTGCCGGCGTGGCTGTCCGAGCACGGCGTGGAAGGCCAGTCCAATGGCCGCATCGTCGCCGGTGGCAAGGACCGCCTGCCGTACCAGACCTCGCACCCGCGCCTGTTTGCTGGCGGCGATGCGGTGCGCGGTGCGGACCTGGTGGTGACGGCCGTGGCCGAAGGCCGCGACGCCGCTGCCAGCATCGTGCGCCTACTGGCGCACTGATCCGGCCGCCGCCGGGGCCTGGGCGGCCTGTGGTGCCGACGCTGGAGGGGCGTCGCACGCAGGCAGGTACAGGTCCAGGCTGACCGTGGTGCCCTCGTCGGGGACGCTGTGCAGCTGCAGTTCGCCGCCCAGTGCGGCGGCCAGCTCGCGGCAGATGGCCAGTCCGAGGCCACTGCCACCGAAGCGGCGGGTGGTCGAGGCCTCGGCCTGCGTATAAGGCGCGAACACCGCCCGCTGCCGCTCCGGACTGATACCCACCCCGGTGTCAGCCACCTGCAGCCGCAGATGCTGGCCGGCAGCCGCCTGGCGCTGCACCTGCAGGCGCAGCTCGACCCCGCCATGCGCGGTGAACTTGAGCGCGTTGCCCGCCAGGTTGAACAGGATCTGCCGCAGGCGCAGGCCATCGACCAGCGAACTGGTCTGCAGCGCCGGGTCCAGCACACAGTGCAGGTGCAGTCCCTTGCTGGCGGCCAGCGGCGCCAGCAGGCGCTGCACGCCCCGCAGCAATGCGGCCAGATCGGTCGGCTCCGCCTGGGAGGGGCGGCCTCCCTCGCGCTTCCGCTCGCTGTCCAGCACCGCCTCGAGGATCTGCCGCAGTACCACGGCCGCCTCGTCGAGGGTGGCCAGCAGCTGCCGCTGGCGCGGGTCCAGCGACGTCTCTGCCAAGTCGTCGAGCATGCCTATCAGGGTGTTCATCGGTGCGCCGATCTCCTGGCTCATCCTGGCCAGGAAGTGGGCCTTGGCCACCACTGCCTGCTCGGCTTCGCGCCGTGCGTCGTTCAAGGTGCCGACACGCATCTGCGCCTCGGTCACGTCCATCCAGTAGCCGCTCCATTCGACGCCGCTGCCATCACCATCACTGCAGTCCACCGGCCGCCCGTGCGAACGCACCCAGCGCCAGCCCATCCGCCCGCGGCAGCGGAAGGTGACGTCGATCGGCCCGCGCACCATTGCCGCCGCATCGACATGGGCCATCACCGGTCCGCGGTCCTCCGGGTGCACGGCCGCCAGCAGCCGCCAGTGCTCTACGCGCGCGGTGTCCACGCTCATGCCGAACAGCGCCTGCACGTCTCCGGTCAGGTAGAGCACGCTGTACTCGCCCGTGGCGCTGCGCCGGGTCCGATAGACCACCGCGGGCAGACCCGCGCTGACCTCCTGCAGGCGCTGCTGCAGGGCACGGCGGCGCTGCGCTTCGCGGTGCAGCCGCCAGTAGCCGAGGGCATGCACCAGCCCCAGCCCGAGCAGGGCCAGCAAGGCAGCAGCGAGGCCGCGCAGCCACGGCGGCATCGGTACGGCAGCCGTTCTCGATGCCGGTTTATCCGGCGTGGCCAACGCGATGCCGCGTACGCTGGACAGCGGTGCCAGGTGGGGGTCGAACACGGCCAGCCAGTGCCGGCAGGCCGGCGTCGTGGCCAGCACCAGGGCATCGTCGAAGCCGGCTGGCGCGGCGACCTGCAGCGCGTTCTCGTTGCCCTCCCGCAGCAGGCGCTTGACGTCGACCAGGTTGGCCACCACCGCATCTACCTGCGAGGCCACCAGCAGGCGCAGGGCGGTGTCCACCGCCATCGGTGGCAGCAGCAGCGCGCCGGGCGCCTGCCGCTGCAGCAGGGGCGACAGCTGTGCCGGATCGGGCGTGGCCACGGTCTGCCCGCGCAGCCCGCCCAGGTCGAGGATGGGCGGGGCATCGCGGCGGCGTACGATCACCTGCGGTATCTCGAGGTAGGTGGCACTGGCCGGCCATCCCGAAGGCAGCTGCCCACGCGACCAGCCCAGCACGGCCTGCGTGCCGGCCGGCAGCTGGCCTTCGCCCAGCAGGTCGGCGGCCACCGGCTGCACCTGCAGCGTCGGCTCGGCGGCGCGCAGCGCGGCCAGCACCGCGGCGATGCCCCCGTGCACGGGCCCGGCCTGGTCCGCGGGTACCGACGACGGCGCCGAGGCATGCACCAGCCGCAGCGGGCCGCTGCAGTCGTCGGCGTAAGCCGGCAGCACCATCAGCAGGGCCAGCAGCACGCCGCTGCACCGCCAGCGGCGGTGCGCAGCGCCGACATCAGGACAACCCGCGACACTCACGATTACTCCTCAGGCCGCAGGCTGCACGAAGCAGCGGCCACCTGCCACGCTAGCGACGCGGCCCGCAGCGACAATGAGGAAAATTGCAAAACGCTCCAGCGATACTGATAGCGACATACACTGCCGCTTCCACCACTGAGGACGCCCGCGATGCGCATCGGCCTGGCCGCCAACCGCCTGCACCACCATGACGCGCGTGCCGCGCTGTTCCGCTGGCTGCGTGCCAGTGAGCCGGGCCTGCGCGAGCTGGGCGTGTCCCTGCATGCAGTCGGCCGTACCCACGACGCGATCGAGCGCAACGGCTTCCTGTCCGGCTATGCGGGCCTGCATCGCTATCCCTACGGCCGCCAGGGCGGCCTGATGAAGCTGGTGGCCGAAGTGGTCGGCATGGGACCGGAGCGCACCCTCGATGGCGCGATCTACCTGATCGATCCGGTCGACCCGTCGTCGGTGTTTCCCGAGGCGACCGCGCTCAAGCGTCAGTGCGTGATCCATGGCAAGCCGTTCATTTCTACTGTCGCCACCGCGCGCGACTGGATCGAGATCGAACGCGTCCACGCCGGATTGGCCGCCGATGCCGGTGCTGACGACCTGCATGCGTTCGAAGGACAGACCCTGGCGCTGATCGCCCACGATGCGATGAAGCCGGCGATGCTGGCCTTCGCCGACGAGCATTTCGACGTGCTGGCCCGCTTCGGCGAGCGCGTGGCCACCGGCACCACCGGCCAGCGCCTCAACGAGCTGGCGTGGAGCCGCGGCTGGCCCACCGATACGCCGTGGGTGACGCGCTACCAGAGCGGCCCGATGGGCGGCGATGCGCAGATTGCCGACCGCGTGCTGGAGGGTCGCTGCCAGCGCGCGATCTTCTTCGAGGATCCGCACGTGGCGCGCCAGCACGAGGCCGATATCCAGCTGCTGGAGCGGGCGGTGACGACGGTGACCGATGAGGCGGTGTGCATTACCGCGCCGCGGGTGGCGGCACGCTGGGCAGCGGCAGCGGCGCTGCGCGCGGCCCGGTAGAGCCGAGCCATGCTCGGCTGCTTCGCGTCGGGTTGACTGGAAACCCCGCGCTTCGCGCATAAGCCGAGCGTGGGCTCGGCTCTACAGGATCCGGAGCGCCCGCTCTTTGTAGAGCCGAGCCCGTGCTCGGCTGCTTATCGTCGGGCTGACTGGAAACCCCGCGCTTCGCGCGTAAGCCGAGCGTGGGCTCGGCGCTACAGGATCCGGAGCGCCCGCTCTTTGTAGAGCCGAGTTCGTGCTCGGCTGCTTCGCGTCGGGCTGACTGGAAACCCCGCGCTTCGCGCGTAAGCCGAGCGTGCGCTCGGCGCTACAGGATCCGGAGCGCCCGCTCTTTGTAGAGCCGAGCCCATGCTCGGCTGCTTCTCATCGGGTTGACTGGAAACCCCACGCTTCGCGCGTAAGCCGAGCGTGGGCTCGGCGCTACAGGATCCGGAGGGCCCGCTCTTTGTAGAGCCGAGGCCATGCTCGGCTGCTTATCGTCGGGCTGACTGGAAACCCCACGCTTCGCGTGTAAGCCGAGCGTGGGCTCGGCGCTACAGGATCCGGAGCGCCCGCTCTTTGTAGAGCCGAGCCCGTGCTCGGCTGCTCCGCGTCGGGTTGACTGGAAACCCCGCGCTTCGCGCATAAGCCGAGCGTGCGCTCGGCGCTACAGCTACAGCAGCTGGCGGAGCATCGCCTTCAGGCGTCGGCCTTCCAGCTGGAAGTAATCGCGCTGTTCGCGCCACGCGGGGAAACGCTGCTCCACTTCCTGCCAGAACGCAGGCGAGTGGTTGGCCTGGATCAGGTGGCAGAGCTCGTGCACCAGCACGTATTCGAAGGCCTCCGGGCGGCCCAGCACCAGGGCCAGGTCCAGCGCCATGCTGCCGTCGGGGGCCAGCGAGCCCCATTGCGACGACATCACTTTCAGCCGCACCCGGCTGGGCGCGCGCGGCAGGCCGGGCAGGTACTTCGGCAGCCAGCGGCCGACGTCGGCGCGGGTCTGTGCTTCGAAGAATTCACGCAGCAGGCGGCGCAGGGTGGCGTCGCCGGCACGGGTGGGCCACTGCACGCAGGCGCCGTGCTCGTCGATCTCCAGGCGTGCGAAGCGGCCTTCCTGCCAGCGCACCGGCAGCAGCTCGCCACGCAGCGGCAGCATGCCCTCCTCGCCCGGCTGCAGCGGTGCCGGCAGGCCGTTGTCCTGGTAGACGCGCAGCTGCAGCGCCAACCAGTCGCGGTGCTGTTCGAGGAAACGCTCGCCCATCACCAGGCTGGCCCGCGGCGGCAACGTCAGGCGTGCGCCGCGCTCATCCACGCTCAGCTTGATGCGCCGCGCGCGCGGATCGCGCACACGCAGCACCTCGATCTCGGCATCGTCCAGGCGCAGGCGGACGGTGTCGCGCTGCACGGTGGCGGGCGGGGTCGGGCTGATCAGGCGGCGCAGCAGGCGGCTCATGTGCCCAGCATAGCGCTGCGCGGGGCCGCTGGATGACCAGCGGCCCGCGCAGTGCGTGTTCAGTCAGCCTTGCTGAGCTTGAAGGCTTCTTCCAGAAGCAGGAACAGCCGACGGATCTCGGCACTCTGCAGGGCGAAGCGGGCGTCGAACTCGGCGCGGCGGCCGTCTTCGTCGGCATGCTCCAGCTGGTCCAGGGCGCCGTCGAGGAACTTCAGCTTGCGCACGATCAGGTCGTCGCCGATGACGAAGGACAGGTTGTCCTCGAAGATCAGCGCCAGCTTGGTCACCTGCTTGCCGGCGTCCAGATGCTTGTCGATCTCGTCGCAGCGCAGTTCCTGGTGCTGGCACTTGACCACCGCGCCGCCCTCCACCGGGTCCTTCATCTCGCACTCTTCGCCCAGGCTCAGGCCGGTCGGCAGCGGCTCGCCGGCGATCCAGCCGGTCAGGATCGAGCGCGGCGCGACTTCGGCGTTCAGCGGCATCGCCGGGAAGCTGCCGAGCAGGCCGCGGATGTCGGACATGAAGTACTCGCCGGTCTTGCGGCTGGAGGTGTCCACCGCGACATAGCCGTGCTGCAGATCAATGAAGGCATCGTTGCGCGAGGACTTCACGAAGGCGCGCGGCAGCAGTTCATGCAGCAGGTCGTCCTTCATGCGCTTGCGCTCGCGGCCACCGGGGCGGCGGCCTTCCTTCTCCTCGATCTCCTCCAGCTTGCGCTCAAGCAGGTCGTTGACGACCGCCGCCGGCAGGATCTTGTCCTCGCCGCCCACGGTCAGCCACAGGTGTTCGGCGATGCGGTGCGACAGCAGCTCCTTCTCCTCGCGGCCGAAGGGCGAGATGAAGCCACGCGAATTCATTTCCAGCGCACCGACCGGCTTGAGCAGGGCGTGCGGCAGGAGGGTGTCCACTTCGGAGAAATCGGTGGTGGTCGGGAAACGGAAGAACGTCAGGTTGCGAAAGAACATGGAATTCCGGATGGCGAAGAGGAAGGGCGTCCCACCTTAAGCGGCGGGCGTCTCGGGAGCTGCGTCGGTGTCGGCCGGCGAACCGGCCAGCCAGGCATGGGCATCGGACAAGGGTGCCTCGTCGCGACGGCCCAGCGCCATGAAATCGAACAGACTGGCATCGGCCAGCTGCGAGGGGTGGATCTGGCCCATGGCCCGGGCGATCTGGTCGATGCGGCCGGGATGGTCCTTTTCCCACTGCTGGAGCATCAGCCCGACCTGGCGGCGTTGCAGGTTTTCCTGGCTGCCACACAGGTTGCACGGGATGATCGGGAAATCACGTACCTGGGCGTACGCGACGATGTCGCGCTCGCGTACGTAGGCCAGTGGACGGATGACCACGTGGCGGCCGTCGTCGCTGCGCAGTTTCGGCGGCATGCCCGACAGCTTGGCGTGGTGGAACAGGTTCATGAAGAAGGTGGCCACCATGTCGTCGCGGTGATGGCCCAGCGCGATGCGGGTGAAGCCGTGCTTCTCGGCATGGTTGTACAGCGCGCCGCGGCGCAGGCGCGAGCACAGCGAACACATCGTGCGGCCTTCCGGGATGACCCGGCTGACCACCGAATAGGTGTCCTGCTCGATGATCTGGTACGCCACGCCCAGGCTGGCCAGGTACTCGGGCAGCACGTGTCCGGGGAAGCCGGGCTGCTTCTGGTCCAGGTTCACCGCGACCAGCTCGAACGGCACCGGGGCCCTCTTCTGCAGCTGCAGCAGGATGTCCAGCAGGGTGTAACTGTCCTTGCCGCCGGACAGGCAGACCATCACCTTGTCGCCGGCCTCGATCATGCCGTAATCGGCAATGGCCTGGCCGACCTGGCGGCGCAGGCGCCTGGCCAGCGGCTGCTCCCCACGCAGGTGGTCCGCGCGCGGGCCCACGCGCGGTGCGGCGGGCGCACGCGGCAGGGGATCGGGCAGGGAAATCACGGCGCTCATGGTTGCCATTCTAGCGGCTTGGGGCCGGCGCCGGCCGCGGCGCGGGGTCCCCCTCTCCCGATGGTCATCGGCGCTGTGTATGCTCGGAGGCTGTGGATACCTACAGCCCCGCCGAGATCGTCGAACGCCTCGTCGCCCTGCGCGCCGAACACCGCGTGCTGGATGAACAGATCACCCGGATGGCCGCCAATGGCGAGGATGAGCTGGAGTCGAAACGTCTGAAGCGGCGCAAGCTGCAGTTGAAGGACTGCATCGCGAAGCTGGAGAGCCTGCAGATTCCGGACGAGCCGGCGTAGGCCCCATCCACGCATGGCGTGGATCTATTGCTTCGTCCCGGTATTCGCCGGGCATGGCCCGGCGCTACCTTCATGCCTGTGGCGTCGGCTCGTCGGGGCGCGCCGCTTCCGGGCTGACGCGCTCGATGGTGTGGCGCAGTTCGCGGCCGAGGATGAACTTGGCGTCCTTGGCCCAACTGTCCAGGCGGTCGTCGAACAGCAGCTTGCTGTTCTCGTCCGGCCACACCAGGCGCAGCTCGCGCAGCTTCTGGATGAAGCCACGGAACAGCGACTTGTCGAAGAACTCCGGCGCGGCCGGCGCGTACAGCAGGCTGAGGCGCTGCGCGGCCTGCTGGCACAGGCTCTCCAGCTCGGCGGTACCCAACGTGCCGGGGCCGTTCTTCACCAGCACCGAAATGGCGATGTAGTAACGCTCGAACGCCTGCTGCAGCGAATGGCCGATGGCACGCAGGCGGAACACCTCGTCTGTCTGCCCGGTATTGCGGGTCAGCATGCCGCCGTCATCGTCGGCAACCTGCTGCAGCAGGCCTTCGCGGATGAACACGTCGATGGTCTGCTCGATGCGCTGGGCGAACTCGTCCTCGCTCCACGGCAGGAACAGCTCGGCCTGCAGGAACGGGTACACGGTGCGGCCCAGGCGGACCAGGCCGGCACGGCTCATGCGGCGGTTGTTCTGGAAGCAGCAAGCCACCCAGGACGAAGCGGTGAACAGGTGCACCACGTTGTTGCGGAAGTAGCTGAGCAGTACCGCGGTATCGCCACTGACGCTGAGCACGTCGCCCAGCGGGTGCTTGATGCGGGTGAGGACGTTGATTTCCTCGGCGTGGGCGATGATGCGCTCCGGCGAGTGCGGGGTCACCGTCACCCGGCCCGAATACGGCATTTCTTCCAGCAGGGTCTTGCACAGCTCGATCTGCGCGATCAGGTCGGCCTCGCCCATCGCGTGCTTGGGCGTGGACAGCAGCGCCAGCGCCAGCAGGTTGATCGGGTTGACGTCGGCGGCGCCATTGATGCGCACCTGGATGCGGTCGGCCAGGGTATCGACGGTAGTCGACAGCCACGACGGCTTCTCGTCCTCCGGCACCGCCTCGCCGTTCCACTCCGGCGCCTTCTCGGCCAGCACGTCGTTCAGGGCGATCGGCTCACCGAAGTTCACCACCACCTGGCCGTAGTTCTGCTTGAGCACCTTGGGGATGCCCCACAGCAGCGACCAGATCGATTCCTTCTCCTTCGGCCGCCCGGACAGTTCGTCCAGGTAGCTGCCACCTTCCATCAGCTTCTCGTAGCCGATGTAGATGGGCTGGAACAGCACCGGCTTGCGCGGCTGGCGCAGGAACGCGCGCAGGGTCATCGAGATCATGCCGCCCTTGGGCTGCAGCAGGCGCCCGGTGCGTGAACGGCCACCTTCGACGAAGTACTCGATGGAATAGCCACCGGCCACCAGCTGCGCGACGTATTCGCTGAGCACGGCCGAGTACAGCGCGTTGCCACGGATCGAGCGGCGGATGAAGAACGCACCGCCCTTGCGCAGCAGGGTGCCGACCACGGGCAGGTTCAGGTTGATGCCAGCCACGATGTGCGGCGGCACGATGCCACGGTCGTACAGCAGGTAGGACAGCAGCAGGTAGTCCATGTGGCTGCGGTGGCTGGGCACGTAGACCACTTCGTGGCCCGGCGCGGCGGCCTTGAACTTGTCCAGGTGGTGCACCAGCACGCCGGCGTAGATGCGGTTCCACACGTGGCTGAGCATGAAGCTGGCCGAACGCACCACCGGGCTGGAATAGTCGGCGGCGATTTCCCAGGCGTAGGCGTGCGCCTTCTTCCAGGCATCGGCCGGCTTGGAGTTGTCGCGCTTGGCCTGCGCGGCGATCGCCTCGCGCACCGGTTCGGCGGCCAGCACCTGGTCCACCAGCAGGCGGCGGGTAGACAGGTCGGGGCCGATGACCGATTCACGGATGCGGCGGAAATGGGTACGCAGCACGCGCTGCAGCTTGCGCACGGTGCGCTCGGGCTCCAGGCCCTCGTCCACGGTGCTGCGCAGCGAGATCGGAGGAGCAAAACGCACGATGGTGCTGCGGCCGTTCAGCAGCAGGCCCAGCAGGCGGCGGAAGCGGCCGACCAGCGCCCAGTTTTCCGAGAACAGCACGGCGAACCAGCCGCTCTGCTTGTCCGGCGCGCGGCCGACGAAGATCGACACCGGCACCAGGTGCACGTCCAGGTCGTCGCGCACGCGGTGCGCCTGCAGGACCTTGGCCAGCGAATCGGAATGGGTCTTGGCGCCCCGCTGCTCGGGGATCAGCGAATTGCTGGAGCTGCGCCGCGACAGCGCCAGGTAGGCGCGCTTGCGGCCGGTCGGGTCACCGGCCAGCGGCACCAGCGGCGAGGGCAGGCCGGCCTGGCGGCAGGCCTTGTCCAGGATCAGCGCGTTGGACAGGCCGTAGTCTTCCAGCACGTACACGACCGGGCGGCCGTCGTTGTACTGGCCCGGGTCCTCCGGCTCGATCTTCAGCGCCAGCCACGGCTCGACCAGGCGGCCCAGCAGGCGCGCCCAGAAGGGGCGACGTCCAGCGGGACGGGCGTGCGCGGGCGGCAGCACCGGATTGGAGCCGGTACCGGTCGAGGGAGACGCCGCGGCCGGATCGGCGGGCGTCTGCTGGGGTTCTTCGCCGGGGAACGGCAGCGGGTTCTGTTTCGACATCGGCGCCATTATGGCTTAGGCGGCGTGGTTGCCGCTTCCCCGCCGGCGGCGGGGGCCTCTGCGGGCTCCGGCGCGGCGGCCGCGCGGGCCGCATCGGCCTTGCGCAGCAGGGCATCGGTGTCGGCCAGGGTGCGGGTCAGGTACCAGTGGCCTTCGCGCCGGCTCAGCGGCAGCTGCAGCTGCAGGGTGCGCCCGGCCAGTTCGTATTCCATGCGGACCAGGGCGTTGTCGCCTTCCACCGAGAGCAGCTCCCCGCGCAGGCTGCGCAGGGCGTCGTCCACGCCCAGCCCGTAACTGGCCAGGACGGCCTTGACGGTGTGCAGGAACGGCGCCAGCTGCTGCAGGCTGCCTTCCATGCCGGCCGCGCGCAGACCGTCCTCGTTGTCGAAGCCGACCTTGGCGGCGGCCTCGACCAGCGCGGCGATGCTGCTGCGGGCGCGGGCCCGGTCGCTGATCGGCGCGCCCTGCGCCCAGCCGGCCAGGGTTTCCACCAGGACGATGTAATGCGTCTGCTGGCTGGGGGTGTAGCCCTTCTGGTGGCGCAGGTACTGCACGCCGAAGTTGCCCATCGACTGCGCCGCCTGGCGCACCGCGCTGGCCTGGCCGGCCAGCTGGCGGTCGAAGCTGCGCTGCAGCTGGGCGGCGGCCTGCGGCTCGCGCAGCGCGGCCAGCATCGGCAGCATCTGGTCACCCAGCGGCAGTTCGCCCAGCGGCCACTGGCTGTGGCCGTCGGTCCAAGCCTGCTGCAGCCGCTGGTACTGGCCCGGCGGCACCGACAGGCGCGCGTAGCCGACCAGGTCATCCTCGACCAGTCGCTGGGCCATGGCCTGCACCGCCGCTACCGGCTCGGCCGCCGGCTTGGCCGGGTCGCTGCCGGATTGGCGGCACGCCGCCACCGCCAGCAGCACCATGGCTGCCAGCCCCCATCCACGCGCGGACCTTCCTCGCACTGCCAGGCTCATGCAATCGGACTCCCCGTACCGGCCCGCATCTTGCGGCCTGCAAGGTGACAGCGGCAACCCTTGCCGCCAGTGAGGGGTCAAAAAAAGAGCCCGGATCATAGGGATCGCAGGCTCTTCAAACCGGCCCGAGGCCAGTGGACAGTTGTGGCACATCTCCGGCCCAGGGACCGGATGGCGGCGATGCTACGCCGCCTCCGAAGTTAAGGCAATACGTCATGTAACCTGACTTAAATGTTTGATTTTATTGAATCAATCCTTCTGCCAGACCGCTTCAATGAAATCTACGGCATGTTTTTCGGCGATTCGGGCATAAACACCGGGGTAGCCGGCCAGCGCGCAGCCCTCGCCCCAGCTGACGACACCGAACTGGGTCCAGCCCTCGTGCAGGCGCAGCAGCAGCGGCCCACCGGAATCGCCCTGGCAGCTGTCGATGCCTTCGCGGCCCGCGCAGATGACCTTGCCGCGTGCCAGCTCGCCCGCGTACGCCTGCTGGCACTCGGCGAAGGGCACGAACGGGGTCTGCACCGTGTGCAGCTGGGTGGGATAGACCCTCCCGTCAGTAATATCGGTGTCGCCCCAGCCGATCACCGTGAACTCCCGGCCCGGCTTGAGATAGCTGGCATCGGGTCGCAACCGGAGCGCCACCGGCTGCGCATCGGCCAACGGCGCACTCAGGTGGATCAGGGCGACGTCATGCTCCAGCGAATTGCCGCTGTTGAACGCTGGATGGACATGGATGGCCTTGACGTTGGATGCGCGTGCCGACGGTTCGGTGGACAACGCGGTGACGCCGCCCAGCACGGCGAGATCAGCGGGGCGATCGCCCTCCACGCAGTGCGAGGCCGTCAGCACCCAGGAGGGCGAAATCAGCGTGGCGCCACACCAGTGGCGACCGTGGTCACTGTCACCGTAGGACAAGCGCTGGATGCTGATCATGAACGGGTAGTCGCCCGGCTTCGCAGCCTCGCCGCCGATGATGCGCGGTGCTTCGCGCGGCTGGGGTGCCGCCGCAGCGGGAAAGACGATGGCAGCGGCCAGCAGGCCGCCGAACAACAAAGAGGTGCTGCGATACATATCCGTGTATTCCTCTATCAATCAATGGTTGGAACCGGCACGGCCGCGGTCCGTGCTGGCGTATCGATTGATAGAGGGCGAACCATGTGCACAGCGCGATACCGCGCACAGTTTTCCCGGCTGGGGTCGGGTGCGTCAGGGCAACAGGCACAAGTGCGAACGCCATCCCGCATTCGGCGGGATGGCGTTCGTGGTACCGGCGTGACCGCCGTCGGAGTGGGGCTCAGCGTGCAGCCAGAGCCGACGCGATTTCCTGCTGGATGGCCCGCGCGGCCGCCTGCGGATCGGCGGCCAGGCGGATCGGACGGCCGACCACGATGGCATCGGCGCCATCGGCGAAGGCCTGGGCCACGCCGACGGTACGCTTCTGGTCATCGCCGACCGGGCCACCTGGACGGATGCCCGGGCAGACGATCGAGAACCCGGCGCCGGTGGCGGCGCGGATCGGGCCGGCTTCCTGGCCGGAGGCGATCACGCCGTCGATGCCGGCGGCCTGGGCGGCCAGCGCGCGCTCGACCACCACGTCCACCGGCTCGCGGTCGATGCCCATCTGCGCCAGGTCCGGGCGCCCCATCGAGGTCAGCACGGTCACCGCCAGCAGGCGCATGTCGCTGCTGTTGGCGGCCGCGCAGGCCTCCATCATCGCCGGGTGCCAGCCATGGATGGTGGCGTAGCTGACCGGCCACTGCGACAGGCGCTTGATCACCGCCGCAGCGGTGGCCGGGATGTCGAAGAACTTCAGGTCGACAAACACGCGCTTGTCGCGGCGGGCCAGCTCGTCCAGCACCTGGAAATAGTCGCCGGAGGCGAGCAGTTCCATGCCGATCTTGTAGAACGCCACGCTGTCGCCCAGGCGATCGACCCACTCCAGCGCCTGCACGCGGTCAGGCACGTCCAGGGCGAAGATCAGCCGTTCGTCATCGCGCAGCGGCAGCGGTGCGCGGCTCACGGTGCGTAATCCAGCGCAGCGCGCTTGGCGTCGTGGCGGGCCTGGCGCGACTGGGTGTAGTCGTTGTTGAACTGGGCCGGCTCGAAACCGCCGTAGGTCGGGTTCGGCAGCATCCACCAGCGCTCGCCGAACCAGTCGTGGTACTGCTGCAACAGCGCATCGCGGCCTTCGTTGGTGTTGGCGGTCACTTCCACGAAGTCACCCATCTGGTCACCGAACTGCATCAGCACGCGGTACTGCTGGCCAGCCAGGCGGCGGCGGCAGTTCTTCTCGCTGCCGTTCTGCTCGCAGTCCTTGACCACGGTGCCCAGGCCGAGGAACACGCTGTCGTCGGCCACCGGCAGGCCCTGCTCGCGCAGGTTGGCCAGGGTCGCGTCCTTCAGGTGCACGGCGCGGTTGGAGATGTACAGCAGGGTCACGCCCTTGGCGTTGGCGGCCTTGGCGAAATCAACCACGCCGGGGATGGCCTTGGCCTTCTTCTCGGCCACCCACTGGTCCCAGGTCAGCTCGTCGTATTCCTTGCCGTCGCGCACCAGGCGCGCCTGGTAGGGGGAGTTGTCGAGCACGGTTTCATCCACGTCCAGCACCACGGCCGGCTTCAGGCCCTTGGCCGCGTTACCGCGTTCTTCCGGCACCAGCGCGTCCCAGTGGGCTTCCTTCAGCGCGGCGTCCAGGTGGTCGGCGGCGGCGCGGTAGGTCTGCTCGGTGATCGCCTTGTACTCCTGCGCGCGCTGCATCCACAGCACGGCATTGAGGTTGTCGTTGGCGGTCGCATCACGCGCACCGTCGGCCTTGACGGCCGCAGCCGGGGCGTCGGGGGCGGGGGCCTCGGCGGCAGGCGCATCGACGCGCTTGCAGGCGGACAGGCCGATCGCCGCAGTGGCGAGCAGGGTCAGGGACAGGGAAACGGGACGACGCATCAGGATTCACCGGCAATCAGATATACCCGGCCATTTTACCGGCAAAGATGACCGTGGCACGGCTATGCTTCGGGGTTGACCCGTTGCCTTGCGGAGGCCGCCATGACCGATCCCGTCCAGACCCCCGACGTCCCCCTGCTCGATGCCGTCCAGGCCCGCCTGCTGGGCTGCCTGGTGGAAAAGGAGGCGACCACCCCGGACACCTACCCGCTGACGGTCAATGCCGCGCAGTCGGCGGCCAACCAGAAGACCGCCCGCGAGCCGGTGATGAACGTAGACGCCGGCAGCGTGCAGCACGCCCTGCGCCAGCTGGAGACGCTGGGCCTGGCGCGCCAGCACTTCTCCTCGCGCGCCGACCGCTACGAGCACCGCCTGCAGGGCGCGCTGGACCTGACCCGGCAGCAGACCGTGCTGCTGGCGATGCTGCTGCTACGCGGCCCGCAGACCCTGAGCGAGCTGGTCACCCGCAGCGAGCGCCTGTACCGCTTCGCCGATGTGGACGAAGCCCGCCACGCCATCGAGCGCCTGCAGCAGCGCGCCCTGCTGGTGGTGCTGCCGCGCGCCAGCGGCCAGCGCGAGGACCGCTACATGCACCTGCTGTGCGGTGAGGTGGACGGTGCGGCGCTGGCCGCGAAGTACGCCAGCAGCGGAGGTGGCGGCAGCGAAGCGGCCGACCCCGGCCTGGCCGAGCGCGTGGCCCAGCTGGAAGCAGCGGTGGCCGAGCTGCAGGCCCAGCTGGCAGAACTGCGCGGCGGTTGAGGGGCAGGTGCCGGCCGTTGGCCGGCACGATGCCATGTGAACTCAGGTCGGCGTATCGACGTCGTCCCAGTCGGCCTGTTCAAAGCAGAACAACCAGTTCAGCGCGTAATGGCGCTCGTAGATCACGCCGCCCACCAGTGCACCCGGCAGCGGCGCACCCTGGCGTTGGGCCTCACGTGCGGCCCAGTGCAGGCGGTAGTGCAGATCCAGCGCATCCAGCAGCACGGCGGTATCGCGCAGGATCGCAGGGACGCTGCCACTGTCAGCCGCCTGCAGCAGGGCGCCGACCACATCCGGCACCGCACAGGTCGCCTGCGGCCACGGCAGCGCCTCGGACAGCCCCAGCGCCCACAGCAGCACGGCCAGACTCTCGTAGCGCCAGGCGAATGGCAGCGCAGCCTCGGCGTCGCCGTGCGCGATGAAGGCGGCCTCGGCCGGGCTCAGGGCCTCCGGCAGCGCCGGCAGACGCTCGGCCAGTTCGGCCAGGCTCAACGGTGGTTCACCGGACTGCAGGGCCTCGGCGCGGAGCGCGCAGGCCAGCAGCGCCTGAGCCCTGGCCCAGACCTGGGCAGGTTTGCGCAGCTGTGCCTCGGCCGCACCCAGCACAGGTGGCAATGACGGCGGGACACGCAGCTCGTGGGCCTGCAGCTGCTGTTGGCTGCGCGCACGGCGCTGCCCGGCATCGGCGGGATACGGCACCTGCGCCTGCGGATCGGGCGCTTCACCCAACAGCACCCTGCCGGCCGGATCGCGCACGCTGCCATCTTCCAGGAAGCACACCGCATTGGCCTGCAGCAGCCAGGGCTGCAGCGCCTCAAGATCAGCCTCGGCCAGCTCGAACAGATAGTGCTGGCGCACGCGCTGCACGTGCCGCATCAGGTGATAGCGCGCGGCGGTCATCTGCCCGTCGCCATGGCCCAGCACGTAGTTGACGAAGCCGCCGAGGTGCGGCGCCAGCGTGGGGTCATCAAGACCACGGACGGAGGCACTGCCGGCCTGTGGTGGCGGTGCCAGCACCGGGCCGAGAGTGGAATACGCGTTGATCAGCATCGAAGCATCCGTGCAGGAAAACAGATCTGCACCATACCCCACCGGATCATGCTGGCTGTTGAACCGCCGCCGCCCCCGGCGTGGCGTACAGCCGGCTCGCGCTGTCCACGTTCGGCAGCTGGATCACGCCGCGTTGGTGCATGCCCAGCCCCAGCAGGATCCGCCCGGAGGCCACGTTGTCCAGGTCGGTGATACCGTACAGATCTTCGATGTCCAGCTGCGAGCGCGCATGCGTGAACACCGCCCGCGCCGCCTCGCTGGCATAGCCCTGCCCCGCGAATTCGGACAGCACCGCATAGCCGATATCCGGCCCCGGCAGGCCATCACGCCGCACCAGGCCGGCGTTGCCCAGCCACGCGCCATCGGCGAGCCGCTCGATCGCGTACATGCCGAAGCCGTTCAACGCATAGCTGTGCAGCACCCGCAGCGCGATGTACTCCCGCGCCTGCTCCTCGCTGCGCACGTTGCGGTCACCGATGAAGCGCATGAAGCCGGGATCATTGAGCAGCGCCAGCATCGGCAGCGCATCCCGATCCGGCTCGATGCGGCGCAGCCGCAGGCGTTCGCTTTCGATGGGATGCACGCGCAGACCTCCAGCCGAAACCCCGATTCTGCCTCAACGCCCGGCTGTTGATTTTGATTTTCTCTGCATTGCCGTGGCAGGAGGCGCCTGGAATCCGTCAGAGGCCGGTCGGAGTGGGTTCGCGGGGGTATCCGCGCCATGGATGGCGCGGCCAAGCCCCCAGGGGTGAGGGCGCTTTGCTTGCGAAGTACTGCTTCGCAAGCGCCCGAACGCACAGCCGCCAGCGGCTGGGCCGGTCTGTGGGTTCACGGCGTCCCCCGCGAGCCCACCCCGAGCGGCCACACCGCGCACCCCACGCGCGCTCCACCACGGATGGGCGGCGCCGTTGGAGCGCCTTAGTCGAACAGCGCCTCGATCGCCGCCAACCCCGCCGTCGCGCGCTCCTTCTTCCGCGCCGCATCGGCCACCGGGTCCGCGCCATCGCGCTGGATCTCCTCGGCCGGAATCTCCTCGAAGAAACGGCTCGGCTTCAACCGCACATGCTCGCCGAACTTGCGCGTCAGCTTGCTGTAGCTCATCCACAGCTGGATCTTCGCGCGGGTGATGCCCACGTACAGCAGGCGCCGCTCTTCCTGCAGGTTGCCTTCGTCCAGGCTGACCTGGTGCGGCAGCACGCCGTCCTCGCAGCCGACGATGAAGACATAGGGGAATTCCAGGCCCTTGGACGCATGCATGGTCATCATGCGTACCTGGTTGCCGCCCTCGTCCTTGTCGCTGCGCGAGAGCAGCGCCAGCTGGCCAGCCAGGTCGGCCGCAGTGGCACCGCGCGGGCCGCCCTCGAACCACTGCGCCAGTTCCTCGATGTTGTTCGCACGGCGCTGGTAGCTGGCCTCTTCCTTGGCCTGCTGGCGCAGCTCGCTGAGCAGGCCCGATTCCTTGGCGACCTTGCGGATCATGTCGCCGGAGGTGATCTGCCGGGTCTGCGCGCGCAGGTCACGCAGGATGTCGGTGAAGCGCGCCAGGCTGTTGGCCGCACGCGGCGGCAGCTGCTGCAGCGCGCCGATCGACTCGGCGGCATGCGCCATCGGGATGTCTTTTTCCTGTGCCAGCTCGGCCAGCTTGGCCAGCGTGCCGGCGCCGACATCGCGCTTGGGCGACTGCACCGCACGCATGAACGCGGTGTCGTCGTCCGGGTTCACCAGCAGCCGCAGCCAGGCCAGCGTGTCCTTCACTTCCTGGCGTTCCAGGAACATGGTACCGCCGGTCAGATGGTAGGGAATGCGCAGCAGCTGCATCGCCTTTTCCAGCGGGCGCGACTGGAAGTTGCCGCGGAACAGGATGCAGAAATCACTCCACGGCACATTGCGCGACTGCGCCACGAAGGCGATCTCGGCGGCGACCTTTTCCGCTTCGTGTTCGCTGTTGCGGCATTCCCACACGCGGATGCGTTCGCCGTCGGCCTGGTCACTCCACAGCTTCTTCAGGTGCTCATGCGGATTGTTGGCGATCAGCGCATTGGCCGCGCGCAGCACGCGGTTGGAGCAGCGGTAGTTCTGCTCCAGCTTGATGATTTCCAGCGTGGGGTAATCGCGCCCCATCTGCTGCAGGTTTTCGGGGTTGGCGCCGCGCCAGGCGTAGATCGACTGATCGTCATCGCCCACGCAGGTGAAGTTGCCCTTGTCACCGGCCAGCTGCTTGAGCAGCCGGTACTGCGCGTCGTTGGTGTCCTGGCATTCGTCCACCAGCAGGTAGCCGATGCGCTCACGCCAGGCCAGCGCGATCTCCGGATTCTCCTCCAGGATCTGCACCGGCAAACGGATCAGGTCATCGAAGTCGACCGCGTTGAACGCCGTCAGGCGCAGCTGGTAACGCTCGTAGACACTGGCCGCTTCCTTCTCGCGGTTGCTGCGCGCGGCGGCCATCGCCTGTTCGGGCGACAGGCCGGCGTTCTTCGCGCGCGACACCAGGTTCTTCATGTCCTCGATGTCGTCGGGCTTGGCGCCGGACATCAGGTCCTTGATCTGCGCAGCGGCATCATCGGCATCGAAGATCGAGAAGCCGCGCTTCAGGCCAACGGCGGCGTGTTCGATCTGCAGGAACTTCAGGCCCAGGGCGTGGAAGGTGCAGATGGTCACCTCGTCGGCGTCCTGCTCGCGCAGGCGCTTGGCCACGCGCTCGCGCATCTCCTTGGCCGACTTGTTGGTGAAGGTGATCGCCGCGATGCGGCGCGCGGGATAGCGCCCACAGCCGATCAGGTGGGCGATCTTCTCGACGATCACGCGCGTCTTGCCACTGCCCGCACCGGCGAGCACCAGCAGGGGGCCCTCGATGTGCAGAACGGCGGCGGCTTGGGGAGGATTGAGACCGTGCATTGGAGGGGGATTGTAGCGGGCCCGGGTGACGGCCACAGCCGCCGGCCGGTGGGGATGCTGAACGGCTTCGGCGTGCCGGGGCAGCGGCGTACAATCGGCCGATGGCCAAGCTCTATTTCTACTATTCGGCGATGAACGCCGGCAAGACCACCACCCTGCTGCAGAGCGCGCACAACTACCGCGAGCGCGGCATGCGGGTGGCGATCCTGACCCCACGCCTGGACGATCGTGCCGGTGCCGGCGTGGTCGCTTCGCGCATCGGCCTGCGCGCCGAGGGCATGGCCTTCGACCGCGACAGCGACCTGCAGCGTTGGGTGGCCCAGGACCTGGCCGACAACGGCCCGATGGGCTGCGTGCTGGTGGACGAGGCGCAGTTCCTGACCCGCGCGCAGGTCTGGCAGCTGAGCGAGGTGGTCGACCAGCTGCGCATTCCGGTGCTGTGCTACGGCCTGCGCACCGATTTCCGCGGCGAGCTGTTCGAGGGCAGCCAGTACCTGCTGGCCTGGGCCGATGAGATGCAGGAGATCAAGACGATCTGCCACAGCGGCAAGAAGGCGACGATGACGGTGCGCGTGGATGAGCACGGCCACGCGGTGCAGGACGGCCCGCAGGTGGAGATCGGCGGCAACGAACGCTACGTGTCGGTCAGCCGTGCCGAGTTCAAGAAGATCACCCGTGGTGAAGGGCGGATCGACCCGGCGCAGGCGCCCCTGCCTCTGTAGGTGGTGGTTCTTTTGCAGGGCTTGCAGCCCTGCACCTGCTGCAAGCCGGAGCAACGGCAACGGCCGAAGCAGCAGCAACAGCGGGCATTCCGTGGGATGGCGTGGCACTGTGGGTTTGCGGGGACGCCGTAAACCCGTCCATGGGGGCTTGGTCGCCGCATCCATGCGGCTCACACCCCGCAAACCCACAGTGCTACGCCTTCGACAGGTTCACTCGGCTGTGGGTAACGGCGGTTATTGGTACGCGCGGCTGTTGGTAGGTGTCGACCTTGGTCGACACGATTTTTCTGTCAGATATCGATATTCAAATGGGGTCACAGCCCGTGCTCCGACAGATCGCGCAAAACTGTCGAAGGCGGGGTGGGTCCGGTTGAGGGGGCGTGAGCGCCATGGATGGCGCGACCGAGGCTACATGGACGTATTTACGCTGTCCCCCGCAACCGGACCCACCCCGCCATCCCGCGGAATGCCCGCTTTTGACGTTGACGTTGACGTCAGCAGGTGCAGGGCTGCAAGCCCTGCCCCCCCTCTTAGTACAGCGTGCGCTCCGGCGCGCCCGCCGGCGGCGGGGTGTACTGGTACAGCCAGGTCTCGGTGAGCGGCTTGCCACCACTGCGCAGGTACAGGCGGATGTCGATCTGCTCGGTACTGCCCTCCGGCGGCACCAGGTCGAACATCGCGCGGTAGCCCTTGATCTCGCGCAGCGGCCGCGCCGACACGATCTCCACCCGGCCGCGGCTGGCTTCCACCACCGCCTCCACCTCGCCCTTGTCGATCAGGCTGGCCAGCTCGCCGCCTTCGAAATCCACCGCGAAGCGCCAGCTGAAGTACTCGCGCTTCTTGCCCACCACGCCACCGAGGCCAGTGTGGGTCGCCACGCAGTGCGCCAGCGGCGTGCGTGCGGGCGGCTCTGCGCCCCAGAACAGGCGGTAGCCCACCAGCAGCTCCTGGCCGGGCTGCGGCTTTTCCTTCGGGTTCCAGAACGCCACGATGTTGTCGAAGGTCTCGTCCACGGTGGGAATCTCCACCAGCTGCACCGAGCCATCGCCCCACTCGCCCTTCGGTTCCACCCACAGGCACGGGCGCTTCTCGTAGAACACGCCGTCATCCTGGTAATGGTCGAAATTGCGGTCACGCTGCAGCAGGCCGAAGCCGCGCGGGTTGTGATCGACGAACATGTTGAAGCGCAGGTTGCGCGGGTTCACCAGCGGTCGCCAGATCCATTCGCCGGCACCGGTCCACATCGACAGGCCATCGGTGTCGTGGATTTCCGGACGCCAGTCCCAGCCCATGCGGCGGTCGTTCTCGCCCACCTGGTACATGCTGGTGCATGGGGCGATGCCCAGGCGTTCGATGGCCTTGCGCGGGTAAAGCGCGCTGTCGATATCCATCAGCAGCACCTCGCCATTGGTGATGGCGAAGCGGTAGGCGCCAGCCGCGCTGGGCGAATCGAGCAGGCCGTAGACCACGATCGTGTCCGAGTCGGCCGAAGGCTGCTCCAGGTAGTAGGCGATGAAATCCGGGAATTCCTCCGGCTTGCCCATGCCGGTATCGATGGCCAGCGCGCGTGCGGACTGGCCGTACTGCCCTTCCTTGCCGACGGCGCGGAAGTAGCTGGCACCGAGGAAGGCGGCGAAGTCTCGGTCGGTGTCCTTGCGGGTGTTCAGGCGGAAACCGGCGAAGCCCAAGTCCGCCGGCAGCTCGCCGTTCTTCAGACCGCTCTTGCCGTAGTTGAACGCCGCACCGTCGTAGGCCAGTTCCTGCGCCTTGCCATCGACCACGTCGAACATCCGCACCGGCGAATGAAAGTACAGGCCCAGGTGGAAGAACTTCGCCTGGAACTTGCCGGGCTGGTCGGCCCACAGGGCATGGTCCTGGCGGTAGCCAATCGACTGGTACTGGTCCCAGTCCAAGGCTTCCAGCGGCTTGGGCAGCACCCGCTTGTGGCTCTGGTAGGGCGCCTGCGCCAGCGCGCGGGCCTGGCCCTTCAGGGTGGCGAAATCGAACGGCTGCGGCTGGCCGAGCCGGCGCAGGCCGAGCTGTCCACTCTTCCCGGCTGCGCAGGCCGGCAGGGTCGGCAGGCCGAAGGCGGCCAGGGCCAGGGAGGCATTGCGGAGGAAGTCGCGTCGTTGCATGCAGGCGCGGAAGCAAGGGGAAGGTCGGCCATCATAGGCAGACAAACGTTAACGGGCAGCGGAGGGCTGTACGGCCGGTTCAGCCTGCGCCAGCGCGGCCAGCCGCGCATCCAGCTCGCGCAGGGCCGGGGCCTGTGCCCCGCGCTGGGCCAGCAGCAGCTGGCGTGCTTCGGCCAGCGCAGCATGTGCTGCGGCCGGCCGCCCGGCCTGCTGCAGCGCGCCTGCCTGCGCCAGCAGCGCCTGCGGCAGCAGGGCCATATGGTCGGGCTGGCGCCAGATCGCCACCGCCCGCGCGTAGTGCCTGGCCGCCAGGGCAGCATCGCCGTGATCGCCGGCCCACTGCCCCAGCGCGAACTCGCCTTGGCCTACCTCGCGGTGGGCCGGGCCCAGCGCGGCCAACAGCTGCGCCTGTACCTGCTGCAGTTCCTGTCCGGCGTGCTGGCCCTGCCCGCGCTGCAGGGCCAGCATCGCGCGCGCGCGGCGCACCACCAGCGCCTCGGGATGGCGCGGGCCCCAGGCATCCTGTGCCGCCTGCCAGGCCAGCTCCAGTTCGGTGGCGGACGCCTCGGTCTGGCCCTGCCGTGCGAGCACCTCGCCCAGCTGGCGGTGCAGGCCGATCACCTGCGGGCTGCGGCCATCGGCCGGCTGGTCCAGCAGCGCCAGTGCCTGCTGGTAGCCGGCCAGCGCCGCAGCCAGGTGCCCGGCGCCGGCATCCAGCCCGGCGAGGTCGGCCAGCGACTCGGCGCGGCCAAAGCGCCGGCCGATGCCCTGGTGGCGCAGGGCGAGCGCTTGTTCGAACGAGGCACGCGCGGCGTCCGCGTTGCCCAGCTGCGCCTGGCAGCGGCCCAGCTGGCTGTGGAATTCGGCCACCGTGGCCGGCAACGCATCGGCCTCGCGGGCCGCCAACGGCTGCAGCGGTTGCAGGTGCGCCAGGCAATCGCGGTCACGACCGAGCATGCGCAGCGCGCGACCACGCTGGGTCACCGCTTCCAGCTGCAGGGCGGGTGGCACGTCGTCAACCTGCTGCAGCAGCCGGCGCTGCTGGTCCAGGGTCTGCAGCGCCAGCTGGTAATCACCCAGGCCGATCCGCAGGCGGCCGATCACCCCCTCCAGCTCGGCCAGCGCCAGTGGCTGGTCGGCCAGTTCGGCCTCGCCACGCTGTTGCCCGGTGGCCAGCAGCTGCGGCACGTCGAAATGGCCGTGGCGTTCGCTGGCGGCCTTGTCGAACAGACTGACGGTGAAATCCTGCATGGCCTGCGCGCGGGCCATTTCCACCTGCGCCTGGCGCGCCTGCCACAGCGCGATGGAGGTGGTGCCGAGCAGGGCCAGCACCGCCACCGAGGCCAGCGCCACGCCCCAGCGGTGGCGGCCGATGTACTTGTTCACGCGGTAGCCCACGCCCGGCGGCCGGGCCTGGATCGGCCGGCCCTGCAGGTAGTGCCGCAGGTCGCAGGCCAGGGCCTCGGCCGAGGCGTAGCGCTGCGCGGGATCCTTCTGCAGGGCCTTTTCCAGCAGCACGTCGAGGTCACCGCGCAGCTGCCGGGCCTGACGCTGCAGCGCGCGCCGCGCGGCGCCTGGCTGGTCGGCCAGCCGCAGCAGCAATGACGATGCACGCGGCACCTGCACGTCGAGGATCGAGCGCTCCCATTCGGCATCGCTGTGCCTGCGCAGGCGGTAGGGCTTGTGCCCGGTCACCACTTCAAACAGCACTACGCCCAGCGAATAGACATCGGTGAGGGTGGTGACCGCCTCGCCGCGTACCTGTTCCGGCGCGGCGTAGTGCAGGGTGAAGGCGCGTACTTCGGTGGGCGGGTGGGTGGCATCGGCGGCGTCGTGGTCGAGCAGCGCGGCGATGCCGAAATCCAGCAGCTTCACCGTGCCGTCGGCGCGGACCAGGATGTTGGAAGGCTTGAGGTCGCGGTGCACCACCAGGTTGGCATGGGCATGGCTGACCACCGCGCAGACCTGCAGCATCAGCTGCAGGCGCGTTTCCAGCGACGGTTCCAGGCGTCGGCAGTAATCGCTGATCGGCTCGCCTTCCACGTAGTCCAGAGCCAGGTAAGGCTGGCCCTGCTGGTCCACGCCGGCATCCAGCAGCTGGGCCAGGTGCGGGTGCTGCAGCCGGGCTAGGATCTGCCGTTCGCGGCCGAAGCGCTGGCGCAGCCCGGGATCGGCCACGCCGCTGCGCAGCAGCTTCAGCGCCACCTGGCGCTGGTACAGGCCATCACAGCGCTCGGCCAGCCAGACCTCGCCCATGCCGCCCTCGCCCAACGGGCTCAGCAGGCGGTAGGGCCCCACCTGGCTGCCCGCGCGCCCGGGTGGCGCCGCGGTCCACAGCGGCTGGGCCATGAATTCCTGGCTGTCGGCCTCCTGCAGCAGCAGGTGTTCCAGGTCGCGGCCCAGGGTCGGGTCGTGCTCGGCCAGGCGCTGCAGGCGCAGCTGCCGTGCCTCCGGGGCCAGCTCCAGCAGCTGGTCCAGCCAGGACGACAGTAGCTGCCAGCGCGCGGCATCCATGGTCGGCCTGCGCGCCTCAGTCGCCGCGCATCGCCGCCAGCAGGAACAGCCGCGCCTTATGCCAGTCACGGCGGATGCTGCGCTCCGAGCGCTGGCTGAGTTCGGCGATCTCCTGTTCGGACAGGCCGGCGAAATAGCGCAGCTCGACCACCCGTGCCAGGTGCGCATCGACAGCCTGCAGTCGCTCCAGGGCCACGTCCAGGGCCAGCAGGTCCTCGTCCAGGCGCACGCCGCTGCTGCTGTTCTCGGGAATCTCGGCCACCCGTTTCAGGTCACCGCCGCGCTTGCGCGCCAGCCGGTTGCGCGCGTAGTCGACCACTACGCTGCGCATGGCCGAGGCGGCATAGGCGAAGAAATGCGCGCGATCCTCGAAGCGCGCCGCGCCGCGGCTGCCGAGCAGTTTCAGGTAGGACTCATGCACCAGCGAGGTGGCGTCCAGGGTACGTCCCTGCTGGCCGGCCAACTGGCGCCGGGCCATGCCGTGCAGCTCCTGGTACAGCGTGGTAAGCACGCGGTCCAGCGCCGTGCGGTCACCGCCGCGCGCGGCATCCAGCCAGACGGTGATATCCGGTCCTTCGTCCATCGCAACGTCCCCCCGCAGCGGATGCTGAGCGGACTATAACGCTGCCGGAGTGCGCTGCATGAAGAGATTCAGCGCTGGCAGCGGCTGCACCACACGCTGGCGCGCTGGCCGATCATCGCGTGCTTGAGCGGGCGACCGCACTGCGGGCACGGCAGGCCGTCGCGGCCGTAGACCAGCAGCTCCTGCTCGAAGTAGCCCGGGGCGCCATCGGGGCTGATGAAATCGCGCAGGGTGGTGCCGCCGCGGGTGATGGCGTAGCCGAGGGTGTCCTTCACTTCGCGGGCCAGGCGCCGGTAGCGTTCGCGCGAGATCTTGCCGGCCTCGCGCAGCGGGCTGATGCCAGCCTTGAACAGGCTTTCGGCGGCGTAGATGTTGCCCACCCCGACCACCACCGCCTGGTCCATCAGGAAGGCTTTCACCGGTGCGCTGCGGCCACGGCTGCGCTCGAACAGGTAATCGCCGTCGAAGGCCTCGTCCAGCGGCTCCGGGCCCAGCCCCTGCAGCAGCGGGTGCACCTCGCCGGCCGGCTGCCAGAGCAGGCTGCCAAAGCGGCGCGGGTCGTTGAAACGCAGCAGGCGGCCGTTGTCCAGGCTGATGTCCACGTGGTCGTGGGTGCGCAGCGGGGTGTCACCCGGCAGCACGCGCAGGCTGCCCGACATGCCCAGGTGCAGCACGGCGCTGCCCACGGCGGTATCCAGCAGCAGGTACTTGGCCCGCCGGCGCACCGCGCCGATGCGCTGTCCCGGCAGCAGATCGGCCACTTCCGGTGGAATCGGCCAGCGCAGGTCGGCGCGGCGCAGGATCACGCCATGGACGCGGCGGCCTTCCAGATGCGGCGCCAGGCCGCGGCGGGTGGTTTCTACTTCGGGCAGTTCAGGCATGGGCTGATTCTACGCCGGGCCACGCGAAGCCGCCGGGCATGGCCCGGCGCTACCGGCGATCGCGGAACTGTAGATTCAGCGCGGCGGCGCAGAAAGTTCACGTGCATCCAGGTAGCCATCGCCGTTGGCATCCTGCTTGTGGAAGCGCTGCATGATCACCTGGCGCTGCTGTTCGCGGGTGATCGGCCTGCCTTTGCCACCGGGCAGTTCGTCGGCGGTCAGCACGCCGTCGCCGTTGCGGTCCATGTGGTCAAAGGCATACAGCATCCACTGCACGTACTCGGCTTCGCTGACCTTGCCATCACCGTCGCTGTCCATGCGCTGCAGGTAGGTGGCAGTGTCGGTGACCTGCGCGGAGGCGGCCAGCGGCAGCAGGCACAGCAGCGGGACCAGCAGCTGCCTCATGCGCCCACCAGGGTGTAGCCCTTCAACCGTGCGGCGTAGGCCTGCAGGGCGGCGATCCCGCTTTCCTCGGCCTCGTGGCACCATGCCTGCAGGTGGCGCAGGCGCTCGGCGGCATCATGGCCGCGGGCTTCCAGCAGCGCGGCCAGGCGCGCGCGGTACTCGACCAGGGTGCGGATGCGCGGGCGCTGCGCGACCCATTCGCTGAGCTGCGCGCGGCTGTCCGGCTGCAGCCAGCGGCCATCGTTGACCAGGCCCCGGCGCAGGCGGCGCGGCAGCAGGCGGCGCAGCTTGGCCCCGGCCTGTGTGGCTTCTTCGCGCAGGGCCGGCATGAACACGTTGCGCTGGTAATCGGTCATTGCCTGGAAGCGGTGCGACAGCAGCGCCTTCAGGGTCTCGGCATCGGGCACGGCGATGTTCGGGCGCACGTCCATGGCCGGCGCCACCCGCAGCACCTTGGCCAGGCGCAGCGCCTGCAGCAGGCGGATCGCGCTCCAGCCGATGTCGAACTCCCAGCGGCGCATCGCAAAGCGCGCCGAACTGGGGAAAGCATGGTGGTTGTTGTGCAGTTCCTCGCCACCGATCCAGAACGCCCACGGCGTCAGGTTGGTGGAGGTGTCGGCCGACTCGTAGTTGCGGTAGCCCCACCAGTGGCCCAGGCCGTTGACCACGCCCGCCGCCCAGAACGGAATCCAGGCCATCTGGATCGCCCACAGGGCCACGCCGGGCAGGCCGAACAACACGCTGTTGATGACCAGCAGCAGCACCGGGCCGAGGGTGGCGTGCGGCGTGTAGAGGTGGCGCTCGATGGCATCGTCCGGCGTGCCGCGGCCGTACTGTTCGATGTCCGCACGCATGCCGCGGGCTTCGCGGTACAGCTCCACGCCATGCCAGAACACCTTGCCGATGCCGCGGGTGACCGGGCTGTGCGGGTCGTCCTCGGTTTCCACCTTGGCGTGGTGCTTGCGGTGGATGGCCACCCACTCGCGGGTGATCATCGAGGTGGTCAGCCACAGCCAGAAGCGGAAGACATGCGCGACCGCTGGATGGAAATCGACCCCGCGATGGGCCTGGCTGCGGTGCAGGTACAAGGTGACCGAGAAGATGGTGAGCTGGGTGAACACCAGCAGCACCGCCAGCATGGCCCAGCCGTCCAGGCCGAGCACGCCACCGGTAAGCAGGGAGATCAGGGCATCGGGCATGGCGGCACTCCAGATCGACGCGGGGATGGCAGACATGATGGGCGCTTAAGTTGCAAACTGCACCCTCGCGGCGGTGTTCGTGCACCGTCATGAAGTGGCACCGTTCACAGTTGGGGACCTGAGTTGTCGAGCCTTGATCCGCGCGCCCATGCCGTTACCACTGCCCCGTCCACCGGGGCGCTGCCCCCGCTGATCGAACTGGACCAGGCCAGCGTGGTGCGCGGACAGGTGAAGGTCCTGCACGGGCTCAGCCTGCGCGTCGCCCAGGGCCAGCACACCGCGCTGCTGGGCCCGAACGGCTGCGGCAAGTCGACCTTCATCAAGCTGATCACGCGCGAGCTGTACCCGCTGGCCCAGGCCGACGGGCGGGTCGCGGTGAAGGTGCTGGGGCAGAACCGCTGGCAGGTTGATCGGCTGCGCTCGCAGCTGGGCATCGTCACCGGCGACCTCAGCAGCAACCTGTCCGACATGCCGGGCCTGACCGTGGAACAGGCGGTGCTGTCGGGCTTCTTCGCCAGCTATGTGGTGCCGGCGTTCCGCGAAGTGACGGCGGACATGCGGGCACGGGTGGGCGAGACGCTGGCGATGACCGGCGCACTGGCCCTGCGCGAGCGTGCGTATGCCGAACTGTCGGCCGGCGAGACCCGCCGCGTGCTGATCGCCCGCGCCCTGGTCAACCGGCCGCAGGCGTTGCTGCTGGACGAGCCGTCCACCGGCCTGGACCTGGTGGCGCGGCAGCAGCTGGTGGCGACCATGCGCGTGCTGGCCCAGCAGGGCATCACCCTGGTGCTGGTCACCCACCACATCGAGGAAGTGATTCCCGAGATCGAGCGGGTGGTGCTGCTGCGCGATGGCCGCGTGCTGGCCGATGGCACCCGCGAGGAACTGCTGCGCGACGAGCCGCTGTCGGCGGTGTTTGGTGGTGCGATCAGCGTGGTGGAACAGAATGGGGTCTTGACCGCGTACGCGGGTTGATCGACAGCCGAGCATGGGCTCGGCTCTACATCATGCAACGCGGCGGGCCGGTGTATCCGGCCCGCCACGTTCTGCTCAGAACCGCAGCGCCAGCGCGCGCGATTCGATCGGCGCCATCCGGCTCTGGTCCTGCAGCTGCAGGTCACGCAGCTCATACGGTGCGCCGAAGCCGGCCGGCAGCGCGGCCTGGTCGAACGGCAGCACCAGCACGCCACGGCCGGCACCTTCGAACCACGCCGCCGCATGCGCCTGTGCCACCGGCTTCAGCTGGCCGTCGGTGCCGGTGGCGTACAGCGTGCCGCGCGCTTCGTAACGACCCGCGGCGGCCACCTGCAGCGGCAGGCTCACTTGGCGGCTGGCCGCATCGGGCGTGGCCTGGCCGCTGAAGCGAGCCGTCGGCTGCGCCACCGCGAAGGCCACCTTGCCATCGCGCAGCACGCCGTCGGCCTGGGCGAACACCTGCAGTTCCCACAGCCCCTGCACCGTGCTGGCCTCCGCCGGAATGCGCACCTGCGCGCGCAGGCTGCCATCAGTGGTGCGCAGCAGGCGTTGCGGCCAGCTGCGGCCATCCGGTGCCACCAGCAGGGCTTCACCGCCCAGGCTGCCGCGGCGCGTGGCCAGCTTCGCGGTACTGGCACCATCCTCCAGCAGTCGTGCCTGCAGCTGCACGCTGCCGCCGGCCAGTACCTGCGCTTGGTTGACCTGCACCTCCAGCCGCACCGGGCTGTTGGGTTCCAGCACCTGCACCACATAGCGGCCCTGCGCCTGCGCGCTCTGCAGCCGGTAGGCGCCCACTGCGCTGCTGACACCGGTGCGCAGCATGCTGCTGCCATCGTTTACCGCCATGCCCGCAGCCTGCAGCTGCCGCGCATCGACGCTGCGCGCGACGCTGGTGCGGCCGGCCGCATCGCGTACCTGCAGGGCGTCGGCGGGCAGCGCGCGGGCACCGGCGCCCGGGCTGACCTGGATCACCGCATCCGGTGCGCTCAGCGGCAGGTCCAGCCCGCGTTGCAGTTCGGCGGCGTCGACCTGTTGCCAGTAGCTGCGGCTGACCGCCGCGTAGGCGCCCGGTGCCTGCAGCGGCTGCGCCGGGTCGAGCGCCCAGGCGAAGGCCAGCGGCACGCGTTCGCTGTCATCGGCCGGCAGCGGCGCGGCCACCAGTGACGCGGGCACCTGGTCACCGGCAGCGGCGGCACGCAGCGCCTGCGCGGCATGTACCGGCGCGGCGGCCAGTGCGGCCAGTACGGCCAGTACGGCCGCGGCCAGCAGGGTGGAATGGATCTTCATGGTCATCTCCCTCACTGGGTCAGGTCGTTGCGCAGGATCGTGCCGAGGCCGAAGCACTCGCGGCGGCTCTGGTTGTGGCTCAAAGGCTCGGCGCCCTGGGTGCGCGCCTTGTCGGTGAACCACAACGTGCCCGCGGCCTTCTGGCTGCTGCACTCCAGGAAGCCGTCCGAACAGGACGACAGCCAGTTCTGGGTGAACTCCAGGCCGACGTTGGCCGCGTAGCCGCCGCAGTAGCTGTTGCTGTCCCACACCGCCGATTCGACATCGCTGCCGACCACCGCGCGGAAGGGCTTGGGCAATGCCGGGCGGCCAGCGGTGCCATACAGGTTCTGCGCGTTGTAGGTGGCCATGTGGCCGACCTGCTGCATGCGCACCGCATCGTTCTTGTAGCCCAGCAGCCAGCCCAGCGAGGTTTCGAAGGTGTTGCCGTTGAGCACCGCATCGGCCAGCGGCGTGCCCGCCGAGGACGGCGCCAGCGCGGTGACCTTGCGCACCGTGCTGATGATCTTCGGGTAGCGGCTGTCGTAGGTGGGGTTGGACAGGATCCAGCGCACCACGTTGCCGCCGTTGGAATGGGTGATGACCACCAGCTGGGTGATGCCGCGGCTGTCGATGAAGCTGGTCAGCTGGTTGGCCAGGCAGCCGGCAGCTTCCGGCTTCCACATGTACTGGGTGAAATCGCAGTTGATGACCACGTAGTTGCTGCTGTTCGGCAGGCCCTGGCGCACGGTGTCGATGATCGCCGGCTGCCAGTAGTCCTGGGTGGCATCGGTCTGTGCGCCGGTGCCGTGCACGAAGGCCACGCCGTAGACATCGGCGGCCTGCGCCGGGGTGCAGGCCAGGCCCAGCAGCAGGGCCAGGGCGGTACTTCCTGTTGCGGTGCTGCGCATCGCATCTCTCCCTCGTCAGCGGATCCCCCCGGCCCGGCTGTGGGCTGATGCTGGCGGCGAACGCGCGTGAAAGTCCGTGCGCTGCGCCCGTATTCGGGAGATTGGCGACGTTGGATGCCGTTGTTGCAGGATAATGACTGCCCAGAGCCACCATGCCGGGTCTGGCCGTATGACCCATGGACGCTGCGGGCGGCAGGAGGGGCTGCGATCATGGCTGCTGTGTTTCCTGTCTCGAGCCTGCCCATGTCCCTGCCTGCCCTCCCCGCCCGCCCCCTGCTCGGCCTGGCCATCGCCCTGTCGCTGGCCGGTTGCGCGTCCACCGCCACCGCACCGACCGCGGTGGAATCCAACGTCACCACCAAGGCGGTGGGCTACCTGGACAAGGCCGCCGTGCCGGCCAGCATCGCCTTGGTGCCGGCGCCGCCGGCAGCCGGTTCGGCCGGCTTCGCGCTGGATGAGCAGGTCAGCCGCGAAGCCCGCGCCCTGCGTGGCACGCCGCGCTTCAGCCAGGCGACCAGCGATGCCGAACTCGGCTTTCCGGCCGGCGCCAACCAGTTCTCCTGCGCCGCCGACATCGACGTCGACGCGGTGAAGACCCCCGCCCTGTACCGCCTGCTGGAGCGCAGCCGCATCGATGCCAGCGCGGCCACCAAGGCCGCCAAGAACCGGTACCAGCGCCCGCGTCCGTTCATGGTCAACGGCGAGCCGACCTGCACGCCCGACGATGAAGTCGGGCTGCGAAAGAACGGCTCCTATCCGTCAGGCCACACCTCCATCGGCTGGGCCTGGGCGCTGATTCTCTCGGAGATCGCGCCGGACCGCGCCGACGCCATCCAGGCGCGCGGCCGCAACTACGGCGAGAGCCGCCTGGTGTGCAACGTGCACTGGCAGAGCGACATCCTCGAAGGGCGTTTCATGGGCGCCGCCGCCGTGGCGCGCCTGCATGACAACGCCGCGTTCAACAAGGATCTGCTGGCCGCGCGCAAGGAGATTGCGGGTGCGCGCAAGGCCGGCCTGCATTCCAGCCGCGACTGCGCGGCCGAGGAAGCGGTGCTGAAGGTGCGGCCGGAAAGCGCGCTGTAAGGCATTGCCGCTGCGCTCGCCGTTGCGCGGCGCTACCGACTGCGCCGCGGAACGGCGGCATCGGCGATGGCCTTTGTCAGCATCGCCTTGTTGCCGCCGCGTGGCCAGCCCACCACCCGCGCGACGACCCCGCCGTCGCGCAGGATGTAGAACGTGGGTGTTCCCCAGTAGCCGACCTCTGAAAAGCCGGACTGACGGGCCACAATGTGGATCGGCAGGTCAGGATGACGGTCGTTCCAATCCCTGAAGATGCGCGGATCGAGCGTTCCATCCTGCGGCGACAGCCACAGGGCGCGTGGACCGGAAAGCACTCGCATCAGCTCGGGGTCTGTGCGGGCGGCTTCTGCGGCCGCCCGCGTGAAGCCGCAGGCAGGATGCGCGATGACGATGATGTCCAAGGATGCCAGGTCGGCCTGAGCCGAGCTGAAGCTCTCGCCATCGGGGCCAGGAGTCCAGTATTCGAGCGGCCTGATGACATCGGGAAATCGCGGGACGGGACGGCCATTGAACGCCGCCAGCCACGGCGATGCGGGCGTCAACGCAGTGGCATCACGGCTCAGCATGGCAATGGCTGCTCCGGCGCGTGCATCGGCAGGATGCAGCTCACCTCGCCTGCGCAGCTCGAGGCCCACGCGCAGTGCAATGGTCGAGTAGCGCGGCTGTTTGCTTGCCACAGCGGCCGCGTGGGTCGCCCTCAGCAGTACCCGCAGGTCAGATGCAGCCAGCGAGGACAGCGTACCGGTGTGAGGCAGGACACTGGTGTCGAATACACGATCAACCTGCGCCCCGCGCTCGCGCCAGTCATGATCCGGCCCCGAGAGTCTTTCCCACGTTCGCTGCACGATGGCGTGGCCCTCCTCCAGCGATTCGCCGGCGGCACAGGGAAAGGACAGGATCACCGCCAGCATGGTGGCGACCGGAAGAAACCCACGCATGACGGTGCGTGGGAGCCGCAGGGCCATGATCAGCAGTTGGACGTGCATATGTGCGCCGTCGATTCCTCGCAGGTCGCGTGCGAGATGCACTTGTAGCCGGGATAGTCCGCCTCGTTGCAGTGTTCTCCCACACCACAACGCAGGCTGCGCGCAGAATCCAGGATCTGCAGAACCTGCTGGTCTTCCTCCGAATTGACCCTGACATCAGGCATGACGGCCACCAGATGCTGGAAGCCAAAGGGTTTGAGAACACGCTGGATGTCCGCAGCGCCCAGTTCGCGGACGAGATCGGAGTAATCAAATGATGCCAGTCCCCTCGCGTTGAACTGCAGCGCTCCGACAAAGCGTGCACGGGCTGAGGGACTGTGCTTGTAGAGTGGGAAGGCCTCAGTCCCCTCCATCGTTCTGGCGTACGCATCAAATGATCGGCAATCAGTGATCGGCGCCGTTCGTTTGTCCAGTTCCAAGCGCTGTTCCTCAAGGTTTGCCTGGGCTGTCAGCGCTGCGGGGGATGCCTCGGCACGCGCCTGCAGTGAGGCAAGCAGAAGGATCGCTGCGAGAACGGTTTCCCCTGTCCTGGAGATCATTGCGCTACCTCCTCATTCCGGGAGATTCCGGCGCTTCAGTACTACACCTTTCTTAGCGAACTGCTGCCAGTTCGCCGTATTTTTCGTTGAATTCCTATATCCGGGTTGCACGTGCCAGGAAACACAGGTTCGCTCACGTCACAGAGAGACGAAACTCGTAAAAAGAAACGGCGCGGTTGCCCGCGCCGTTTCTGGTGACAGCTACCGCATCAACCGCATCAGAACTTCGCGGTGAACTCGACGCCGAACGTGCGCGGCTCGTTGAGGAAGCCGGTCAGGTTGTTGAAGTCGATCGCGCCGACCACGCGGGTCTGGTTGGTCAGGTTGCGGCCGAACACGGCCACGTCGTACTGGCCGTAATCCCAGTTGTAGCCCACGCGCAGGCCACCTTCCAGCGAGCTGCGGCTGCGGAACTCCGGCGACTCGTACAGGAAGAAGTTCACCGGACCCTTGTAGGCCCAGTCGGTGTAGACGTAGACCTCGCTGGCATCGTTCACCGGGAAGCCGGCACGCAGGGTCAGGTTGTGGATCCACTTCGGCGCCTGCGGCAGCGGGTTGCCGTTGACCAGCGCGTAGGTGCCGCCGTTGATGATGGTGGTCGGGTCGGTGATGGTGCAGCCACCGCCACAGATCGCCACGGCCAGATCCTTGTCCTTGATCTCGGTGTCGTTGTAGCTGCTGCCCAGGGTCATCAGCACGTGGTCGGTCAGGTACGCCTCGAAGTCCAGCTCGAAGCCCTGGCCAATGGTCTTGTCGGCGTTGAGCAGGGTGGCGGTGTTGTTGCTGCCACCGACGGCGATCAGCTGCTGGCCATCGACGTTGTAGCGGAACACGTTGAAGCCCAGGCGTGCGCGACGGTCGAACAGGTCGGCCTTGATGCCGGCTTCATACGAGATCACCTTCTCCGAATCGGCCTGGGTGACGCCGCCGAAGGCCAGGCGGCCCTGGATCGACGGTGCACGGAAGCCCTTGGCCACGCGGGCATAGGCGTTGATGTTGTCGGTGATCTGGTAGACGCCGCTCAGGTCCCAGCTGACGTCGTCGACATCGCTGTTGGCCAGGTATGGGCCGCTGACCGGCGTACCGCCCGGCACGGCCTGCAGCACGCTGGCGGTGAAGTCCTTCTTGTCCTGGGTGTAACGCACGCCGGCACGCAGCTTGAAGCGGTCGGTCACGTCCAGGTCGCCCGAGGCGAACGCGGCCCAGGCCTTGTTGCGCTGGCTCTGCACGGCGTGGCCGGTCTGCGGGTTGCCCGGGGTCAGCGAGTCGTAGTTGAAGCTGTCGATGGTCACGTCTTCATCGAAGTAGAAGACACCGGCCTGCCAGTCGAAGCGGCCCCACTCGTTGGATTCGACGCGGAACTCCTGCGTCCACTGGCGGTGGTGCGGCAGGCCGTCAGCCGATTCGGACGGGAACGGAATCAGGCCCGGGCCGGAATTGCCGGCGCCCAGGAAGGCCGCACCGTAGCCACCATCGACGTCGCCGTGGTTCAGCGATTCGGCGGTTTCATAGCCGGTGATCGAGTGCAGGGTGACGCGGCCCAGGTCCCACTTGATGCGTGCGCTGCCGCCCCAGGTTTCCAGGTTGGAGAAGTTCAGGCCATCGGTGGAGACCTTGTCGCGGTCGAAGTTCTCGACCAGCGCGTTGCTGCCCTTCTGGATGATGTTGGCGCGGAACAGACGGGCGGTGCCGTTGAGCTTGCGCTTGTGCAGGTTGAACAGCGCTTCGACGTCGTCACCTTCGTACAGGAACTGCACGCGGCCAGCGGCTTCGTCATAGCCTTCGAAGCCCGAGCTCGGCGCGTTGGCGACGGTGTTGTCGACGTAGTTCTCGCGGCGCTGGTACAGCGCCGACACGCGCGCCGACCAGCGGCTGGTCAGCGGGCCGCCGTAGGCGCCCTGCACGTTCCAGGTGTCATACGTGCCGTAGGACATCTTCACGTAGCCATCGGCGTCCTGCGACGGACGGGCCGAATCGAACTTCACCACGCCGGCCGGGGTATTGCGGCCGAACAGCGTGCCCTGCGGGCCACGCAGCACTTCCACGCCAGCCAGGTCGAACAGCGGGAAGCCCTTCAGCAGCGGGCTTTCCTGCACCACGTCGTCGTACACCAGCGACACCGGCTGCGAAGCGTTGAGATCGAAGTCGGTGTTGCCCAGGCCGCGGATGTAGAAGCGCGGGAAGGCACGGCCGTACGACGATTCGATGTTCAGGCTGGGCACGCGCGCGGACAGGAAGCGGATGTCGTCGCCGGCGGAGCCGAGCACATCCAGCTTCTCGCCCTGGATCGCGGTGATCGCGACCGGCACGTCCTTGGCGTTCTCGACGCGGCGCTGCGCGGTGACCTGGAGGGCATCGAGGGCAACCGGATCCTTGGCAGCAGGGGTTTCCTGGGCGGCTGCTACGAGCGGCAGCAGGGCGGAAAGAGCGGCAACGAGGGGACGCGCGACCGGAGTGCGGCCACGGAAAGTGCGGGTCGGAGACATGGCGGTAGGCTGTGTTTGGAGGGGTGGTGAAACGGCGCTACCAGATAATTGTTGCAATACAGCACCTACGCCGCAAATGCCGATCGTTCATGGCCCCTCACCGGCAGTGCCCCCGGCGGGCCGCTAGACTCTGTGTCTCCCCTTGCCACAGAGCTGCTGCGATGACCCAGTGGTACTTCCATGCCGCCGGCCAGGCCGAGCGGATCGGCCCGCTCGACGAGGACGCTGCGCGCCAATTTGCGCAGGCCAACCCGCACGCGCTGGCCTGGCGCCAGGGCATGGAAGGGTGGACACCCGTGTCCGAAATCAGCGTCCTGCAGGGGTCTGCGGCACCTGCCGCACCCGGCCGTGCATCGCCGGTCCTGCCCGCTGCCGCACCGGCCGCGACTGAAACCGTCAGCAGCAGCGGCGGCCACGGCGATCCGATCGATTTCCGCATCGTCGGCCATGAAATGCAGTTCGTGGAAATCGGCCTGGACCCAGGTGAAAGCGCGATCGCCGAAGCCGGCGCGCTGATGTTCAAGGAATCCATGGTGCAGATGGACACCGTGTTCGGCGACGGCTCGCAGGCCAGCAGCGGTTTCATGGGCAAGGTGATGGCCGCCGGCCGCCGCGTAGTGACCGGCGAAAGCCTGTTCGCCACCGTCTACACCCAGACCGGCACCGGCCGCGGCAAGGTCGCCTTCGCCGCGCCCTACCCCGGCACGGTGCTACCGATGAAGCTGGACCAGCACGGCGGACGCCTGATCTGCCAGAAGGACAGCTTCCTGGCCGGCGCGCGCGGCGTGCGCATCGGCGTGCAGTTCCAGCGCAGGATCATGACCGGCCTGTTCGGCGGCGAAGGCTTCGTCATGCAGAAGCTGGAAGGCGACGGCTGGGTCTTCATCCATGCCGGCGGCTGCGTGATCGAGCGCGAACTGGCTGCCGGCGAGCGCCTGGACGTCGATACCGGCTGCGTGGTGGCCTACCACCCGACGGTGGAGATGGACGTGCGCCGGGTCAGCGGCATCAAGAGCATGCTGTTCGGTGGCGAGGGCGTGTTCCTGGCCACCCTGACCGGGCCGGGCAAGGTCTGGCTGCAGTCGCTGCCGTTCTCGCGCCTCGCCGGGCGCATGTGGATGGCCGCGCCGCAGGGTGGCGGTCAGAGCCGTGGCGAGGGCTCGATCCTGGGCGGCCTGGGCCGCACGCTGGGCGGCGACAACCGGTTCTGACCCTGCACGGTAGCGCCGGGCCATGCCCGGCGAGCACAGCGGCACCTGAACCATCCGCCGGGCATGGCCCGGCGCTACCCATGGATTTTGCATCCTTCGGTATGCTGGCGCCCTTTCCTGAATCCGGCGCCCCGAGCGCATTGCCGATGAGCCTGTTCCGCCCCCGCGTGCTGCTGTCCGTCGCCCTGCTCGGCCTGCTGGCCGGTTGCGGTGGCGAAGAGGTCCGCCCCACTCCGCCGCCGCAGCCGACCCTGCTACCGCAGGCCAAGCCGATCAAGATCGGCATCGCCCTCGGTGGTGGCGCGGCCAAGGGCTTTGCCCACATCGGCGTGATCAAGATGCTGGAAGCCAACGGGTTCGAGCCGGTGGTGGTGTCGGGCACCAGCGCCGGCAGCGTGGTCGGCGCGCTGTATGCCAGCGGCATGGACGCGTTCCAGATGCAGAGCAAGGCGGTGGCGCTCGATGAAGCCAGCATCCGTGACGTGCGCCTGTTCTCCGGCGGCCTGGTGCAGGGCCAGAAGCTGCAGGACTACGTCAACGAGCAGGTGGCCAACCGCCCGGCCGAGAAGCTGAAGAAACCGTTCGCCGCGGTCGCCACCCAGCTGGAAACCGGCGAGCGCGCGATCTTCGTGCGCGGCAACGTCGGCCAGGCCGTGCGCGCCTCCAGCAGCATCCCCGGTGTGTTCGAGCCGGTGAAGATCGGTGGCCGCAACTACATCGACGGCGGCGTGGTCAGCCCGGTGCCGGTCGATGCCGCGCGCCAGCTGGGCGCCGAGTTCGTCATCGCCGTGGACATCTCCAGCAAGGCCAGCGGCAAGGCGCCGACCGGCATGCTGGGCATCGTCAACCAGTCGATCTCGATCATGGGCCAGCGCCTGGGCGAGCAGGAACTGGCACGCGCCGACATCGTCATCCGGCCGAAGGTGCTGGACATCGGCGCTGCCGATTTCAGCCAGCGCGGCACCGCGATTCTCGAGGGCGAGAAGGCCGCGATGGCGGCGATGCCGCAGATCCGCGCGAAGATCCAGCAGATGCAGAAGGCACGTGCCGCTGTATTGGCACCGGCCGCACCGGTGGTGCCGAAGTGCGATGAGCCGTCGCGCCTGGGCAAGCTGATGGGCCGCAAGGAAAAGTGCTGATCACCCCGGCGCGCCGCTGCTGAGCGGCGCGTAATCGTGTCCTAGCGCGCAGGCCGGTAACCGCTGGCCTGCTGCCGCTCGCGCCGGCGGGCCTGCCGTGCCTGTTCCTGCAGCGCCGCGGTGTGCTGCAGCTGTTCCATGCCATCGGCCGGCACGTGCAGCTGGCGGCGCGCGCGGGTCAACGCCAGGTACACCGCGCGCACCGGGTTGTGCCAGATGCGCACGCCCTGCCCCGGACTGAAGCACCCCGGCGACAGCGAGACCACGTCGAACTGCAGGTTTTTCGCATGTTCGGCCAGGCAAAGCACCACGCGCCCATCGGCGGGCGTGTCCTGGTCATCCAGTGCCTGCAGCAGTGACTGCACGCGCTCGGCCGAGGCGAACAATGCCTGCAGTGCGCCCTGCCCTTCGCCGGCCTGCTTGGACAGGAAACGCTCCTGCATCTGGTTCGACCCGCTGTCGCGACGGCGCCATGCATCCAGCGTCCCCTGCAACGCGCTGCGCAGCGCGCGCAGCGACGCCGGGTGCAGGTAGGGCCGCAACCCGTGCGCGTGCAGCTGTGCGGCATCCAGCGCCAGATCGGCGACGTTGCCGTGGATGCGCAGGCCTTTGCCTGGCACCTGCGACCAGTCGCGGTAATGCAGCACGCCGGTGGCGCGGTCGGCGGCACCGACGAACGGACCGCTGTCCTGGCCCAGGCCGTCCAGCGCCAGCGCTTGGTTGACCAAGCCATCGACCTGGTTGCCCTGGCGCACCGACTGGTGCATTTCCAGCACCTTCGATGCGGCCCAGCGCGGCACGGTGCCAGACAGGCACTGGTGCGGATCGCCGAGGCTGACCACGCCCGGGGCGTGGCCGGCCAGCAGCTGCTTCCATGACGGGCTCAGGTCGTGCGCCTCGTCCACCAGCAGCATGCCCATGTCCTGTGGCGGGGTGACGCCGCGCAGCGCCAGCCATTTGCCGATGTGCGCGGGGCTGAGGCTCAGCAGTGTGCCGCGCTGCAGCTCGGCATCGAACATGCTGCGCCAGACGTGCTCGGCCGCGGCCAGGTAGGGCGTCACGTCGAGCATCGCGGCCGGCACCGAACGGTCGAAATGCTGGAATGCCATGCGCGGTGCGGACGAGGCGCACCAGCGGTTGATGGCCTCGAAGGCGGTCAGCAGCACCTGCTCCGGGCTGCGCCCGCCGATGCCCTGCAGGCCGATGCGGCCGGCGATCTCGCGCGGGGTGCGGGTGCTGCGCCGGTAGCTGGCGATGAAACCGCCGGTCTGGCCACTGCGCGCGGCGTGCTGGGCCACGCGGTTGGCGAACTCGATCTGGGTCAGCAGGCGCACCGCCGTGCTGGCCGGCACGCGGGCGCGGAACGCTTCGACCTGGCCGCGCGACGGCGCGATGTAGGTGTAGCGGCCCGGGCGCGCGTCCATCAGCGCCAGCACCAGATGGCCTTTGCCGGTACCGGCGTAGCCATCGAGGTCGATCAGTTCATCCGGGTTGGCCGCGATCGCGCGCAGCACGCGGGCCTGCTCGGAGGTGTACAGGCCATGGTGCTCGACTGCACGCGCGTCGCTGGCAACAGCCTCGTCCTGGTCATCGTCCTCGTCGTCGCTGGCGAAGGCGGCCGGGAAGCGGATCTCATGTTCGGCCAGTGTTTCCTGGCAGGCCTGCTGCAGGGCCAGGCCGGGGTACCCGCTGGGCGACTGCACGATGAAGTCCTGCAGGATCTCTGCCGGAGCCAGCAGCACGCCATGAGCGGCCAGCGCGGCCAGCCAGGCATCGAGTTCCGGCTGGCCACCACCGCCGGCGCCGGCGAGCTGCGCGGCCGCGCCGTCATGGCTGGCAAACAGCGCGCAGGCCTCGTGCAGCAGACGCTCGATTTCCGCTGGTGTGTGCAGGCGCGCGCGGCACAGCTGCGCAGCCATCAACCCAGCCTGTTCCAGCACGGTCTGCGGCGGCGTGCCATGGGCGATGAAGCGCGCCAGCGACTTGCGCTGCAGCGGCAGGAAGGTGGTGGTAAGCACCGGGTGCTGGAGTTCGGACATGCTTGGAACCGGAAGGGAACGCTGCGGCGCGCGCAGGGCGGTGATGCTCGGCTACCCGCCCGGCGCCGTCAAATCGCGGCGGCCGTTCATTCCAGCTGCGACAGCGGCAGCGCCTGGAAGCCCTTCACCGTGCGCAGCACGAAGCTGGAATTAGCGTCGGCCACGCCGCCGGCGTTGAGCAGCTTGTCCAGCAGGAAGCGCGAGAAGTGTTCCAGGTCGCGCACGTAGACGTGCAGCAGGTAGTCCATGTCGCCGGTCAGGGCGTGGCAGGCCACCACCTCATCCCAGCCCTGCACGCTGTCCACGAAGTGGCCGATGGCGGCCTGGTCGTGCTTTTCCAGCTGCACGCGGACGAAGGCCTGCAGGCCCAGGCGCAGCTGGCGCGGCTCCAGGCGCGCGCCGTAACCGACGATCACCCCTTCGCTTTCCAACCGCTGCAGGCGCCGCAGGCAGGCCGACGGCGACAGGTTCACCCGCGTCGCCAACTCCGCGTTGGTGGCGCGACCATCACGCTGGATCTCGGCCAACAGGCGTATATCCGTGCGATCGAACTGGACTTCTCCGGCCATTGCTGCCCCGCAACACGGTGAGTACGCAAGGATATTGCGCCACAAGGCCTGTTACGCGCAACTTTTGCAACCCTGTTGCGCGCGCCCTGCCCTAGCATCACCGGTATCCCTTCAAGGAGTGCCCCATGGACCTCGCCCAGCCCCGCCGCGTCGAACACCAGCAGACCGACAAGGGCTACGTGCCGGTGTACACCACCGCGCTCGTCGAGCAGCCGTGGGAGACCTATACCGGCGACGACCACGCCACCTGGAGCACGCTGTACCAGCGCCAGCGCGAACTGCTGGTCGGCCGCGCCTGCCAGGAATTCCTCGACGCGCAGGACGAGATGGGCATGAACGCGCACATGATCCCGCGCTTCGACCAGCTCAACGAAGTGCTGGGCGCGGCCACCGGCTGGACCCTGGTGGGCGTGGAAGGCCTGCTGCCGGAACTGGATTTCTTCGACCACCTGGCCAACCGCCGCTTCCCGGTGACCTGGTGGATCCGCCGCCCGGACCAGATCGACTACATCGCCGAACCGGACCTGTTCCACGACCTGTTCGGCCATGTGCCGCTGCTGATGAACCCGGTGTTCGCCGACTTCATGGAGGCCTACGGCCGCGGCGGCGTCAAAGCCCATGCGATCGGCCCGGATGCACTGCAGAACCTGACCCGCCTGTACTGGTACACGGTGGAGTTCGGCCTGATCGACACCGCCGACGGCCTGCGCATCTATGGCGCCGGCATCGTCTCGTCCAAGGGCGAATCGCTGTACTCGCTGGAATCGACCGCGCCCAACCGCATTGGCTTCGACCTCCAGCGGATCATGCGCACGAAGTACCGCATCGACACCTTCCAGAAGACCTACTTCGTCATCGACAGCTTCGAACAGCTGATGCAGGCGACGTCGCCGGACTTCACCCCGATCTATGCTGCGCTGGCCGACCAGGCGCACCTGCCCGCCGGTGACGTGCAGGCCAACGATCGCGTATTCCAGGCGGGTACGGGTGAGGGTTGGGCGGACGGCGGCGACGTGTGATACGCGCTGCCGCGCGGGTATCCTGCACGGCATGACTGATGCATTTGCGTCGCTGCGCGTAACCGACGTCGCCTTCAACGACGACTTCATCCTGCTGATCCTGGCCGATGGCCGCCGCACCCGCCAGCCACTGCGCTGGGCGCCCGCGCTGTTCCAAGCCACGGCTGAACAGCGTGCGCACTGGGTTGCCACCGCCAATGGTCTCGGCGTGAACTGGCCCGCCCTGCTGCCGCCGCGTGAGGCAGGCGTGGTCGATATCCCCAGCCAGGTGTGGGATGACCGCTACGAGGCCGCGCTGGCGCGTCTGAAGGCGGCCGCGTGGACGCTGGATGCGCTGTCCGACGAAGACCAGCAGCTGGTGGCGCTGTGGCGCATGGAAGCGGACATCAACAATGGCGGCTTCATGCAGTTCCTGTGCAATTGGGGCGACCCGACCTGCCAGCTGGCGCTGCGTGCGCTGCAGGCGATGGGCGCGGTGCAGACCCACGCGATCCTGGCCGGCATGCGCGGGCTGCTGGACCGGCTGGAGGACGACCCGGCGATCACGCAGCTGCACGACCTGTACGGCGCGATGACCGAACAGGAGCAGGCCGCCCTGCACGCCTTCGACGAAGCCTATTTCGCGCGGCCGGAAGACCTGGCGCGGCTGGGTCTGAAGCATTTCGGCCCGGAGCCGTTGTAGAGCCAAGTCGAGCGTAGGCTCGACTCTACCAAGCGGCGCTGTTCTGTAGAGCCGAGCCCATGCTCGGCTGCGTTTCGATCACCGCGGGTACGCCAGCAGCACCACCAGGTCCTCCTCACCCACCTGCTGCAGCGCGTGCGTGCTGCCCGTGCGGGTCAGCAGCGCGTGGCCCGCGCGCACGTCGTGCTGCTTGCCATCCAGCACGTAACTGCCCTGCCCGCTCACGATGTAGTAGATCTCATCCTTGTGTTGCGGGTGCAGGCCGATGCCGGCGCCCTTGTGCAGCACGCGCTTGCGCAGCACGAACGGAAGGTCCGTCGCGTCGGCAAAAAACGGGTACGCGGTGGTCGGACCGGCGCCGCCATGCGGGCCGGACTGCACGCGTGCAACCGTGTCTTCATGCAGCACCTGCGAGGGTCGCTGCGCATCGGCACCCTGCCCTGCGCCCATCACATCGCAATCGATGTCACGCACCAGTGCCGGTTTCAGCGCGGGCAGCAGCGGCACCGCCTCGCGCAGCACCAGGCAGGCCACCGCATTGGCACCGGCCACACTGAAATGAGTGCCGTCGGCCTTGTTCTGCTCGGGCACGAACAGGAAGTACGGCCGCGCACCCTGCTCGCCCAGCGCACGGATCCAGCGCGTGCTGCGGTCGTTGAGCTCGATCAGCGCGACGTGCTCGCGCGCCGCCAGCTGCCGCATCGCCAGCGTGTAGCGCGCGTGCGTATCCAGCAGTGAGCCGAAGTCGTACAGCAGCCGCGCCACTGGCGTGACCAGCACCGGCGTGGCGCCCGTGTCGCGCGCCACCTGCACATAGCGCATCAGCAGGCGCGGGTAGTCGCTGTCCGGATCGGTGTAACGCGTGCGGTCTTCGAACTTCGCATCGTTGTGGCCGAACTGGATCAGCAGCACGTCGCCGCGGCGCAGCTCGCTGGCGATCGCCTCCAGGCGCCCTTCGTCGATGAAGCTGCGCGTGCTGCGCCCGCCCTTGGCGTGGTTGTGTACTTCGAAGCGTGCCGGGTCCAGGTAGCTCTGCAGCGCCTGGCCCCAGCCCGCCTGTGGCGCACGCTCCGGCCCGTACTCGGCGGCGGTGGAATCGCCCGCGATGAACAGACGCACCGGCGCCGCCTGCGCGGTGGTGCACGTGAGCAGCAACAGCAGCAACAGCCTTCGCATCGCGGCACTCCTGTAGAGCCGAGCGATGCTCGGCTGATTTTCGATCAGAGCGCGACAGCCGAGCATGGGCTCGGCGCTACAGATACGTGCCTCAGCGCGCCAGCCAGCCACCATCGACTGGCAGAACGGCACCATTGATGTAATCCGACGCCGACGACGCCAGGAACACCGCCGCGCCGGCCAGGTCCTCCGGGTTGCCCCAGCGGCCTGCCGGAATGCGCTCGAGAATCGCCTTGTTGCGGTCCGCGTCGGCACGCAGGGCGGCCGTGTTGTCGGTGGCCATGTAGCCCGGCGCGATGGCGTTGATGTTCACGCCCTTGCCTGCCCACTCGTTGGCCAGCAGGCGGGTGATGCCGGCGATGCCGCTCTTGCTGGCGGTGTACGACGGCACGCGGACGCCGCCCTGGAACGACAGCATCGACGCGATGTTGATGATCTTGCCGTGGCCCTGTTCGATGAAGTGGCGGCCGGCCGCCTGCGAGATGAAGAACGCAGACTTGATGTTGACGTTCATCACGTCGTCCCAGTCCTGCTCGCTGAAGTCCACCGCATCGGCGCGGCGGATCAGGCCGGCGTTGTTGACCAGGATATCCAGCCCGCCCAGGCCTTCGATGGTCTCGCGCACCACGCGCGCCACCGGCTCGATGCTGATCAGGTTGGCTTCGATGGCCAGGCAGCGGCGGCCCAGCGCGGTGATCTTTTCGATGGTTTCGGTGGGCGGGGCGATGCCTGCCACGGCGACGTCGGCGCCAGCGGCAGCCAGTGCCACGGCGATGCCCTGGCCCAGGCCGGTATTACCACCGGTTACCAGAGCGACCTTGCCTTCCAGGCTGAAGGGATTAGCCATTGCGTATGCGTTCCTTGGTAGAGGTGAGCGGGGGAAGCGGCGGCAGCCGCCGGCACGCGGTGCGCGGCGGCCTGGCAGGGCTTACTTGAGCTGGCAGATGTCCAGCACGTGCATGTCGGTGTAATCCAGGTTCTCGCCGCCCATCGCCCAGATGAAGGCGTAGTTGCTGGTGCCGGCACCCATGTGGATCGACCACGGCGGCGACACCACCGCTTCGTTGTTCTGCATGACGATGTGGCGCTGCGCGTCCGGTTCGCCCATGAAGTGGTAGACGCGGTCGTTGGCGCCAAGGTCGAAGTAGAAATAGACCTCGCTGCGGCGGTCGTGCAGGTGCGGCGGCATGGTGTTCCAGACGCTGCCCGGCTTGAGCACGGTCAGGCCCAGCAGCAGCTGCGAGGACTGGCAGGTGGCCGGCACGATGTACTGGTAGATGGTGCGCTCGTTGCTGGTTTCCAGCGCGCCGCGGTCCAGCGCCACGGCATCCTTGATCGACAGCTGCTTGGTTTCGAAGCGCGCGTGGGCCGGGGTCGAGGCCAGGTAGAACTGCGCCGGGTTGGCGGCGTCCTGCGAAGCGAACACGACGTCCTTGCTGCCCATCGCCACGTACAGGCCGTCCTTCGGCCCCAGCGTGTAGACGGTGCCGTCGACGGTGACCGTACCAGTGCCGCTGCCGACGTTGATCACGCCCAGCTCGCGGCGCTCCAGGAACGGATGACCGGCCGCCGAGGCCGGTTCGGTCTGCGCCGGCAGCGCCAGCGGGGCATCGACCGGAGCGGCGCCGCCGAGCACGAAGCGCTCGTAGTGGGTGTACTTCAGGGTCACCTGGCCGGCATTGAACAGGCCGTCGAGCAGGTACAGCTCGCGCAGCTGGTCGTTGCTGGCGCCCTTGATGGCGTCGGGATGGGTGGCGTAGTGGGTCTTGCAGTACATGGCTTCTCCAGAGCAGGGGGCGGGCCGAAGGGTTCGGCCCCGGCGCGGTTCGTGGTCGATTCTAGCGACGCTGGTAACCGGTGTCATTTTGCGCCGCACGATAGCGGTGGCTGGGCGGGCGGGGTGGATGGGGTAAGCAGGTGAAGTGTCACGACCAACGGTCGTGACCTGCCGGATTGAGGCCTGAAGGTGTCGCGACCTACAGGACTGATGCCGCAGGCTTCAGTCCTCTGGCGGCTGGCAGGAGTCGCGGACGATCAGGTGCGGGCGCACGCTGGCGATCTGCAGCGCGGCTTGGCTGTCGGGCTGGATCAGCATCGCCGCGGCGGTGCGGCCGGTATCGCGGGTATGGCGGCGCACCGAGGTCAGCGACGGCCACAGGCGCGAGGCCAGCGGGCTGTCGTCGTAGCCGACGATGGACAGCTGGCGCGGGATGTTGATGCCCGCACGCAGCGCCACCTTGTAGATGCCGGCGGCCATTTCATCGTTGCCGGTGAAAATGGCGGTCGGCCGGCGCTTGCCCAGCAGCAGCTTCTCGGCGGCGGCCACGCCCGATTCGAAGGTGTAGCCGGCCTCGATGATGCGGTCCTTCGGCAGCTCGATGCCGCGCTGGGCCAGCGCGTCGATGAAGCCAGCGGTGCGCTCGTGCGCCGAACGGTAGGCGCTGGGGCCGGTCACCAGGGCGATCTCGCGGTGGCCCAGCGAAAGCAGGTAATCGGCCGCTTCAGCCGCACCGTCGCGGTCGTGGGTGACCACCATCTGCGAGGTTTCATCCAGCGGCAGCGCGGCCACGCGGGTGAAGCGGCAGCCGATCTCATCCAGCATGTCGGCCAGCGCCTGGTCTTCGGAGGCACGCGGCACCAGGATCACCCCGTGCAGCTTCTGCTGCTGCACGAAGCGGCGCACGCCGTCGATGTAGCCCGGGCTGCGGCTGTCGCAGGGGTGCACCACCAGTTCGAAGCTGGAACCGCGCAGCGCGTCCAGCGCGCCGTACTGCATGTCCACGATGTACTGGGCGGTCGGGTTGTCGTAGACCATGCCGATCAGGAAGGAGCGGCGGAAGGCCAGGCCACGGGCCAGCGGATCAGGCGTGTAGCCGACCTCGCGCATCAGCGCCTCGACCTTGTCGCGCGTGTCCTTGCGCACCAGGGGCGAGTTGTTGATGATCCGTGAAACCGTTTTCTTCGATACTCCCGACAGTCGCGCGATGTCGTTGATCGTGGCGGCCTTGCCCTTCGCCAATGCCGGCGTGGCGGCATCGTTCTTGTTGCGCACTGACATGTAGTGAACCCGGTAAGTCTGGGGATTCCAGCGCGCGCTCAGTCCAGCGCGCGATAGCGGAAGCTGCGGAAGGTTACCGCACCGTCGCCGGCCGCATACAGCGCCGGTTTCAGTGCCAGGAACTTGCCAGCCACATTGTGATGGTAACCGGACACTTCCATCTGAACCGGGTACTTCTCCCAGCGCTGGCCATCGGTGCTGGAGTGGATCGTCACGATGTGGCGGTTGTTGGTCACCCGCAGCCACAGCTTGCCGCCCTTTGCGCTGGCCGCCAAGCGGGTAGGGCGCTCCTCGCCGTAGCGGTGCATGATGAACTTCTCGCCGTTGCTGCCCACGCCCACGTACAGGCGGTCGCTGTAGAACAGCAGGGCGCCGCCCACCGCGCCCGGGGCAATGTCCATCTCCACCTCGAACTGGTAGGCCTTGTCGCCGGCGATGGCGGTCAGCGGCGAGCTGTCGCGCGGGGTCTCGCCCTTGCCCTGCAGCACCAGCCCCTGGCCACTGAAGCCCAGCCGCCGGTACTCGTCCTGGGCCGGGTTGAAGAACGACCACTGCGGGCCGAGCGCCTTGCCGCGGAAGTCGTCGGACAGGGCCATGCCATGCGCGCCCACCGATTCACCGGACGGCTTGCGCAGCGGCTGGCCGAGGTCGCCGCCCTTGGCCACGAACCAGCCATCGGCGGTCCATTCGATCGGCTCCAGCAGGGCCTGCCGGCCAAGCGTCCAGTACCCGTTCTCGTAGCCGTGGTACATCATCCACCAGCGCCCGTCGGTGCCTTCGATCACCGTGGCATGGCCGCGTGACCACCACGGCTCGGCGGCCGACTGGGTGCGCATGATCGGGTTGTTGGGCGCGTTCACCCACGGCCCATGGATCGAGCGCGAGCGCGCGGTGATCACCATGTGCCCGGTCGGCGGGCCGGCGGTGCCGCCCACGGCGGTGGTCATGTAGTACCAGCCATCGCGGACGTGGATCTTCGGGCCTTCCTGCGCATAGGCCTCCACGTCCCAGCTCTGTGGGTACTTCCAGCCGTCGTAGACGTGCTTCGGCGTACCGACCACGCTCAGGCCGTCGTCGGCCAGCTGCACGTAGTCGCCGCCGCTGAGGAACAGGTAGCGCTTGCCGTCCTCGCCCACGGCGTGGCCGGGGTCGATGTAGCCGCCCAGGCCGATGTCGATCGGCTCGCTCCACGGCCCCTTGATGCTGTCGGCCCAGACCACGAAGTTGCTGCGGCTGTCGCCGGTGCGGGCCGGGAAATAGATGTAGTAGCGACCCTCGTGCTTGACGATGTCCGGCGCCCAGATCGCGCCCACGTTCTTCGTGATCGCATGGCCCAGCGGCTGCCAGTTCACCAGGTCGCGCGAATGCCAGATCGGCAGGCCGGGGTAGGCGTCGAACGAGGACAGGGTGAGGTAGTAGTCCTGGCCGTCCTTCAGCACCGAGGGATCGGGGCGGTCACCGGCAAATACCGGGTTGAGGAAGGTGCCGTCGCCCAGGTCGGCCTGGCGCTGGTTCTCGATGCCACGCTTCCACGACGTGGCGGGGGCCTGCGCCTGCGCTTGCGCGAGGGCGGGCACGGCCAGCAGCAGGGTGGCGGCAAGCAGGGACTTCAGAGCGGTGCGCGACAGCATCGGGTTCCTCCGTGGTGCGGGTGCAGTTTCAAAGTCAGGGGGCAGGGCGGCCAATGCGCGCACGCCAGGCGGGCGCGTCGCGGTCGAGCAGGGCCTGCGGCCAGGTGCCATACCAGTGGTAGCCGGTGCGCCGCTCGCGGCCGACCTGTTCGTAGTTCTGCAGGCGTTCCCCCTGGCGGTTGGCCAGCACCACGCTGTTGTCGGCCAGATCGTGGAAGCGGCCCCACAGCAGCGGTGCGGCCGGGTCGGCCAACAGGCGGCGATCGACGGTGCTGCGGTGGTGGGCGAACTGTTCGGCCGGTGCGTCGACGGTCTGCAGGCGCAGGCCGTGCAGCGCGTTGGCCTGGAACCACGCCAGCGCGCCCTCGATGGCCTGCACCGTCTGCGGCGACGGATCGGGGATGGACATCAGGTAACGCACCACGCCCACGCTTTCGTCGGTCACCAGCGCGGCCAGTTCGAATCTGCGGCCGGGTGCCGGCTGCAGCGTGGTGACATCGTACTGGCCGGCCCAGAGCGTCGGCTGGCCGTGCTGGCGTACCTGCAGTCGCAGCAGGCAGGCATCGCCGCGCTGCACCGCCGTAGCCACCCGCGTGCGGCGCGCGGCATCGACGAAGGCAAAGCGTGGTGCGTCCTGCACTTGGCGCAGGGTGGTCAGCACGCCGCTGGTGACGTCGTCGGCGAAGGTGATGCGGTCGTGGTAATCGGTGCGCGCCGGCACCGAATGTGGCCAGCCGCCACAACTGCGGATCTGCTGGTCGAGGATGAAATCGAGTCCGTGCAGTGCGGCATCGCGATAGCGGCGGTCGTTGCTGCGGGCGAAGGCTTCGGCGAGGTAATCGACCTGGGTATAGGTGGTGCGGTTGTCGAAGCTGCCGCCGGGCTCATCCTGGGCCGCGCGGGTGGCCTCGCGCGCGGCGGCGTCCAGCACCCGCAGCGGGTCCTGGTTGACCGGCCAGCCGCCGGAGCGGCGTTGCAGCAACAGCAGGTTGTCGGCGATCTCCCGGTACTGCTGCGGTTCCAGCCGTGCGTAACCGTCCGCATGGCCGCTGCGCCAGTGGTTCACCCCGTCGTTGAAGCGGCCCACCGGAATTGCAGGCGTTGCCGCTGGCGGCGCGGCATGGGCCGCGGTGGCGGCCATGCCCACACCCAGCAGCAACGGCAGCGCGCGACGCCGGATCATGCGCGCAGCGCGGCCGGCAGCCACAGCGACAGCTGCGGGAAGAAGGTGACGATCAGCAGCACCGCCAGCGCGGCGAACCAGAACGGCCAGATGGTGCGCATGCTCTGGCCGACGGTGATCTTGCCGATCGACGTACCGATGAACAGCACCGAGCCCACCGGCGGCGTCACCAGGCCGAGGCCACCGGTCAACACCAGCACCAGGCCGAAGTGGATCGGATCGATGCCATAGGCCTTGGCCACCGGCAGGAAGATCGGCGTGCAGATCAGGATCATCGGCGCCAGGTCCATGAAGGTGCCCAGCAGCAGCAGCATCACCACGATCATCAGCAGCACCATGAACTGGCTGTGCGCGAACGACTGCAGGAAGTCCACCGCGGCGGTCGGCACCTGCAGGTAGGCCAGCAGCCAGCCGAACACCGCGGCGGTGGCGATGACGAACAGGATGACGCCGGTGCTGCGCGCGGCATGGATGACCGTGTCGAAGAATTCGCGCCAGCGCAGCTGCCGGTACAGCACGGTGGTCACCAGCAGGGCGTAGACCACGGCGATGGCCGCGCTCTCCACCGCGGTGAAGATGCCGGCACGGATACCGACAAAGATCAGCGCCACCAGGCCCAGGCCGGGCAGGGCGGAGATCACGCGCAGCAGCACCGCGCGCCAGCCCGGGAAGATTTCCACGCCATAGCCGCGGCGGCGTGCCACGGCGTAGCCGGTCAGCATCAGGGCGACGGTCATCAGCAGTGCCGGCACGATGCCCGCAGCGAACAGATCAGCGATGGACAGGCCACCACCTGCAGCGGCCGAGAACAGGATCAGGTTGTGCGAGGGCGGCACGAGCAGCGCCACCAGTGCGGCGGTGATGCTGACGTTGACCGCGAAGTCACGGTCATAGCCGCGCTTGACCATCTGCGGAATCATCGTGCCGCCGACCGCCGAGACATCGGCGATGGCCGAACCGGATACACCGCCGAAAAACAGCGAGGACAGGATCGACACCTGGCCCAGGCCACCGCGCATGCGGCCGACCAGCGAGGACGCCAGTGCGATCAGGCGCTCGGAGATGCCGCCGCGCATCATGATTTCGCCGGCGAAGATGAACAATGGAATGGCGATCAGCGAGGCCGAGCCGGTGCCGGCCGAGATCTGCTGCACCAGCACGATGCTGGGGATGTCCAGGTAGAGCAGGGTGGCCAGCGCGGCCGCGGCCAGTGCGTAGGCCACCGGCACGCCGAGCAGCAGCAGCACGGCGAATACGGCGAACAGGATGGTGATGCCCATGGGTCAACGATCTCCTTCAGCGTCGTCGCTGCCAGCGTCGCTGGCCTGAAGCGCTTTCCACGCACGGTTGAGTGCGAACAGCACCATCAGCGCACCACCCACCGCCAGCGGCAGGTAGTTGATGCTCTGCGGCAGGTTGGCACCGGCAGTCTTGATGTCCATCCCGTCCAGCAGCAGGTCGGCCGACCAGAAGGCGATGAAGCCGCCCAGTACTGCCACCACCAGCTGGATCAGCACGTCCACCGCGCGGCGCAGGCCGGGGCCCATGTAGGCGTGCAGCAGGAAGAAGCCGAAGTGACGGTTGGTGTGCACGCCGCAGGCCGCACCGAGGCTCATCGCCGTGGCCAGCAGCAGCAGGGTGACCGGCTCGGTCCAGCTGGGCGAATCGTTGATGACGTAGCGGGCGAACACCTGCCAGCCCTGCACCACCACCAGCCCGAGGAGGGCGGCGACGGCACAGTAGATGGCGATGTCGGCGATGCGGTCCAGCAGGCGCTGTCCCGGCCCGGCGGCGGGCGGCAAGGTCTCGGTCATGGCAGGTTCCTCAGGCAGCGCGGATGCGGTCGACCAGCGCGGCGATGTCCGGCTGTTGCAGGTACTCCTTCAGCAGCGGCTGGGCCGCGGCGCGGAAGGCGGGCATGTCCACTTCGTTGGCTTTCACCCCGAAGTCGAGCACCGCGCGGCGCGCAATGCTTTCCGATGCATCCCACTGCTCGCGCATCACGTTCACAGACGCACGCGCGGTGTGCAGCAGCAACTGGCGGTCATCCGGCGACAGGCGTTCGAAGCTGGCACGCGACATCAGCAGCACGTCCGGCGCGTAGGAGTGATCGCTCTGCGACCAGTAGTGCGCGGCCTCAAAATGACGGCTGGAGTGGAAGCTGCGCATGTTGTTCTCGGCACCATCGATCATGTGCGTTTCCATGCCCGAGAACGTATCGCCCAGCGACATCGGCGTGGGGTTGGCACCGAGCAGGCGCATCAGCTGGATGAAGATGTCCGAGGAGGCCACGCGCAGCTTCAGCCCATGCAGGTCCTTCGGCGAAACGATCGGATGCTTGGTGTTGTAGAAGCAGCGCGCGCCGGAATCGTAGATCGCCAGGCCGACCAGGTCGCGGCGCTCGAAACCGCGCAGCACGGCCTCGGCCACGCCGTCGTCCAGTGCGGCACGCTGGTGCGCCACCGACTTGAACACGTAGGGCAGGCACAGCGCCTGGGTCAGCGGGAAGGCGTTGTTCAGCGCACCGGCGTAGACGCGGGTGATGTCGATGGCACCGAAGCGGGCCATGTCGATCGCTTCCGACTCGCGGCCGAGCTGGCCCGAGTGATACTGGCGCAGCCGCAGGCGGCCATTGGTCTCGCGTTCCAGCGTTTCGCCGATCCACTTCACCGCGGTGACGGTGGGGTAGTCGGCCACGTGCACGTCGGTGGCGGTCAGCAGGGCGCCGCCGTCAACGCCAGCGGCCGGCCCGCGGCCACAGGCCGCGAGCATCGGCGTGGCCAGGGCTGCAGCGCCACCGGCCAGGAAATTACGTCGTGTGATCATCTGCGCCCTCCCGCGCGTGTTCACCAGGGCAGGCCGGCGGTCATCCCGCTGGAACGGCCCGGCAGGCAATGTCGCCGAAGCCGGCAAAACGCACCAGCGCGGTCTGCCCGGCGGTGATGTCATGGATGCCGGTCGCGTTGCCGGTGGCGATCAGGTCGCCCTTGCGCAGCGGCCGGCCACGCAGCGCCGAACGGGACAGTGCGAACGCATAGGCGGCGCGCAGGCCACCCGGCAGGCGCGTCGCACCACCAGTGCCGACCACTTCGCCTTCGATCAGCGTCTCGGCGCGCAGCGAGGTTTCGTCGCGTGCGGTCCAGTCGACGATCTCCGGCCCCAGCACCAGGCCGTTGTTGTTGCCGAAATCGGACACCACCACGCGCGGGCCGAGTTCGTTGATGGTGGCCAGCGGGCTGCTGGCCACTTCCACGCCGATGTACAGGCGCGCGGGCAGGGCCTCGGCCTGTTCCGGCGACCAGTGCAGTTGTCCGGCCGGAGCGTCCTCCAACAGCTCCAGCACGTACTCCGCTTCGACCGCGGCAAAGCCGCCGACGAACACCGGAATGTCTGTTGTTCCACCGGTAGCATTTTTCAGCTGACGAGAGAAAACCGGGCCCAGCAGGCGGTCATCCGCGGACACATCACGGCGCTCGGCGGCGATGTAACCCACTTTCCAGCCGACCACGCGGTCATCCCAGGCGGCGATGGCCAGGTCCTGCACCTGGTAGGCACCCACCAGAGTGTCCGGGATGGTGCCCGGGAATGTGGCCAATGACTGCCCGGCGCGGCGGGCGGTGGTGAAGGCCTGGGCGATCGCGGCCGCATCGTCCGGCGGCGGCGTCTGCCCATGTGTGCCGTGTTCGTTGCTCAAGAACGGTCTCCCTGTGTTTGTTGCACTGCCCATCGACAGCGTCTGCAGGAGGTGTATATGGTAAACCGGTGTCATCGTGCAAGCCGCAGCGCATCACGTGCTGCCACTGGATGCACCAGGCACCCTGTCCCCGTCCTGCCGGAGCCGTTGCCTGCCATGCGTCTGCGTCCTGTCGTGCTGTTGTTGTGCGGGCTGTTTCTGGCCCTGCCGTTGACCTCGACCGCCGCGCCGCCGCGCGACAACGAACGCCCCGGCCAGGAGCTGGCCGGCGAGCGGATCGCCCTGTGGCCGGACGGCCAGGTTCCCGGCGAGCAGGGCCCGGCGCGACCGGCGCGGGTGGTCGAGCGCAGCAGCGACCCGGCGCACCCCGACCGCTACGTCGACCAGGTCGATGCGCCCTACCTGCTGGTGCATGCACCGGCACGGCCGAACGGGCGCGCGCTGCTGGTCGTCCCCGGTGGCGGCTACCAGCGCGTGGTGATCGACAAGGAAGACAGTGCGCTCGTGCCGGAATGGGTGGACCGCGCCGGCTACACCCTGTTCGTGCTGCGCTACCGCCTACCGCAGCCCGGCCGCGACCGCCAGGCCGCGCTGGCCGATGCGCAGCGTGCGCTGCGGGTGGTGCGCGAGCAGGCCGCGCGGCGCGGTCTGGATGCCGGCAGCGTCTCGGTGATGGGTTTTTCCGCCGGCGGCCACGTCGCTGCGCGGCTGGCGACCGGCTTCGATGCCGCGGTGTACCCGGCACGCGATGCCATCGACCGGCTGAGCGCGCGCCCGGCCCGCGCGGTGCTGGTCTATCCGGTCATCGACATGGGTGCGCATGCGCACAGCGGCTCGCGCGGGCGCCTGCTCGGCGAGCACCGCGATACGACGCTGGCCGCGCAGTATTCGATGCAGCAGCAGGTGCGCGCGGACATGCCGCCGACCCTGCTGGTGCATGCCAACGACGACCGCGTGGTGAGCGTGCACAACAGCGAGCTGATGGCTGCGGCACTGGCCACGGCCGGGGTCGAGCACGAGCTGCATCTGTTCGCCCACGGTGGCCATGGTTTCGGGATGCGCATGCCGGCGGGGTCGACGCTGGCGGTATGGCCACTGCTGGCGGAGGCGTGGCTGGCGGCTGCGGGTGAGACGGGGGTGGGGTCAGATCCCCTCTCCTCTGGCGAGGGGATCCGACCCCGGGGTAGCCGATGAACACCGCGCCGAACGATCTGCAGCGCCGCCGTTTCCTGCGCGACAGCGCGCGCTGGGCACTGGCCACGGCCACCGTGGCGGCACTGCCATCGGCGCTGGCGGCGCCCGGCCCGCGCGGTGACACCCAGGTGCTGGCACGGGTGCGTGGCGGCCGGGTGCGCGGCCAGCGCGAACAGGGCGTGCTGGTGTTCCGCGGCCTGCGCTACGGCGCGGACACGGCCACCTACCGCTTCCAGCCACCCCGGCCCGAGGTGGCGTGGCGCGGCATCGCCGACGCGCTGGAGTACGGCGCGGCAGCACCGCAGGGGGGCGCCGAAGGCCCCGGCAGCGAGGACTGCCTGTTCCTCAACGTGTGGACGCCGGCGCTGGATGCGCGCGCGCGGCGGCCAGTGCTGGTCTACATCCACGGGGGCGGCTTCAACAACGGCTCCGGCAGCGACCCGCTGTACGACGGCAGCGCGCTGTGCCGGCGCGGCGACGTGGTGGTGGTCACCCTCAACCATCGCCTGAACACCTTCGGCTACCTGTACCTGGGCGCGCTGGGCGACCCACGCTACGCCGCGTCCGGCAATGTCGGCCAGCTGGACCTGGTGCAGGCGTTGCAGTGGGTGCGCGAGCACGCTACGACGTTCGGTGGCGACCCCGGCAACATCACCGTGTTCGGCCAGTCCGGCGGCGGCGCCAAGATCGCCACGCTGATGGCGATGCCGGCCGCACGCGGCCTGTTCCAGCGGGCGTGGACCATGAGCGGCCAGCAGGTCACCGCCGCCGGTCCGCGCGCGGCCGCACAGCGCGCGGCGGTGGCGATGGAGGCGGTGCACGCGCCGGACCTCGCGGCGCTGCTGCGCCTGCCGGCGGCTGACCTGCTGGCAGCCACCCGAGCCCGCGATCCGTCGCGGGTGGAAGACACCACGCTGTATTTCGGGCCGGTGCTGGACGAGGTGGTGCTGCCGGCGCATCCGTTCTGGCCACAGGCACCGGCACAGTCGGCCGGCATCCCGATGGTGATCGGCAACACCCACGATGAAACCCGCGCCTTCCTCGGCAACGACCCGGGCAACTTCGCGCTGGACTGGAACACCCTGCCGGCGCAGCTGGAGAAACAGCAGTTCGTCGACCTGCTGCCGTCGGTGGTGATCGAGCACTACCGCCGCCTCTATCCGCACTACACGGCGTCGGAGGTGTTCTTCGCCGCCACCACCGCCGGGCGCTCCTGGCGCGGTGCGGTGGAGGAGCTGGAAGCGCGTGCGCGGCAGCCGGCTACGGCAGCGCCGACCTGGTCCTACCAGCTCGATTGGCCCTCGCCGGTGGAAGAGGGACGCCTGCGCGCCTTCCACACCCTGGACATCCCGCTGGTGTTCGACAACGCCGGCCTGCCCACGGCGCGCACCGGCGGTGGCGAAGACGCACGCGCGCTGGCGGGCACCATGAGCGACGCGCTGATCGCCTTCGCCCGCCACGGCGACCCCAACCACGCCGGGCTGGCGGACTGGGCGCCGTACACCCTGCCGCAGCGGCGCACGATGCTGTTCGACGTGCGCAGCCGTGGCGCCGATGACCCGCGCGGTGGCGAGCGCGAGCTCTACCAGCGCGTCCCGTTCCTGCAACGAGGTACTGCCTGAGATGCGCCTGCTGCCTTTCCTGTTTGCCCTGGCCGTGGCCGGTGCGGCCCACGCCGCCGTCGACCCGTCGATCAGCGACCGCCCCGCGCCCACGCCGATCCGCGCCAGCAAGATCGTGCTGGTCGGCGATTCCACCACCGCCGTGCAGGGCGGCTGGGGCCCGGCCTTCTGCGCCGACCACGTGACCTCGTTCGCTGCCTGCCTGAACCTGGCGCGCGGTGGCCGCAGCACCTACAACTATCGCGCCGAGGGCTCATGGGCGCTGGTCGAGGCGGAGATGCGCACGCCGGGCTACGCCGCGACCTGGGTGCTGATCCAGTTCGGCCACAACGACCAGCCGGGCAAGCCGGGGCGCTCGACCGACCTGCAGCATGAGTTTCCCGACAACCTGCGCCGCTACGTGCAGCAGGTGCGCGCGGCCGGCGCCAAACCGGTGCTGCTGACCCCGCTGACCCGCCGCCAGTTCGTCGATGGCGTGCTGGTGGACGACCTCGCACCATGGGCCGACAGCGTGCGTGCGGTGGCGCGCGAACTGCAGGTGCCGCTGGTCGATCTGCATGGCCGCAGCCGCGCCCTGGTGCAGGCGCTGGGGCCGGTGGCGGCGATGCGGCTTGCGCAGGCACCCGCCACGCAGGCGCAGGTGGCCAGCGCCCTGGGCGGCACCACGGTCGGCGCCAGCCCGGCCCTGGCCGGCGCGCCGGCGACGGTGCAGAACGCCGCGCTGGAACCGATGGGGCAGGCCAAACAGGCCTTCGATTACACCCACCTGGGCGACGAGGGCGCGCGGGTGTTCGCCACCCTGGTGGCCACGGAACTGGCGCGCGAGGTACCGGAGCTGCGCATACTGCTGCTGCCATGATGCGGCCAACGCCACTAAAATGCAGCGATCTGCGCCTAACGTCTCCTCAATTCGCACCATCTGAAAAAGATGAAGCTCTGAAAACATTCTGTTAACCCGGCTCGCCTAGACTGGCCGACATGGGAGCGACGTTCACACCACTGCCGTTCATGGGCCGGGATCGCCTGCTGGCGGCCGTCGACGGCGCGGTCTGCCTGGCGGATCCGGCGCTGATCACCCACGCACTGCAGAAAGTGCTGCGCGAGGCCATCATCGATCCGCTCATCGAACTGCCGCCATGCGTGCGCCGCCCGGTGGACGGCCACTACGCACGCCGCGAACTGCACCGCAGCCCGACCCTGGGCTACAGCGTCATCGCCATGTGCTGGGGCCCGGGGCAGGGCACGCCGCTGCACGACCACGATGCAATGTGGTGCGTGGAAGGGGTCTGGCAGGGCGAGCTGATCGTCACCCCCCATGCGCTGCTGGAACGGCAGGGCGACCGCCACCGCTTCGCCGCGCAGAAAGCCCTGTACGGCTACCGCGGCAGCGCCGGCAGCCTGATCCCGCCGCACGAGTACCACACGCTGCGCAACGCCAGCGATACCGACGTGGCGGTGTCGGTGCATGTTTACCAGGGCGTGATGGAACGCAGCGCCGTGTTCGATCCGCTCGACGATGGCTGGTACCAGCGCCGGGTGAAGATGATGGAGACCGACGCGGCCTGACCGCGTCCCGCCGGGCATGGCCCGGCGCTACCCACCTCCGTCGCGCTGAATCACGGTAGCGCCGGGCCAGGCCCGGCGGCTCCGCCTCCCATCAACGCGGCACGTCGGCCACGTTGTTCAACCGGGTCACTTCCTCGCCACCATCGGCCAGCGCCACGCGCACGCGCAGGCCACTGCGGTCACCCGCCGGCAGGGGCAGCGACACCACCACCGTCTTCGGCTGCAGGTCCACCGGCGCGGCCATGGCCGGCACCTCGGTACGTGCGATCTCGCGACCCCGCGCATCCTCCAGCACCGCCACGCCCATTCCGCTGCCGGCATGACCCAGGCTGTGCACGGTCACATGCACCTGGCGGCCATCCACGCGCACATCGCCACGGCCGATGCCGAGATCCGCGCGGGTCTCCACCGGCGTGCCGGCGCTGATCCGCTCGAACTCGAACACCTCGGTGCGGCCCGGGCGGAACTGCATCGGTACCGAGGCGCTGGTTTCCAGCTGCACGGTGCGTTCGGCGGCGGTACCGTCGATGCGGCCATCACCATCGGCGTCCACGCCGCTACGCACGCGCCAGGTGCCGCTGGCCACGTTCCAGCCGGTCATGTCGGCGGCGATGGTGCGCGTGCCCAGGTTATGGCTGGTCACGGTGAAGCGTTCGCGCGAGGGCGCGTGCACCAGCAGGGCAACCTGCTCGGCGGCACCGTCGCGGTCGAAGCGCCAGCTGACCGTGTGGCCGGGCCAGCTCTGGTTGCGCTTCAGTGCGATGCCGCCCAGGCGCGCGCGTTGCAGGAACTCGCTGGGCGCTTCCACGCGGTCGGACCACCAGTGGCCCTCGGTGTTCATGTAGGCGCGCTGCACCTTGGCCTGCAGGCCGTCAGCGTGCAGCGCGTCGATGTATTTCGTATCGCCGCTGGCCTGCCAGGCCATCAGGCTGGCGAAGCCAGTCTTGCCGGCGTCGGCCTCGGCGGTGAGCTTCGGGTACCAGTCCTGCTGCCGGCCCAGGACTTCGACGTAGTTCTCGCCGAGGTTGGCCAGCGCGCCCGGCCCGCCACGGGCCACGCGGTAGTCCAGCGCCTGCAGGTACTTCGCATCGCCGGTCCAGCGCCACGCGGCCCAGAACGTGTGCATGGTGTCGCCGCCGCCGGAGCCATTGTTCAACTCGCCGCCGCGGGTGGCACCGGTGGCCCAGTTGATCTCGTTGGGCAGGGTGAAGCGGCCCTTCTCGTCAGTGCCCGCGTGGGCCAGGTAGCCATCGGCCAAACCGATCACCAGTTTGCGGCCGGTCGGATCGGCGTTGTACTGGCCGAGCAGGAACGCCGGGTGCAGCACCGGGAACGAATAGGGCTTCTGCCACTGCCAGTTCGGCTCGCGGTAGACCTTGTTGCCACCGAACCAGTTGCTGGAGAACAGCAGATTGCCCTGCGGATTACGAAGGATGATGCGCTCGTCGAACGCCTTCACCGTTTCCATCAGGCGCTCCACGGTCAACGGATCGCCCCAGTTGAGGTAGAGCATGGCGCTGTTGGTGTTGATGCCTTCCTCGTAGGAATGCAGTTCGTCGGTCTCGATCGTGCTCAGGCCATTGCTGAACATGCCATTGCGGTACACCGCATCGGACAGCGCGGTCAGCGAGGCGTTCAGGCGATCCGGCTGCACGCCCATCAGCGCCAGGCCCGGCCACTGCTGGGTCAGGTCGGAATCATCGGAAATGCCGCCGCCGAAATCGCCGTAGGCCACCTGCCGCTCGTCGATCCACCAGTCGACGAACTGGCGTACCTGGGCCAGGTCCTGCACCTGGTTGAACGCCCACGCCGGCAAGCCCTTGGGCACGGCCGGTGCGGTGTAGGGCGGGCGGCCCTGGCTGTTGTAGCTGATGTAGTTCCAGTACAGGCGGCCGAGCTCGTGGTCCGGGTCCACCCGCAGCAGGTCGCTGAGGTCGGCATACACGCGCGCATACAGGCGCTGGCGCTTGGAGGTGGTGTGTTCCTCGACCAGGAAGCCCCAGTTGTCGCGCACCTGGTTGAAGCGGTCGGCTACGTGTTCCTTCAGCGCTTCGGCGCGCGGCTTGAACACCAGGCGGATCTGCGCGCCGTCCACCGCGGCGGCATCGAAGCCCGGCGCGGCCGAGGCGATGCTCAGCCACAGGCTGTCGGGGGTGAGGATGCGGTCGCGCAGGTCCAGCCACAGCGTGCGCTTCTGCCCCGGCTGCACCGACACCGAGACATCGATCATGTCGCGTGCCGGCCAGATCGGATCCTTGACACGGATGTTCAGCGGGATCAGGCCGTCGTGGGTGGCCGGCAGGTCCAGCGCGGGAAGGTCGATGGCCACGCCGTCCAGGCCGTCGTGCATGTTCTCCCAGCTGTAGGCCCAGCTGCGGATCAACGGCTGGTTGGCCGGCGCGTCACCGACGCCCGAGGGGATCAGCACGTGCACGATCGGCCGCGGCTGCGTCGGCAGGCTGTCGGCACCACGGCGACGCGAACCCGCGCCTTTGGGCAGGGCCATCACCGTGCTGCGTTCGGCGGCCGGGAAGCGGCCATCGATGTAGTGCCGCAGCGCATCGAGGTTGGTGTAATCGGGCAGGGCCTGGCTGTCGATCACGTAGGTCTGCTTGACCGTGCCTTCCGGCTCGGCGCCCTCGCTCACGTTGTAGGCCCAGATTTCCTGGATGGGGGTTTCCTGTTCGACGTTGCTGAAACGCAGCACGCCGCCCTGCTGCGCGGGAATGTCCTGCACGCTGCGCACCACGCCGCGCGGGCGCGTGGCCAGCACCTCGGTGGCATGTTCGGCGTCGGGCCCATGCGCCAGGCTGCCGAATGCCGCACCGCGGATCTCCATGCGGTTCACCGTCTCGCCGGCCGGCAGGGTCAGGTCCAGGTGCTGGCCGCTTTCCACGTAGGTGTTCCAGTCCGGCAGCTGGAAGTAGTCGTTGCGGCCGGGCAGGCGCGAGCGGTTGTAGACGCCCGGCCAGGTGGTTTCAGCGATGCCGTCGGTGGCCTTCCACATCCACGCCTTGTGGTCGCGCGTATCGGCGAACTCGATCTTGCGGATGCGCGTGCCGGCCGACGCCAGTGCCGGCGGTGCCGCACCTTCCCAGCCGAAGCGATGGCGCCACGCGCGCTCGTCGCTGGCCGGCGCCACCGCGCTGGCCGGCGCCTTGCCGCCTGCCAGTGCCTGCACGGCGGGGGCGTCGAGCATGCGGTCGTACACGCGGATGTGCTGCAAATCGCTGCCACGCAGGAAGTTGTAGCGGCTCTGCACCTGGTAGGGCGCCATCACCCGCCCGGCCAGGCCGAGCTGGTCCAGCGCCGCGTCGTAGTCACCGGTCGCCTGCGCACGCGCCACTTCGCGGCCATCGACGAACAGGCGCACGCCCTGGTCCTCGTCCCAGGCAAAGGCAAGGTGCAGCCACTGCTCCGGCCGCGGCGGCGTGTCCATGCGGAACGACACACGGGTGCGTGCCAGGTTGGCATCGGTGACGAAGGCATCGAAGCCGTGGCCGTTCCAGTCGATGCGCAGCCAGGCCATGTCCCAGCTGCTGTGGTCGGCATAGCCGACGCGGAAGATCACGAACGGTGCTTCGCCCACCGCGTAGCGGGGGCGCCAGTCAAACGCCAGGGTGCCGCGCTGGGCCAGGATGTTGCCCGGTGCATCCCAGGCCAGCACGCCGTCGTCTTCCCACTGGATGGCCTTGCCGCGTGCCCCGTCAGCAACCACCGCCGCCTTGTCGCGGAAGTTCGGCACCGCTTCGCCCTGCGCCGTCACGGCGGTCAGCCCCTGGTTGGCGTCGACGTGGAACAGCAGCGTCGGCGACGGTGCGGCCAACGCGGGCAGCGCAGTGGCCAGCGACAGCGCGGCCACCAGCAGGCGACGGCGCGGGCGGGGCAGGACAGAAGCGGTACGGTGCATGGAACCTTCCTTTCAGCAGCATTCGACGGTGCAGCGGCATGGCGGCGGTGCGGTACGGCGGTGCAGGGCGTGCACTCAGAACTTGTAGCGCAGCCCCAGGTAGTACTGGCGCCCGGTGTGGGTGTAGCGGTCGGGCAGTGACAGCGCCGAATCGACGTAGCGTTCGTCGGCACTGTCCAGCAGGTTGATCGCCTCGAAGCTGACGGTCAGCTGCTTGTTGAACTTCCAGGACATGTTGAAATCCACGTTCTTGACGCTGTACTTGCCGGTGACGTCGGCGGTGGCGTACTGGTTGCCGTCCAGGTCCCAGACGTTTTCCTGGGTCAGGATCTGGTTGATGTAGGCATCGCGGTAGCTGGTGGAAACGCGCGCGCTGAAGCGGCCGTCGTCGTAGTACACGGTGGCGTTGTACGAGTTGGGCGACAGGTTCAGCAGGTCGTTCTCGGTGTAGGTGGTGACGATGGTGTCGCCACTGCCGGAGCTGAAGAGGTATTTGATCTTCGAATCGACGTGGGTGTAGTTCAGCTGCACGCCGAAGTTCTTCCAGAAGCCGGGCAGGAAGGTGAAGGGCTGCTGGTAGGTCAGCTCAAAGCCCTTCAACGGACCGCCCGGGGTGTTGAAGTAGCTCTGCACGTTGAACAGCGTGTTCGGGCTGAAGCCGGCCGGCAGCAGGTCCAGCGAGTAACCCATGTCACCCCAGGTGGTCAGCAGGCGGGTGCGCTGCACGTAGGTTTCGATGTCCTTGTAGAACACCGCCGCCGACAGCAGGGCGCCTTCCTGGAAGTACCACTCCGCGCTCAGGTCGTAGTTGGTGGAGCGGAACGGATCCAGCTTCGGGTTGCCCAGGTTGATCGAGTAGTAGCGGTCCTCGTCGAGGAAGCTGGTCGGGCCACCGCTGACGCTGGGCGACAGGTTGGACAGGGTTGGCCGGGCCATCGTCTTGGCCGCACCGAAGCGCAGCACCACGCTGTCGGTCAGGTCCCAGGCCAGGTTCAGCGAGGGCAGCCAGTCGTCGTAGCGATGGCCGACGGTGGTGGCCACCAGCAGGCGCTCGCCGGCATCGGCGGTGGCGCTGGCCACGCCCAGGAAGGGTTCGCAGGCTGCCGACAGGTCACTGCTGCTGGCCGCCTGGCACGGCGCGTAGCCACTGGCGTCGATCTCGGTGCGCACGTAACGCAGGCCGAGGTTGCCGCGGAACGGCCGGTCCCACAGCTCGGTGTTGAAGTCCAGCTGCAGGTAGCTGGCATAGCTCTTTTCGGTCACGTCGAAGTTGTTGTTCGATGCACCGAAATGGCCGACGCCGGCCAGGCGGTAGTCACCGCCGAGGGTGCCGGTGTTGCAGTTGCAGTAGATGTCCAGCAGCTCGGCGATGCGGTTGAAGTCGGGGATCAGCCAGCTGCCCGGCGTGCTGCCATCCAGGCCCTTGCCGAAGCCATCGAGCGTGGTGGACAGGTCACCTACGCCGACGCCGTCGGGCAGCGCCTGCGACATGCGGCCGTAGCTTATGTTGCGGTACTCCTGCGTGCGCATGCCGTAGTCCTTGTAGGCCAGGCCGCCGCGCAGGGTGAAGGTGGGCGACACGTTGAAGGTCAGGTCGACCTTGGCGGTGTCGAAGCTGTTGTCCACGTACTGCGGGTTCAAGCGCACTTCGCTGATGTTGCCGCCACGCGCGGTGCCGTTGGCATTCACCGGCGCGGTGCCGTAGCCCAGCCACTGCCACGAGGCCGCATCGCCCAGCGCGAAGGGGAAGGTCATCGATGGCATGCTGGCGCCGTTGCGCATGTCCAGCACGAAGCCATCCAGGTTGCTGTTGTCGAAGCTGACCATGGAGAACACCGGCCGCTCGAAGCTGGACGAGGAATGACCAACCAGCGCATCCAGGCGCAGCGCATCGTTGAAGCGGTGCTCGAAGTTCAGGCTGGCCTGCTTGAACTCGGTGCTCTCCTCGATGGCGGTCGATTCGGTGCGGAAGTCGACGTTGTCGAACACGCCGTAGACCAGCCGGTTCTGCGCATCCACCTGCGCCTCACGCACCACGATCTGGGTCTTGCCGCCGTACTGCGCGGTGCGGTGCAGGTTGGCGCCGATCGAATCCTCGCGCTGGTCCTTGTCCAGCTTGGAGTACATCAGGTCGAGGTTGAGCAGGCTGTCCGGGCTGAAGCGGAACTGCAGCGCGCCGGTGACACCGAGCCGCTCGATCTCGTGTTCGGTGCGGATGTAGCGTGGGTAACGCGGAATCCACGCATTGGTGGCCGTCTCGTAGGCGGCGATGTTCTCGGCGGTCGCCGCCCGGCGGTCGATGCCGGTGCCGCAGTGGGTGGCATCGATGCCGTAGCTGCCCCAGCCATTGCTGCGCGCCTGGTTGGCGGCACTGCCGACGCCCTGCGCGGTTTCATTCGCGGCCGGGTTGCGCGGCGTCTGCGGGTCGTAGCCGGCCGGGCTGCAGAAGCCGTAGGTGCCGTTGTTGGCGGCGGTGGCCTGGTTGGAATTGCGGTAGTTGCCGTGCTCCCAGCGCACCGGGTTGTAGCCTTCCTCGAAGATCGTGCGCTTGCTCCACGCCACCGACATCAGCGCACCGAAGCGGCCATCGGCCCAGGTGTTGCTCAGCAGCGCAGACACGCGCGGGTCTTTCGAGCGCGACAGTTCGTTGTAGCCGTACTGGCCGTTGAGCGAGGCCTGGAAGCCTTCGAAATCGAACGGCCGCGATGCGCGCAGGTCGACGGTGGCGCCCAGCGAGCCTTCATCCATCTGCGCCGACTGGGTCTTGTTGACCTTGACCCGGCTGAACAGCTCGGAGGCGAAGGTGTTGAAGTCGAAGCCGCGGCTGCGGTTGACGCCGGTGGTGCCGCTGCCTGCGGTGGACAGCGCTTCCAGGCCGTTGATGCGTACGCGGGTGAAATCCGAACCCAGGCCGCGTACGGAAATCTGCTGGCCTTCGCCGCCTTCGCGGTCGATGGAGACACCGGCGATGCGCTGCATCGATTCGGCCAGGTTCAGATCGGGAAACTTGCCGATGTCCTCGGCGTAGATCGCATCGACCTGCTCGACGCTGTAGCGCTTTTCGTCCAGCGACTGCTGCAGGCTTTCGCGGTAGGTGGCCTTGACTTCCACCTTGTCCAGGTCGACCGCATCGGGTGCGGCCGCAGCCGCTTCCGGGGTCTGTTGTGCATGCGCGGCGTGGCTCAGCACCAGTCCGATCGACAGGGCAAGCACGGTGAGCGGCGCGCGGCCGCGGTGAAGCGCGAGCGACGAATCCATCTGAAATCCCCTCCCAGGGTGTCCTCAAGCGTTGCTAAGGCGTTCTAACGTGCGTACCGGCCTCCTCCGGTACGACACAGGTGCAACGACTTGCTGACACCGCGGGTCATGCGTGAACGTAACAAAGCACATGGCGCGCGGCATCTTGCGCCGCAGCAGCCGCAGCGGCGTTTCTTCGTTGCACTCCAAGTGCGGCGGCGTGACTGCACGCCGCCGCGTCAGCGGTCAGAACTTGTAGCGCACGCCCAGCAGGAACTGGCGGCCGGTTTCGGTGTACTGCAGCGGCAGCTCGCCGGTGGTGGGCGAGTAGACCCACTCATCGGACGCCTCGTTGGTCAGGTTGATGCCTTCCAGGCTCAGCTCCAGCTGTTCGCTGATGCGGTAGCGGATGGAGGCATCGAGCACGGTGGTGCCGGTCATGCCGTGGTAGCCGTCCAGGTTGAAGCCGGTTTCCTGGCCGGGCGCCTGGGTGAGGTAGTCACTGCGGTTGGTGGCCGAGACACGTCCCGACCAGGCATCGCCTTCGTAGAACAGCGTGGCGTTCCACGCATTCTTCGAGGTGCCTGTCAGCTGGTTCTTCATCACCGCCACGCCGGTGCCGTTGACGTACTGGATGCTGGTATCGACCCAGGTGTAGTTCAGCTGCACGCCCAGGTTCGACCACTCGCCGGGCAGGAAGGTGAAGGGCTGGGTGTAGTTGGCTTCCACGCCATACAGCTCGCCGCCGGGTGTGTTGAGCGGGATGCTGAAGGTGAAGTCGTCGTTGACCGATGCGCCGGTGCCGTCGAGCAGGCTGGCCGGCAGGCCGCTGCTGGAATACGGCCGCACTTCGCGGGTGGTCTGCACGAACGAATCGATGTCCTTGTAGAACAGGCCGATGCCGGCCATTGCACCTTCGGCGAAGTACCACTCGAAGCTCATGTCGACGTTGGTGGCGCGGAACGGATCGAGGTTGGGGTTGCCGCCGGCTACGGTGCGCGCGCCGCCGGCTACGGCCACGGTCACGCCCGGGGTCAGGTTGCTCAGGCCCGGGCGGCTCATCACCTTGGCCGCGCCAAGGCGGATCAGGAAGTCCGGGGTGATCTCCGCCACCAGGTTGAACGAGGGCAGGGTGTCGTTGTACTTGCGGTTGGTGGTGGCATCCAGCAGCACGCCGCCGACCGTGGCTGCGCCGCTGGAGGTCTGCTCGGTCTGCACGTAGCGCACGCCGAAGTTGCCCGACAGCGGGATGGAGCCGAGGTCGGTGGAGAACTCACCCATCAGCCAGACGCCGCGGTCCTTCTCTTCGACGCTGCGGCTGTTGTTCGCACGCGGGGCAAGGGCGAAGGTACCGGTGTTGCTGTAGATGTCCAGCAGATCGGCGATCGCATCCAGGTTCGGCACCACCCAGTTCGAGGGCGAGCCGTTGATGCCCTTCAGGCCGGCCTGGCTGGTGAGTTCGGCGGGCACGATGCGCGTGCCGTCGGCGAGCAGCGGTACTGCGCCTTCACTGCTGCGGCGCAGTTCCAGTGTGCTGAAGGTGTAATCCTTGGCCAGCACGCCGCCCTTCAGGCGGAAGCCAGGGCTGAGATTCCAGTTGAAGTTGACCTCGGCGGTATCGAAATCGTTGTCCACGTACTGCGGGCGCAGGCGGATCTCGGCCAGTTCCCAGCCATTGGGGTTGGTGGGGTCGATACCGTAGTTGATGATCGGCGCCCGGCTGTTGCCACGGTAGTCGTAGCTGTAGCCGTCGACATCGTACTTGTCCATGATGATGGTGGTCTGCACCGGGTTCTCGTGTGCGGAGCGCGAGATGCCGACCTTGCCGGTCATCTGGAAATCATCGGTGAAGCGATGATCGAAGTTCAGGCTGACCTGCTTGAACTCGGTGTTCCATTCGTCGTGGCGGTTCTCGGTACGCAGGTCGACGTTGTCGAACTCGCCGTAGAGCAGCGCGTTGTTGCGGATCTCACCATTGCGAACGATGGTTTCCGGCTTGCCGTCGCGGTCCGGTCGGCGGTTGGCGCCGGTGGCGGAGTCGCGGTTGCGGCTGAATGAGATCGCTTCGATGTAGTGCTCGTCGCGCGTGGCGTCGATCTTCGAGTACAGCGTGTCCAGCGAGATCTCGGTGCGGTCCGACGGCTTCCACTGCAGCGAGCCGGTGATGCCCAGGCGCTTCTGCTGGTGTTCCATCTGCACGTAGCGCGGGAAACGCGGGTGATAGACATCGGCGCTGCGCGCCGCCGTGAACGGCGAGGTCGCACTGAAGCCGCCGTTGCTGGTGCCGTTGGCCCAGCGGCCGGTGTTGGAACCTTCCTCCAGCGCCTGGCGCTCGGAGTAGGCCACCGACAGCAGCGCGCCGAAGGTGCCGTCGGCAAAGGTGTTGGAGATCAGCGCGGCCAGGCGCGGGTCGGCCTTCTCGGCCATCTGGTTGTAGCTGGCCTGGCCACTGGCGACGAAAGTGAAGCCATCGTAGTCGAACGGGCGTGCCGTGCGCAGGTCGACCGTTGCACCCAGCGAACCTTCCTCGACGTCGGCCGACGCGGTCTTGCGCACCACCATCTGCGAGAACAGGTCCGAGGCGAAGACGTTGAAGTCGAAGCCACGACCGCGGTTGGTGCCGCCGCTCTGGTCGCCGGCGCCGACCGTGGTCAGCGCTTCCATGCCGTTGATGCGCACGCGGGTGAAGTCCGGGCCCAGGCCGCGCACCGAGATGTTGCGGCCTTCACCGGCTTCGCGGGTGATGACCACGCCCGGTATGCGCTGCAGCGACTCGGCCAGGTTCAGGTCGGGGAACTTGCCGACATCCTCGGCCACGATGGCATCGACCACGCCGGCCTCGCCGCGCTTGATGTCCAGCGCTTTCTCGACGCTGGCGCGGTAGCCGGTGACGTTCACCGTATCGAGATTGGTGGCGCTGGGCGCCTCGCTCTGCTGCTGGGCAGCGGCGCCTGCCGACAGGGCCAGGCTGACCGCCATGGCGAGCAAGGTAACCGGTGTCTTTTTTGCTTGGTTCCGAGAATGCATGCCTTTCCCCTCTCCCAAAGGTCTGGTCTCGCGAGTTTTCAGCGGAATGACACCGCTGGTCAGAGCCGACGGTAGCAGCACGTTCCCTCGGCGGCATCTTGCACCGCAACAGACCTGCGATGTCTCCAAGACGCTTGCGGGACAATGGTTCTGACAGTTTGGTAGGCTGTGCCCACGGCCGCTCGGTTTCTTGATGACACCGATGGTCAACCGCCACGCGGGTGCGTGGCGCGATTCCACGCCGCCCAGCAGTCGCTGCGGGCGGCCAGCGAAAGGGAGCGGAAATGGGTCGTGTCGTATGTTTCGGGGAATTGCTGCTGCGCCTGGGCGCACCGGGTAACGAACTGCTGATGCAGTCGCCGCAGCTGCAGGTGCACGTGGGCGGTGCGGAAGCGAACGTGGGTGTCTCGCTGTCCCGCTTTGGACATGAGGTCGCCATGGTCAGCACCGTGGCCGGCAACGCACTGGGCGCCCACGTGCTGGGTGAACTGCGCCGGCACGGGGTCGATACGCGCAGCGTGCGGCAGGACCGGGACGGGCGCATGGGCCTGTACTTCCTGACCACCGGCGCGGTGCAGCGTGCCAGCGAAGTGGTCTATGACCGCGCCGACTCCGCTTTCGCGCGCAGCACCGCGGCCGACTACGACTGGCCGGTGCTGCTGCAGGGCGCGCAGTGGCTGCACCTGTCCGGGGTCAGCCCGGCGCTGGGCCCGGACGTGGCGCAGGCCACCCTGGCGGCGGCGCGCGCGGCGCGTGCGCTGGGCGTGCGCGTCTCCTTCGATGGCAACTTCCGGCCCAAGCTGTGGCAGCGCTGGGGCGGCGATGCGCAGGCGATCCTGCACGAGCTGTTCGCCCAGGCCGACATCGTCTTCGCCGACTACCGCGATATCGAAGTCATCCTCGGCCAGCGCTTCGAGCAGGCCGACGTGGTGGCGAAGGTCGAAGCCGCGGCCGCTGCGGCGTTTGCCGCCTTCCCGCAGCTGCAGTGGATGGCGTGCACCCAGCGCCAGGCCCTCAGCGTGGACCACCATGCGCTGGGCGCGCTGCTGCTGGGCCGCGATGGCACCCGCGCCCAGGCACCGGTGCGCCAGCTGCAGGGCATCGTCGACCGCATCGGCGGTGGCGATGCATTCGCCGCGGGCATCCTGCATGGCATCCTGTCCGGCTTCGATGCCGACGCCACCGTGCGTTTCGGCCTGGCTGCCGGTGGACTGAAGCACTCGATCCCCGGCGATTTCAACCCCGTCAGCGAAGCTGACGTACTGGCCCTGGTGGGCGAGGAGCGATTCGATGTCCGGCGCTGATCCGCGCGTACGTGCGGTACTGAAACTTGCACCGGTGATTCCGGTGTTCACTCCCGATGACGTGGACGATGCGGTGCAGGTCGCGCAGGCGCTGTTCCGTGGCGGCCTGCCGGTGATCGAAGTGACCCTGCGCACGCCACGTGCACTGGACGCGATCAAGGCGATGGTCGAGGCCGTTCCGGATGCGGTGGTGGGTGCCGGCACGGTGCTGACGCCGGCGCAGATGGACGCGGCCAAGGCCGCCGGCGCGCGCTTCGCGGTGTCGCCCGGTGCGACGCCGACGCTGTATGCGGCCGCCCGCGATGCCGACCTGCCTTACCTGCCTGGCGTGGCCACCGGTTCGGAACTGATCCTCGGCCTCGAGGCCGGCCTGGACACGTTCAAGTTCTTCCCGGCGGTGCAGTCCGGCGGTGCGCCGCTCCTGTCGGCATGGCACGGCCCGTTCGCCGATGTGCGCTTCTGCCCGACCGGTGGCATCAGCGCGCAGACCGCGCCGCAGTTCCTGCACCTGCCCAACGTGCTGTGCGTGGGCGGTTCGTGGCTGACCACCGCGGCCCTGATGCAGTCACGCGACTGGGACAGCATCGAGCGCCTGGCCCGCGAAGCAGCGGTGCTGGCCGGCTGAGCTACTGCACGTAGAGTCGAGCTTGCTCGACTGCTTCAGCTTATGCGCTGCGCGAACAGCAGTCGAGCAAGCTCGACTCTACCAGTCCACCGCGCGGGTTCAGCGCGTGGCGGGCTGGCCCAGGCGCCGGTACAGCGTGCTGCGGCTGATACCCAGCTGCCTGGCTGCGGCGGTGACATTGCCGTCGGCGTCCTGCAGAGCCTGCCGCATCGCGTCCTCGGCGATGTCACGCAGCCCGCCCGATGCAGTGCTGACGTCAGCCGCCTGTACCCTCGGCACCTTCAGCAGTTCGGCAGGCAAGTGCGCAGGCGTGATCTGCTCACCCGGGTCGCTCAACGCCACCAGCGTTCGCAGGCAGGCCTGCAGCTGCCGCAGGTTGCCGGGCCAGCGCTGTTTCTGCAGCACCTGCAGCACCTCCGCCTGCAGCACGCGGCCCTGTGCCATCGGCGCCCACAGCGCCTGCAGCAGCGCACCGCGTTCGTCCAGCTCGCGCAGCGCCGGCAGATGCACCACATGGTCGGCGATGCGGTAGTACAGATCGGCCCGGAAGCGCCCCTCGGCCACGGCCTGCTGCAGGTCGCAGTGGCTGGCACAGACCAGGGCAAAGTCCAGTTTCACCGGGCGGCCACCGCCCAGCGGTGACAGCTCGCGTTCCTGCAGCACGCGCAGCAGGCGCGGTTGCAGGGCCAGCGGCATGTCGCCGATCTCATCCAGGAACAGCACGCCGCCCTGCGCCTGCCGCAGCAGGCCGGTACTGCCCTGCCGGCGCGCGCCGGTGAACGCGCCTTCCTCGTAGCCGAACAGCTCGGCTTCGATCAGGCCCTCAGGCAAGGCCGCGCAGTTCACCGCCACCAGCGGTTGGCCGGCACGCGCGCAACGGCGATGCAGCTCGCGCGCGAACACCTCCTTGCCGGTGCCGGTTTCGCCCTGCACCAGTACCGGCAGCCCCGCATCCAGCACCCGCACCGCCTGGCGCAACTGCTGCTGCACCAGCGCCGCCAGCACCGTGCCGGGTGCCGCCAGCAGCGCGGGCGCGGCGGCGGCAGGGGCCACGCGGGGCGTGCGCGCAATCACTGCGCCAGCGGCACGCGTATGGCGCCTGCCGTCACTGTGGCCGTACAGCGCACGCCCCTGCCGGTCCAGCAGCAGGCCGTCGTCATGCAGGCGCGACAGCGGCTGGTCGAACAGGGCCTCGTAGGACGCGTGGCCGATGTCGTGGCGGTCCAGCCCGAACAACCCCAGGCCGACCCGGTTGGCGGCCACCAGGCGGCCATTGCGGAAGCCCAGCAGGGCCTCGCGCGGGCTGCCCAGCAACAGCGGCTGCGCATGCAGGTGCAGCAGTTCGCAGTCGTCCAGCCCATCAGCGAAATAGCGATGCTCGATCTGGTCCACCGCGTGGCGGCCCAGCGCCAGCGCATGCAGGTGGGCGTGGCGTGCATCGCCGGAGATGTCGAGCACGCCGACGCGCTGCCCGAACGGATCGAAGATCGGCGTGGCCGAGCAGGTCAGGATGCCGTGCGGGGCGAAGAAGTGTTCCCCGCCGCGCACCTGCAGGGCACGGCCTTCGACGATGGCCGTGCCGATGGCATTGGTGCCGACCGTGCCTTCGTCCCAGCGCACTCCCGGCATCAGCGCGACCTGTCCGGCGCGGTCGAGGAAGCTGTTGCTGCCCTCGGCGTCCAGCACCCAGCCTTCCTCGTCGGTGAGCAGCACGATGCCATCGCTGCTGGCCAGCGAGCTTGCCAGCCCTTCCAGCTCGGGACGGGCCAGCCGCCACAGGCGCTCGCGGCGCTGGCGCAGTTCACGCAGCGACAGCTCGGGCACCGGTGCCACGTCGGGCCGCGCGTCCACCGACAGGCCCTGCCGCTGGCAGCGCCGCCACGACTGCAGGATGGCGTCGGGCACCGCCCCGGCCGGCGAGGCGCCGCGCTCGAAGAAGGCACGGCGCGCGCCACCCACGCGCTCGGGAAGAATCGGCTGGGACACCCTGACGCTCCTGTGTCGCATTCTGCGACAGTTGTTGCGGGCACTGTCCCGATTAAAAGCACATCGCGGCTTCAGTTGCGATGACGACCGCTGGTGCACCGCCGCATTCCGCGCGGGGGTCGGTTGCAACGGCGCCGCCGCGCCCCGTGACGCGCCGCAGCACCAGCGCGGTTGGCACGCTCATTGCGGTACTTGGGCAGGCCCCGGGTTGTCCGGGCCATCCAAGGAGTGCCCACGATGAATGCCGTTGCCTCGCCCTCGACCGACCCGGCCGACCCCAGCGCCCTGTTCAAGCCCCGCTACGACAACTACATCGGCGGCCAGTGGGTGGCCCCGCGCAGCGGCCAGTACTTCGACAACACCACGCCCATCACCGGCAAGGTGCTCACCTCGGTGGCGCGCTCCAATGCCGAGGACATCGAGGCCGCGCTCGACGCCGCGCATGCCGCCAAGGATGACTGGGGCAAGCGCTCCACCACCGAGCGCGCCAACATCCTCAACCGCATCGCCGACCGCATCGAACAGAACCTTGAACTGATCGCTCGCGCCGAAACCTGGGACAACGGCAAGCCGATCCGCGAGACGCTCAACGCCGACATCCCGCTGATGGTTGACCACTTCCGCTACTTCGCCGGCGCCGTGCGCGCGCAGGAAGGCAGCCTGTCGGAGATCGACAAGGACACCGTGGCCTACCACTTCCACGAACCGCTGGGCGTGGTCGGGCAGATCATCCCGTGGAACTTCCCGCTGCTGATGGCCGCGTGGAAGCTGGCCCCGGCACTGGCCGCCGGCAACTGCGTGGTGCTCAAGCCGGCCGAACAGACCCCGGCCTCGATCCTGGTGCTGATGGAAATCATCGGCGATCTGCTGCCGCCGGGCGTGCTCAACATCGTCAACGGCTTCGGCCTGGAAGCGGGCAAGCCGCTGGCCAGCAACCCCCGCATCGCGAAGATCGCCTTCACCGGTGAGACCACCACCGGCCGCCTGATCATGCAGTACGCCAGCCAGAACCTGATTCCGGTGACGCTGGAACTGGGCGGCAAGTCGCCCAACATCTTCTTCGCCGACGTGATGGCCGAGGACGATGATTTCCTCGACAAGGCAGTGGAAGGCTTCGTGCTGTTCGCGCTGAACCAGGGCGAGGTGTGTACCTGCCCGTCGCGTGCACTGGTGCAGGAATCGATCTACGACCGCTTCATGGAACGCGTGCTCAAGCGGGTGGCTGCGATCAAGCAGGGCGATCCGCTGGACCCGGACACCATGATCGGTGCGCAGGCATCGTCCGAGCAGCTGGAGAAGATTCTTTCCTACATCGACATCGGCAGGCAGGAAGGCGCCGAAGTGCTGATCGGCGGCGAGCAGAACACGCTCGGCGGCGAACTGGCCGGCGGCTATTACGTGAAGCCCACCGTGTTCAAGGGCCACAACCGCATGCGCATCTTCCAGGAGGAGATCTTCGGGCCGGTGGTGGCGGTGACCACGTTCAAGACCGAGGAAGAAGCGCTGCAGATCGCCAACGACACGCTGTACGGCCTCGGTGCCGGCGTGTGGAGCCGCGATGCCTCGCGCCTGTACCGCATGGGCCGCGCCATCCAGGCCGGGCGCGTGTGGACCAACTGCTACCACGCCTACCCCGCGCACGCGGCGTTCGGCGGCTACAAGCAGTCGGGCATCGGCCGCGAGAACCACAAGATGATGCTCGACCACTACCAGCAGACCAAGAACCTGCTGGTCAGCTACTCGCCGAAGAAGCTGGGCTTCTTCTGATGGATTGATCGGGATCAAGGCGCGGGCATGGGGCCGGCGCCATCCTGTCTGCAAGCGCACTACGGAGAAACCCGCATGAATAGAACCATGAAGGCTGCCGTCGTCCGTGAGTTCGGCAAGCCGCTGGTCATCGAGGAAGTCGTGGTACCGCGCCCGGGGGCGGGCGAGGTACTGGTCAGAATCGAGGCCTGTGGCGTCTGCCACACCGACCTGCACGCCGCCGAGGGCGACTGGCCGGTGAAACCGAACCCGCCATTCATCCCCGGCCACGAGGGCGTGGGGCACGTCGTGGCCGTGGGAGGCGGGGTAGGGCACGTCAAGGAAGGCGACAGGGTCGGCATCCCCTGGTTGTACTCGGCGTGTGGCCATTGCGAACACTGCCTGGGTGGCTGGGAAACGCTGTGCGAAACGCAGCGCAACACCGGCTACTCGGTCAACGGCGGCTTCGCCGAGTACGCACTGGCCGATGCCAACTATGTCGGCCTGCTTCCGAAGGAAGTGGGCTTCGTGGAGATCGCACCGGTGCTGTGCGCCGGCGTGACCGTCTACAAGGGCTTGAAGGTCACCGATACCAAGCCTGGTGACTGGGTGGCGATTTCCGGTATCGGCGGCCTCGGCCACATGGCGGTGCAGTACGCACGCGCCATGGGCCTGAACGTGGCCGCCATCGATGTCGACGACGGCAAGCTGGCCCTGGCCCGACGGCTGGGCGCGCAGGTCACCGTCAACGCACGCACCACCGACCCGGCCGCCTTCCTGAAGAAGGAGATCGGCGGCGCGCACGGCGCACTGGTCACCGCGGTCTCGCCCAAGGCGTTCGAACAGGCCCTGGGCATGGTCCGACGTGGCGGCACGGTCTCGTTGAACGGCCTGCCACCCGGCAATTTCCCGCTGGACATCTTCGGCATGGTGCTCAACGGCGTGACCGTGCGCGGCTCGATCGTCGGCACCCGCCTGGACCTGCAGGAATCGCTGCAGTTCGCCGCCGAAGGCAAGGTCGCGGCGACGGTCAGCACCGACCGCCTGGAAAACATCAACGAGGTGTTCGCGCGCATGCACGCCGGTACCATCGAGGGTCGCGTGGTGCTGGACTTCGCGGCCTGATCATCCCGCGCATGGCTGCCGCGCCCGTCCCCCTCTCCCACGGGCGCGGCGGCCGTGCAACGGTACCCTGACGAGGCTCCAGTGAACGAACTTCCGCACCAGGTGATCGCCACCCTCGCGGCGCTGCAGCTGATCGACACGCTGCGCGCGCGCCATGGTCCGTTGCTGTTCCACCAGTCCGGCGGCTGCTGCGATGGCTCCTCGCCGATGTGCTTTGCACAGGGTGACTTCATCGTCGGCGACCGCGACGTCTGCCTGGGCGAGATCGGCGGCGCGCCGTTCCATATCAGCCCCTCGCAGTTCGAATACTGGAAACACACCCAGCTGATCATCGACGTGGTGCCCGGGCGCGGCGGCATGTTCTCGCTGGAGAACGGCGAGGGCGTGCGCTTCCTGGTCCGCTCGCGGCTGTTCAGCGACGAGGAGTTCGCCGCGCTGCAGGCCGCGGGCAAGGCCTGAGGCCCTGTAGCGCCGAGCCCATAGCTCGGCTGCAACGTCGCACACGCCGTACAATGACGGCATGCCCGAGATGCTCAAGACCGTTTTCCTGTCCGTCGTCGCCCTGGTCGGTGCGCTGCTCGCGCTGGCTCTGGTCAGCAGTGCCGGCGGCTGGCTGCCGTCGCTGTTCGGCCTGCACCCCGGCAGCGAAGCGCAACTGGGCTGGGACCTGGCCTTCACCGTGCTCGGCGGCATTGCCGGCATCGCCTTCGCCACCTACTACGCACCGTGCTGGCCGCGTGCGCATGGCACCTCGATCTGGACCCTGCTGGTACTCGGCAGCGGCTACGGCCTGTGGGTGATGGGCGGCGATTTCCCGCGCTGGTTCGCCATCGCCCTGCTGGTGTCGCTGCCGGTGCAGCTGCTCGGTGGCTGGCGGTTCGGGCGTCGTCCGTCCCGCAGCGCAACACAGGCTTAACAATTCCCCTCTAGGCTCGGTGCCCGCCGAACGTCGGCAACGCGGCGCAGGGGCCTGCACCCACGGAACACGGGCAGGCGCGGCGTAAGTCACCACAGGGAACCGGGAAATCATCCGATGCGTTACCAGAACCGGGAGGCCGCCGCTGCGGCCCCCCATGCGAAGCTTTTGTCCCGTGCCGTGCATGCGGTGCTGATCGGCGGCCTCGCCGTACTGCCCATCGATGCAATGGCTGAAGAAGCCGCCGATGGCGATACCCGCGAACAGCTGCAGCAGCTGGACACCGTCACCGTCTCCGGCAGCTATGCCAAGAGCCTGGAACGCGCGGTCGACCTCAAGCGCGCCAACATCGGTTTCTCCGATTCGATCGTCGCCACCGACGTGGCCGATTTCCCCGAACAGAACCTGGCCGAAGCGCTGCAGCGCATGCCGGGCGTGACCATCGAGCGCACCAAGGGACTGGGCAGCAAGGTCAGCGTGCGCGGCCTGCCCAGCGAGTTCACCCTGGTCTCGATCAACAACCTGGCCACCGCCTCGGGTAGTGGCGGGCGCGACGTGCAGTTCGACATCTTCGCCGCCGACGTGGTGCAGACGGTCACCGTGCAGAAGTCGCCGACCGCCGCCGACGAGGAAGGTGGCATCGCCGGTTCGGTCTACATCGAAACGGCCAAGCCGTTCGACTTCCCCGAGGCCAAGTTCAGTGCTTCGGCCGAAGCCTCGCACAACTCGATCAACGGCAAGATCGACCCGAAGATCTCCTTCCTCGCCAGTGACACCTTCGGCGACTGGGGCGGCCTGGTGTCGTTCTCCAAGGCCAAGCGTACCAACCGCACCGACTCCAACTCGGGCATCAACTTCCGTCCCATGGGCCGCTTCCTGGAAGCGTCGGGCACGCGCGGTTCGCAGGCCGCCGCCGTGCTGGCGCGCGATGCTGGCATCGTCGTGCAGAACCGCACGGACAAGGACGAGACCAGCCGCATCATCTTCCAGGACAAGGTCGGCGACCGCGTCTACCTCAACGAGCAGGACCAGTGGGGCGCCACCGCGTCGCTGCAGTTCAAGCCCAGCGACACGTTCTCGCTCAGCTTCGATGCGATGCTCGGCGGCTATGACACGCACGAGGACGAGTACGATGCCGCGGCGTACTCGGCGTCCAGTCGCAGCACGCTGGACACCATCCACGACTACGACCGTGACACGCTGTCGGCCTACGGCATCACCGTGCTGAAGGACGTGTCCTACACCGCCACCCAGCACGAGATCCTCAGCAAGGAACGCAACGGCAACACCGACTACCGTCAGTTCAGCAGCAAGCTGGACTGGAAGGTGGGGGGCTGGGACATCGACGCGCTGGTCGGCTACTCCGGCGCGCGCAAGGACTCGGACTACGCCAACCTCAAGCACGTGGCCTACGCGCCGTCGCGCACACGCTGGACCAGCAACGGCGGCGCGACCGTGCCGAGCACCACCGGCGGTTTCGACATGTACAACGCCGCGGACAAGTACCTGTTCGAAGCGTACGAAACCGAGCTGGAGAAGGTGAAGGATGACAAGTACGCCGCGCAGCTCGACCTGCGCCGGCAGATGAACCTGGCCTTCTTCCCGGCACTGAGCGGCGTGCAGTTCGGCGCGCGCTACACCGACAAGACCAAGGAACGCGAGTTCGGCAGCGGCAAGATCCAGGGCCCGACCGCCGGCAGCGCCGCGTGGGTCAACACGCGCACGCTGGCCGACAGCAACCCGGTGTGGATCAGCCAGCTGGCACCGGGTGGTGCGTATCGCCCGAGCGACCTCGACTGGCAGCAGGTGTCCAACGCCTATGCGCGCACCACGTTCCGCTACCCGGGCTATGAAACCCCGATCGATCCGGGCCAGTACTACGAGGTGAAGGAGAAGACCCTGGCGCTGTATGCCATGGCCGACTTCTACTTCGACATCGGCACCGTGCCGGTCTACGCCAACCTGGGCGTGCGCTCGATCGACACCGAGGTCGACTCGGCCGGCTTCCACCCGGTGCAGAACGCCGATGGCAGCAGCGGCTACACGCCGACGCCGATTTCCAGCAGCGGCGACTACAGCAAGATCCTGCCCAGCTTCAACATGACCGCCGAGATCGCTGACGGCCTGGTGCTGCGCGGTGCCGCCTCGGAAACGCTGATGCGTCCGTCGCTGACCGACATCGCCTACCGCCGCACCGTCAGCTGGAGCAGCTTCCGCTTCATGGACGGCAACCCGGCGCTGAAGCCGACCACCGCCAAGCAGTGGGAAGTGGGCCTGGAGAAGTATCTGCAGAACGGTGGCCTGCTGGCCGCGTCGTACTTCTCCAAGAAGATCGACGGCGTGGTGCGGCAGTCGCTGACCGGCATCGTGCCGGACGTCGAGAAGCTCAACGCCAACGGGTCGCTGGACGGCTACTACGACTTCGAGGTCTACCAGCCGGTCAACGCCGACGGTTCCTACAGGGTCACCGGCGTCGAGCTGGTCGCGCAGCTGCCGCTGTCGATGCTGCACCCGGCACTGGAAGGCTGGGGCATCAACGCCAATTACACCCAGCTGGACAACTCGCTGACCGGCGCGTCGGACCTGGACATCCCGACCCCACCGGAAGGCCTGGCCGAGAAGGCGTACAACTTCACCCTGTATTACGAGAACGACCGCTTCAGCGCGCGCGCCTCGTACAACTACAAGGACAAGTACGTCGAGTACATCCACCTGAACATGTATCCGGTCTACCGCGATGCCTATGGCCAGCTGGATGCCTCGATCGGCTTCCGCCTCAATGACACCTGGAAGCTGAACCTGGAAGCGATCAACCTGCTGGACGAGAAGACCAGTGGTTACACGATCGACAAGGCGTTCCCGACCCAGTACGAGTTCTCCGGCCGCCGCGTCACCTTCGGCATCCGCGCGGACTTCTGAGCGGCGCAGGAGGCGGCGTCTTCGCGCGTCGCCTTCCCTGTAGAGCCGAGCCCATGCTCGGCTGCTCCTGATCGTGGACGCGGAAGCCGAGCGTGGGCTCGGCTCTACAGATCGGTAGTCGGCAACACCTGCTTCAACTCTTCCATCCCGCGCCACGGGTCTTCCTTCAGGCGCTTCGCGCGGGCCAGCGCCTTGTCCATCGGGAACGCATCGGCGGCGCTCACTCTCGCCAGTTCCTCCCAGCGCAGCGGCACCGCCACGCCCGCGCTCTCCCGCGCACGCAGCGACCACGAACAGACGCTGGTGGCACCGCGCGTATTGCGCAGCCAGTCGATGAAGATCACGCCCTCGCGCTTGGCCTTGCTCATCGTCGCCACGTAGCGGTCGGGCTGCTCCAGCGCCATCGCCTGGGCGAAGGCTTCGCAGAACGCCTTGACCTGTTCCCAGCCAGCCGTCGGCTGCAGCGGCACCACCACGTGCACGCCCTTGCCGCCGGACAGCCGCACAAAGCTCTGCAGGCCGACCTGCAGCAGGCGGTCGCGCACGTCGCGCGCACCCGCTTTCACCTGCGCCCAGCTCACGCCGTCGCCGGGGTCCAGATCGAACGTCACGCGATCCGGATGCTCGGGATCCTCGACCGTCGCACCCCACGGGTGAAGCTCCAGGGTGTTCATCTGCACCAGCTGCAGCAGGCCGCGCGCATCATCGATGTAGACGTAGTCCTCGCGGCCGCTCTTCTGTTTCAGCGGCACCGCATGCACGGCGTCGCCCAGACCGGGGCCATGATGCTTCTGGAAGAAACAGGCCTTGCCGACGCCATCCGGGCAGCGCAGCAGTGACAGCGGGCGGCCGGCGATCTCCGGCAGGATCCAGCGCGCCATCTGCCGGTAGTAGTCGGCCACGTCGCCCTTGCTGAGCTTGCGCTGCGGGTACACCAACCGTTGCGGATGGCTGATGGCCACCGCTGCATCGTCGCCGCCCGTCGCCTGCGTCACGCCCAGGTCCTGCGTCTGCTTGTCGCTGCGCAGGCGCTTGAAGCTGGCCTGGCGCAGCAGCCCTTCCTTGCCCCAGCCACGGAAGGCCACTTCGGCCACCACCACCGGTTTTACCCAGCGCACGCTGGCCGCGCGGAAGGGAACATGCGCCGGCAGCTCCAGCACCGCTTTCTTCACCGCCAGCGGCACCAGCGCGCTGCTCAGCGCCTTCAACGCCGCATCGTCGAAGCCGGTGCCGACCCGACCGACATAGCGCAGGCCGCCGGCATCGGCCGTGGCCAGCAGCAGCGAACCGAAGCCGACCCGGCTGCCCTTGGGCGCGGTGTGGCCGACGATGACGAATTCGTCGGTGTCCTCGTGCTTCACCTTCACCCAGCTGCGCGCGCGGGCGTTCACATAGGGCGCATCGATCTGCTTGCTGACGATGCCTTCGAAGCCGGCCTCGCCGCTGGCGGCGAACACCGCAGGGCCATGGTCGAGCACGTGTTCGCTGTAGGCCAGCGTGCCCGGCTCCGGTCCGATCAGGTCCTTGAGCAGGGCCTTGCGTTCCAGCAACGGCGCGCGGCTGATGTCCACGCCGGCCACGCCGGGCAGATCGAACACGATGTAGCGCAGCGGCTGTTTCGAGCTGCTATCGATGACACGCTGCAGGGCCGCGAAATCACTACGGCCCTGCTTGTCGAGCACGACCAGCTCGCCATCCAGGCGCGCATCACGCACCGGCAGTGCGCGCACGGCCTGGGCGACTTCGGGGAAGTCATCGGTCCAGTCCAGGCCATTGCGTGAGCGCAGTTTCAGCTCACCGTCGTGCAGGTCGGCCAGCAGGCGGTAGCCGTCCCACTTGATCTCATGCAGCCAGCGTTCGCCATCGGGTGCGGTGTCCCGGTGATCAGTCAGCTGCGGCTTGAAGCCGCGCGGATACGGATGGTCGCGTGCACCGGCGAGCTTCAGCGCGCGCGCATGCCAGCGTGCGTCTGCCTTGCGGGTCCCGGCGCGCGCTGGCTTCTTTGCGGCCTTTTTCACCTGCTTTGTAGCAGCCTTGGATGCGGGCATGGGATTCTGCACAAGATCATCGGCCTCGGCATCACGCGCGTCGGCATCGTCACGCTTGATCAGCAGCCATTGCACCTGCCGCCCCTTCATGGCCGTGCGCACCAGCTTCCAGCCGCCACTCAAGCGCTGCCCGTGCAGCACGAAGTCGAGCTTGCCATCGGCCAGCGCCTGCAGCGGGTCGCCTTCGCAGCCCCAGCTGCCGTGGTCGAACACCTGCACGTGGCCTGCGCCGTAATGGCCTTCGGGAATATCCCCTTCAAAGCCGGCATAGGACAGCGGATGGTCCTCCACTTCCACCGCCAGGCGCTTCTCGCCCACCCGCAACGACGGCCCCTTCGGCACCGCCCAGCTCTTCAGCACACCGTCCATTTCCAGGCGGAAATCGTAGTGCCGCGAGCTGGCGTGGTGCAGCTGGATGACGAACTGCGGGCGCCGCTTCGGATTGCCTGCTGCCGGGCCATCATCCGGCTCCGGCGTCTGCCCGCTGCCACCGCCAAGACGGCGCTTGCGGCGGTACTGGTGCAGCGACATGGCTCAGCCTGCCTTGCGGCGCGGTGCGGCCTTCTTCGTCGCCTTGGCGGCCTTGCCGGCGGTCTTCTTCGTGGCTTTCTTCGCAGCCTTCTTCGCCGGTGCCTTGCGCGTCGCGGTCTTCTTCGCCGGCGTACGCTTGTTGGCATCCAGGCTCTTCTGCAGCAGCGCCATGAAATCCACCACGTTGGTGCTGGCATCCTCGTGCGCCACCGGCTCCTCTTCCACCTGGGTGGTGCCGCCCTTGGTCTTGATGCGCTTGTTCAACACCTGCTGCAGGCGCTCGCGGAATTCATCGTGGTATTGCGTGGGATCCCAGTCACCGGCCATCGATTCGATCAACTGTTCGGCCATCGCGGTTTCCTTGCTGGTGATCCTGTAATCGGAAAGACTGCCGGTGGGCAGCTTGTAGTCCGCCGGATCGACCAGTTCCTGCGGGTAGCGCAGGATCATCAACACCAGCGCGTCTTCATTGGGCATCACTGCACAGAGATACTCGCGCGTGCGCACAACGACCCGGGCGATACCCACTTTGCCTGTGCTGCGCAGCGTCTCGCGCAGAAGCACATAGCCTTTCTCGGCCTTTTTGCCCGGCACCAGCAGGTAAGGTTTTTCGAAGTAGCGGGGATCGATCTGCGCGGCGTCGACGAACGACTCCACCTCCACCGTTTCATGGCTCTCCGGCGCGGCCGAGCGAATGTCGCCTTCTTCCAGCACGACGTAGCTGCCCTTGTCGTATTCGAAGGCCTTGACGATGTCCTTCCACGGCACTTCCTCGCCAGTATCGGCGTTGACCCGTTCGAAGCGGATCGGCTTGCGATCGCGCGAATCGAGCATGCGGAACTGCAGGTCGACCTTGCGTTCGCCGGACATCAGCGACACCGGCACGTTCAGCAGGCCGAAGGAAAGGGTACCGGTCCAGATCGGGCGGGCCATGGGCGTACCTGGGCAGTCAGCATGGGTACCCAGCTTCGGTGGCCTGCCGTGAAACGACCGTGTCCGGAGTGTGGAGGGAGGATGGCCGGTACTACTGCAGCAGAGGCCTCACGGCGGTGACTGGGATGTGGTCCAGGGCGCGCCAGGCGTCCTCCACTACGGGCCACGCCTGCTCCCAATCCAGGCGTGACTGCCCTCGCATCTGATCCCAGTGCGCGGCCAGCTCCTCGCAGGTATCCACATCACCTCCACGTGGCCAGTCGGCCGCATGGGTGGTCAGTGCGAAGGCGTAGACCGGGCACAGGTCGCGCCAGTTCCGATGGCCGTGGCCGCGGCGCCCTTCGTAATCAGTCAGCATGTATTGCAGGTAGTCCTGCGCCACCGCCTGCGGATCCGGGTGGCGGCGGGTTCCGCGTTTCGGGCTGCGCGCTGACAACGGGTCCAGCAGCGCGTTGAAGACGGACGGTGCGGGTCGTTCCAGGCGGGCCACGGCGAGGTCCTGCGTCAGTGTCTGGGCTGGGAGGGATACGCCCCACGCTGTTATGCACTGGTGACAGAGATGTTCATGACGCCGGGTTCGCAGTGGCTTTACCTCCAGAACGGTTAAGTGGAGTCCCCGCCCAGCGAGAAATGACCGCCATGAACCGAGATACCTCCCGCGACCCGCTGCGCGAGACGACAGCGCCCGTGGCTGGCGAGCAGCGCGCCAAGCACGACAATGATGAGGCAGATTTCCGCGGCACCGGTGCCCCCTTCGTCGATGCCGGAAGCCATGAGGCGCATGCGGACCCGGGCAACCCGCAGACCGCGCAGCAGGATGGCCCGCATCTGCCGGTGAAGCGCGAGACTGAACAGGCAGCACTGGACCGGAAGGACTGCGGCGACCGGAACCGCGGCGGTCAGGAAAGCCCGCTCAAGCGCCGCGAGCGCAAACAGCATGCCAGTGACAACCAGGACCAGGCCCTGGAAGAGACGTTTCCGGCCAGTGACCCGACCTCACCCTTCGTACCGGCCAAGGCACCGGATTGAGGCCGCTGGCGCTGCCGACCGCGCGCATCAGCGCCACGACCACTGCAGGCCCACGCTGGCGCGCCGGTCCGGGCCCGGCTCGTAGAAGCGGCCGTTGCCATCGTTGACGATCACCGAGCCGATGTAGGCCTGGTCCAGCAGGTTGTCGAGCCGCGCGAAGGCACGCAGGTCGCCGCCGGGCAGGGTCCAGCGGCGGCCGGCTTCCAGGTTCAGCACGGTGTAGCCGGGCGCGCGCTCGGTGGCCAGGTCGTTCACCACTGTGTCGCTGCTGGCATTGGCCTCCAGCGCCCACTGCCACTCGCCGGGCGACCACTGCAGGCGGGCGAAGGCCTGCTGCCGCGGCACGCCAGGCAGGCGGCTGCCTGTGGCCACGACGGTGTCCGGCACGCGGCAACCACTGCCACCGCAGGTCAGGTACGGCGAACGCACCTGCGCCTGCAGCCAGGTCCAGGCCAGCTGCAGTTCCCACTGCTCGGCCAGCGGCTGCTGGTACTGCAGTTCCACGCCCTGGCGGCGGGTACGGCCGATGTTGCGGTAGGTGCTGCGGCCATTGGTGTTGCTGGCAACGGCCAGCTCATCGTCGGTAACGGCGCGGAACACGCTGACATCGAGCCGGGTTCCGTTCTGCGCATGCCACTTGCTGCCGACCTCGATGTTGCGGCTGCGCGCGGCCGACAGGTCCAGCGCCAGGCCGGCCTGGCCGTCGCTACGGTAGCCCAGCTCGTTGAAGGTGGGGGTCTCGAAGCCGCGTCCGACCGCCGCGTGCAGGCGCCACTGCGGGGTCGCCTCGAAGCTGACCCCGGCCACCGGCGTGGTCGCCTGGTAGCGGCGGCGGCCGCTGTCGTCGGGGTTGCTGCCGGTGATGTAGCGGTCGTCCGACTCAAAGCGCACGGCACTGTGGCGCACGCCGGCCAGCAGCGACCAGCGCGGGCTCCACTGCCACCACGCCTGGGCGAACTGGTCGACGTTCTGCACGGTGTCGATCTGGTCGCGGCGCAGGCGGCCGCGCACGCCCAGGGTGCTGCCGACGAAGTTCTCGTAGCCGGTGCGGTGCTGGCGCTGGCGGTCGGCACTGATGCCCGCCACCACGTCCAGCGGGCGCCCGGCCAGGTCGCCCTTCCAGCCCCAGCGCGCGTCCATGCCGCCATAGCCGCCGTCCAGGTCGATCACGCCGCCGGCGTGCAGCGGGTTGGCCTGCGCGTTGGGCGGAATCGGCAGGAACTGGGTCACCGCGCGCTGCCCGGCGTAGGCCATCAGCTGCCAGCGCTGGGCGCCGCTTTCGCGGGTCCAGCGCAGGCCGGCCTGCTGCTGCCGCACCGATTTGCGGGTGTTGTACTGCTCGGCCACGGCCGTGGCCTGGCGCGGGTTGGCCGCGACCTGGGCGCGGGTAAGGCCCAGCGGGTCCTGCGCATCGGCGGCATCCAGCGCGTTGAGCAGCAGCTCCAGGCGGCCGCCGCCGACTTCAGCGCCCAGCCGTGCGTTGAGCGACTCACGCCGCGCCTCGCTGTGGTCGCGCCAGCCATCGGTGTGGAAGTGGTTGGCGGCGATGTTGTAGTCGATCACCGGACCGGCACCGCGCAGCTGCGCGCCAACGCTGACGGTGTTGTCGGCACCGGCGTTCACCCGCAGCCGCCACGGATCGCCGGCCTGGCCCTGCGCGCTCCACACCTGCAGCACGCCGCCGGAGGAGTTGCCGTACAGGGCGGAGAACGGGCCGCGCAGCACTTCGATGCGCTCGGCACCAAGCAGGCTGGCGTGCGACAGCTGGCCCTGGCCATCGGGCATGGTGGCCGGCACGCCATCGATCAGCACCCGCACGCCGCGCACGCCGAAGGTGGAGCGCGCGCCGAAGCCGCGGATCGACAGCTGGGTGTCCTGCGCATAGTTCTGGCGGTCACGGGCCAGCACCCCAGGCACCCCGGCCAGCGCTTCGGACACCTGCATCCCGGGCCCGCTGCGGTCGTCGCCCACCCACACCGTGTCCTGGCTGGCCGGCAGCGCGAACGGATCGATGCCCTGCACGCGCGCGGCCTGCACCTCCACGGTCGGCAGCTGCTGCGGGGCAGGGTCGGCGGCGTTCTGGGCCAGCACCGGCAACGGCAGCAGGGCAATCAGCAGAGGCAGGCGGCGGGGCGCCAGGGAATCGTTCATCGTTCAGCTACACGCACGGCGGGGAAACAACACGCCATGGTACGGGCTGCGGCGTGACGATGGCCGCCGCGCGGGTGGCACGCTTTGTTACGATGGCATGGCTGTGGCCGACGGCCGCTGCTTCACGACCCGCGCTTCTTCTCCCCCTCAAATAGAACGAGTACTGCCGTGTCCTTCTTTGCAAACGTGGAACTGGTCCCGGGCGACCCGATCCTGGGCCTGACCGAGGCGTACAACGCCGACAGCCGCCCGACCAAGGTCAACCTGGGTGTGGGCATCTACTACGACGAGAGCGGCCGCATTCCGCTGCTTCGCGCCGTCAAGCAGATCGAGCAGCAGCTCGCCACCGAAGCCAAACCGCGTGGCTACCTGCCGATCGACGGCCTGCCTGCCTACACGCAGGCGACCCGTGAACTGGTGTTCGGGAAGGACTCGCCGCTGCTGGCCGCCGGCCGCGTCACCACCGCACAGACCGTCGGTGGCAGCGGTGCGCTGCGCGTCGGCGCCGACGTGCTGAAGAAGCTGCTGCCGCACGCCACCATCGCCATCAGCAACCCGAGCTGGGAAAACCACCGCGCCGTGTTCGGTGCCGCTGGTTTCGACGTGGTCGAGTACACCTACTTCGACGCCGCCACCCATGGCGTGGATTTCGACGGCATGCTGGCCGATCTGCAGAAGCTGCAGGCCGGCACCGTGGTGCTGCTGCACGCCTGCTGCCACAACCCCACCGGCGCCGACCTCACCGTCAGCCAGTGGAAGCAGGTGGCCGAAGTCCTGAAGGACAAGCAGCTGTTCCCCTTCATCGACATGGCCTACCAGGGCTTCGACAAGGGCATCGAGCAGGATGGCGCCGCCGTGCGCATCATCGCCGAAGCCGGCATCGACAGCTTCATCGTCGCCAACTCGTACTCCAAGTCGTTCTCGCTGTATGGCGAACGCGTGGGTGCGCTGTCGATGGTCGCCCCGACCGCTGCCGATGCGAAGGCCGTGCAGTCGCAGGTCAAGCGCGTGATCCGCACGATCTACTCCAGCCCGTCCACCCACGGTGCCGCGCTGGTGGCCGGCGTACTGACCAACCCGGACCTGCGCGCGATGTGGGAGCAGGAACTGACCGAGATGCGCGAGCGCATCCACGCCCTGCGCCAGGGCCTGGTCGAAAAGCTCGCCGCCGCCGGTGCCCCGCAGTTCGCCTTCATCAACGAACAGGCCGGCATGTTCTCCTACTCCGGCCTGAGCCGTGAGCAGGTGGAACGCCTGCGCGACGAGTTCGGCATCTACGCCGTCGGCACCGGCCGCATCTGCGTGGCCGCGCTGAACCAGAACAACCTGGAATACGTCGCCAAGGCCGTGGCCACCGTCGCCAAGGGCTGAAGCAACCCAGCACATGCTTGAAAACAAAGGCGCCGAAAGGCGCCTTTGTTTTTGCTCCTGCTCCTGCCTTTGCCACACCCTCCGCGCTCGCGGCGAACCCTGAAGCGCAGGGCGAGGCACACCGCAACACCCCTGTAATCGATTTCGCCTCAAACCAATCACGCACACGCCGCGCACAGCAGCGACAATAGGCGTTTTCCCGCTGCCGAGACTTGCCCGCCCATGTCCCGTACTTCGTTGACCCGCTTCCTGATCCAGCAACAGCACGCCGGCCGCATCAACGCCGACCTGCGCCAGCTGATCGCCGTGGTCGCCCGCGCCTGTACCAGCATCTCCATCGCCGTCAGCAAGGGCGCCCTCGGCGGCGTACTCGGCGAAGCCGGCACCGGCAACGTGCAGGGCGAAGCGCAGAAGAAGCTGGACGTCATCAGCAACGAGATCCTGCTGGAAGCCAACGCCTGGGGCGGCCACCTCGCCGCCTGCGCATCGGAAGAGATGGATCACAGCCAGCCGGTGCCGGACATCTACCCGCGCGGTGATTTCCTGCTGCTGTTCGATCCCCTCGATGGCAGCTCCAACATCGACGTCAACGTCTCCGTCGGCACCATCTTCTCGGTGCTGCGCTGCCCGACCAACGTCGAACTGCCGGGCGATGAGGCCTTCCTGCAGCCGGGCACCAAGCAGATTGCCGCCGGCTACTGCATCTACGGGCCCAGCACCCAGCTGGTGCTCAGCGTCGGCCACGGCACCCACGCCTTCACCCTGGACCGCGAGACCGGCGAGTTCGTGCTGACCACCGAGAACATGCAGATTCCGGCGGCCACCCAGGAATTCGCCATCAACATGTCCAACCAGCGCCACTGGGAAGCACCGATGCAGGGCTACGTGCAGGACCTGCTGGCCGGCAAGGAAGGCGCGCGCGGCAAGAACTTCAACATGCGCTGGATCGCCAGCATGGTCGCTGACGTGCATCGCATCCTCACCCGCGGCGGCATCTTCATCTACCCGTGGGACAAGAAGGAACCGGACAAGGCCGGCAAGCTGCGCCTGATGTACGAAGCCAACCCGATGGGCCTGCTGGTTGAACAGGCCGGCGGCGCCGCATCCACCGGTCGTGAACGCATCCTCGACATGCAGCCCAACCACCTGCACCAGCGCGTGCCGGTGTTCCTCGGCTCGCGCGAGGAAGTGGCCGAAGCGGTGCGTTATCACCAGGAGCATGACGCGAAGACCGCTTGAAGGCGGCCATCCCTACAGCGGTCATGGCAGTACGATGACATGACCGCGGGGTGACAGCAGCGGCGGCAAACGGCACCATCAAGCCCTTGCCGCCGAAGGATTGCATGCATGCACGAGCCGGGCCCGGTCGATTTCATCGAAGTCATCCACAACGCCGTCCCCAGTGACGTGTGCGCCGCCATCGTCGCCCGCATGCGCAGCAGCCAGGGCCTGAAACCCGGTGCGGTAGGCAGTGGTGTGTTCCCCGAACTCAAGCACAGCAAGGATCTGCGCATCAGCGGCCTGGATGCGTGGCGCGACGTGGACAACGCGCTGCAACAAGCGGTTTTCGCCGGGCTGCAGACTTATCTACGTCGTTATCCACAGGCACTGATCGCACCGTTGATGTTGCAGATCCAGGACAGCAACGGCCAGCCGCGCCGACTGTCAGCCGAGGATTTCCCCGACATGGCGCCGGAACAGCTGGCCGAGCTGGCCCGCACCTGCCTGCGCCCCGGGGCCATCAACCTGCAGTGGTATGCGGCGGGCGAGGGCGGTTACCCGTACTGGCACTGCGAGCTGTACCCGAAGGATGCGCAGGCGGAAACACTGCACCGGCACGTGTTGTGGACGCTTTACCTCAACGACGACTTCGAAGAGGGCGAGACCGAGTTCCTGTTCCAGGGCCGCAAGATCGCACCGCGCACCGGCAGCCTGCTGATCGCACCGACCGCGTTCACCCACACCCATCGCGGCAACCGGCCGCAGGGCGGCGACAAGTTCATCGCCACCAGCTGGATCCTGTTCCAGAGCGCGCAGAAGCTGTTTGGCGGGTAGCACCGCTTGTAGAGTCGAGCCATGCTCTACTGCTTTTCCCATCAGTCGAGCAAGCTCGACGCTACGGACATCAGAACAACGACCCCTGCGGTGATTCCTTCCGTGGCGGCAGCGGCTTCTGGAACCGGCTGCAATCCAGCTTCGGCCAATGGCTGTTCTGCGCGTTGAAGCCCAGCCGCTTTCGCGCCAGCTTGAAGCGATTGTTCAACAGATCCGCATAGACACCCTGGCCACGCATGCGCGTACCGAACTGGCTGTCGTAGTCCTTGCCGCCACGCAGCTGCTGGATGGTGCTCATCACGTGCGCGGCGCGATCAGGATGGTGGGTGTCCAACCAATCGCGGAACAGCGGCGCTACCTCCAGTGGCAGGCGCAGCAGCACGTAACCCGCAGTGCCGGCACCGGCGTCATGCGCGGCTTCCAGCACCGCTTCCAGCTCGCTGTCGTTGATCCACGGAATCACCGGCGCGACCATCACACCCACCGGAATGCCGGCGTCGTGCAGGCGCTTCATCGCGCGCAGCCGCGCGTGCGGTGCCGACGCGCGCGGTTCCAGCTTCGCCGACAGGTGCGGGTCCAGCGAGGTCACCGAGAAGTGCACGCTGACCAGGTTCTCTGCCGCCAGCGGTGCCAGCAGGTCGATATCGCGCTCCACCAGCGCATTCTTGGTGATCAGCGAGAACGGATGCCTGGTCTCCAGCATCACTTCGATCAGCTGGCGGGTGAGTTTCAGCTTGCGCTCGATCGGCTGGTAGGCATCGGTGTTGATGCCCAGTGCAATCGGCTGTGGCACGTAACCGGGCTTTGACAGTTCCTTGCGCAGCAGCTGCGGTGCGTTGGTCTTGGCGAACAGCTTGGTCTCGAAGTCCAGGCCCGGCGACAGGTTCAGATAGGCGTGCGAGGGCCGTGCAAAGCAGTACGAGCAACCGTGCTCGCAGCCGCGGTAGGGATTCACCGACTGGCTGAAACCCACGTCCGGGGAGTTGTTGCGGCTGATGATGCTGCGCGCGGTCTCGGCGCGCACCTCGGTACGCAGGCGCGGGGCGAGGAATTCTTCGCTTTCGTCGATGGCCCAGCCGTCATCGACCGCTTCGCTCACCGTGCTTTCGAAGCGCCCCGCGAGGTGGGACGTGGAACCCCGGCCCTTGATGGCGGCCTGGGCGTTGCGAGGGTGGGATTGCATGGCGCCCTCCGGCCGTTTCAGAGACGTTAGTATTATTGCTAACCACAGGCGGCGCAAGCGGCCAGGATTCACGTAGCTGTAGGCGTTGTGGCGGATCCGACGTCACGTTCACCCCAGTGTTATCCACAGGTTGCACGTGGTCGCGCAGGCGCCATCGCCGCAGCAGGCCGGAAGCATGGGCCACGGACGTCTCAGCAGCTGCGATGGGCAGCGGTGGCTGCCGGGCAACGCCCGGCGTCAGCCGTTACAGCAGGGCGAGGTAGCCCCGCACGGTGGTATCGAGCCCGTCGTACAGGGCCTCGCCGATCAGCGCGTGGCCGATCGACACCTCCAGCACGTCCGGCACGGCGGCCAGGAAGTCGCGCAGGTTGTCCTGCGAAAGATCGTGGCCGGCATTCACGCCCAGCCCGGCCGCCTGTGCACGCCGTGCGGCGGTGGCGAACAGCTCCAGCATCGCAGCGGCATCGCCGGCGGCATGCGCTTCGGCATAGGGGCCGGTGTACAGCTCGATGCGGTCGGCGCCGACCGCGGCGGCCTGTTCCAGCAGCGGGTTGCCGGCATCCACGAACAGGCTGACGCGGCAGCCCATCGCCTTCAGTTCGGCCACCAGCGGGCGCAGGCGCTCGCCATCGCGCTCGAAATCGAAGCCGTGGTCCGAGGTGATCTGGCCATCGCCATCGGGCACCAGGGTGGCCTGCGCCGGGCGGGTCTGCGCGCACAGCGGCAGCAGGCCCGGATAGCCCTCGCGCGGCGGCGCGAACGGGTTGCCTTCGATGTTGAACTCGACGCCGCGGGCGCGGGTCAGGGTCGACAGCGCCAGCACATCCTCGGCGGTGATGTGGCGACGGTCCGGCCGCGGGTGCACGGTGATGCCGTGGGCGCCGGCGTCCAGGCAGGCCTGGGCCGCACGCACGACATCGGGTTCGGCACCGCCGCGCGAGTTGCGCAGGACGGCGATCTTGTTGACGTTGACGCTGAGCTGGGTCATGGAACGGAACTACGGTGCGGAAGAGGGTGGGGGCGTGCCGTCATGGGCGCGGGCCTGCTCACGCAGGCGGCGCAGCTCCTCGGCATCGACCAGGGTGGATGGATCGCGCTGCAGGTCGCCAAAGCGGGCCACGTAGCGGCCACGCACCCATGCCAGCAGGAATCCGAGGGCGGCCAGCAGGGCCAGCGACATCAGGCCCATGTTCGGGGTCTTCAGCGCGAAGGCGAAGCAGCCCAGCGCCAGCAGCAGATACAGCCAGTACATATCCAGTCCTCCCCGGGCATCGACCGCAGTGTAGCGCTGCGTCAGAGCAGCGGCGAGGCCAGGCGGGCGAAGGCTTCGGGCAGGCGGTGGAGCCACAGCGAACGGCCGGCCTCGTCGTGCACGCGGGTGGCGCTGTCGAACTCGGCCTGCAGCAGCGTGGCCAGTTCCGCCACGCGGTCGCGGTCGCTGATCATCATCGACAGCTCGAAGTTCAGCCGGAAGCTGCGGTGGTCGAAGTTGGCGCTGCCGACGATGCAGACCTCGTCGTCAGCAATGAAGGCCTTGGTGTGCAGCATGCGCGGGCCGTACTCGTAGATCTTCACCCCGGCATGCAGCAGTTCGTCGAAGTAGGAGCGCGCGGCCTGGGTGACGAACCAGGAATCGCTCATCTTCGGCACCAGCAGGCGCACGTCCAGGCCGCCCAGCGCCGCCGAGGTCAGGGCCATGCGCGCGGCCTCGCCGGGCACGAAGTAGGGCGTCACCAGCCAGACGCGCTCGTTGGCTTCCTGGATGGCCGCCACGTGCAGGCGGTGGATGGTTTCCCAGCCGGAGTCCGGGCCGGACACCAGCACCTGGGCGTCGATGCTGCCATCGCCGCGCAGCGGCATGTCCGCCGGCCACAGGCGGGCGATGTCGAAGCGCGACGGCTCCTGCCCGCTGGCGTACAGCCAGTCCTCTGCGAACACCAGCTGCAGGCTGCGCACCACGTGGCCGCGGAGGCGCATGTGCAGGTCGCGGTAGGCGTTGGGGTTGCGGCTCTCGTCTTCTTCGTCGGTGATGTTGATGCCGCCGGTGAAGGCCAGCTGGCCATCGATGATCACCAGCTTGCGGTGCGTACGCAGGTTCAACCACGGGCGCTTGAAGGGTTTCAGCAGCTGCCGCGGGTGGAACCACACGGCTTCGCCACCGGCATCCAGCAACGGCCGCAGGAAGCGCGCCGGCAATGCCGAGGAGCCCACCGCATCGAGCAGCAGGCGCACCTGCACGCCGGCACGCGCGCGTTCGACCAGGGCGTCGCGCAGGGCCGTGCCGGCGTGGTCGGGGTTGAAGATGTAGTACTCCAGATGCACGTGGTCGCGCGCCTGGCCGATGGCCTCGATGAGCGCGGCATAGGTGGTCGCGCCATCCACCAGCCAGGTGACTTCGGTGGCGCTGCTGGGCGCGAGGCCGGTGGTGGCCTGGGCGACCTTTGCCAGCTCGGTGCAGCCGGCATCGGGCGGGCAGACATCGCTGTAGTGCTCCATGCCCGAGCGCGCGCGGCCACGGCGCAGGCGCTGCCGCTTCACCTTCTGCGGGCCCAGCAGGTAGTAGATGAAGAGGCCGAGGTAGGGCAGCAACGCCAGCGACAGGATCCAGCTGAGCGTGGCCACCGGCTCGCGCTTCTGCAGCATGATCCAGCCGGTCAGGGCCAGCAGGTAAAGCAGATAGGCCACCGCCAGGATCGTTCCCAAGTGGGCAATGCCATCGAGCCAGAGGCGCAGCGAATCGAAGAGGGCGAGCATGCGCCGATCATAGCGGGCGCGGGTGTGGTGATGGGGTCAGTAGTGATGGGGTCAGAGCCCTTTCCTGCGGAAAGGGATCCGACCCCGCCGGCATCACCCTGCGCAAAAAAAGACGCCCCTGTCTCCAGGGGCGTCTGCAGTCGCGTCATGACTGTTGTGCTGCGGTAGTACGTATTACTGCTGCACGAAGCCGATCTTCTTCATCTGAGCATTCTTCGCGGCGGCCAGGACCTTGGCCATCACGTCGTACTCGGAATCCGGGCTCGCATCGATGCGCAGCTCAGGCTGGTTGGTCGGGTCACGCTGGACCTCCTGCTCCATCCGCTGCTGCAGCTCGCTGGTATTGATCGGGCTGTTGTTCCACGAGACCTGGTTGCTGGCGTCGATCTTGAGTTCGATCGGCGGCGGCGGTTCGACCAGCTGCGGCGGTGGGTTGAGCACGCGCTGCGGCAGGTCCACGGCGATCGGATACGTCATGATCGGCGCGGTCACGATGAAGATGATCAGCAGAACCAGCATCACGTCCACGAGGGGCGTGACGTTGATGTCGGCCATGGGGCCCTTGCCACCACCACTACTGAATGCCATGGCTTATTGCCCCTTCTCTTTGGTCGCGACGAAGCCGACGTCCAGCATGCCCTGCTCCTGCGCGACCTTGGTCAGGTCGTTGATGACGCGCATCTTGGTGGTGCGGTCACCACGCAGGTTCAGCGGCGGCTGCGGGGTCTGCTGGGCGGCGGTCGCCAAGCGCGACTCGAGAGTCTGCTTGTTGATCTCTTCGTCGTTCCAATAGATCGAGCCGTCTTCCTTGACTGCCAGGGTGATCGGACCGGCACGCTTTTCGGCGTCTTCCGGCTTCTGGATCAGGTTGGCCTCCGGCAGATCCACCTTGACCTTATGGGACATCAGGGGCGCCGTGATGATGAAGATGATCAGCAGCACCAGCATCACGTCCACGAGGGGCGTCACGTTGATGTCGGCCATGGGGCCGCCGCTGTTACCACTACTGAAAGCCATAACGGGCTCCGTCTAGATCTTGGTGACTACGTCGTTCGTCGCAGGGTCACGCGCCGCAATCAGCGGACGCGCGAGCCGGTGGCGAAGAAGTCGTGCAGGTCGTGCGCGAAGGTATCGAACTTGCTGATGGTCGCGCTGTTGACCTTGCTGAAGAAGTTGAAGGCGAACACGGCCGGGATTGCGACGAACAGACCGATGGCGGTCATGATCAGCGCTTCACCCACCGGGCCTGCAACGGCGTCGATCGAAGCGGAGCCGGTGGCACCGATCTTGATCAGCGCGCCGTAGATGCCCCACACGGTACCCAGCAGACCGACGAACGGAGCGGTTGCACCGACGGTGGCCAGCAGGGTCATGCCCGACTGCAGCTTGTTGCTTTCGCGGGTCACGGCCTGACGCAGGGCGCGGTCGACGAACTCCGAACGGCTCAGGTTCTCACCCAGACCGCCGGTGGCGCCGCCTTCAGCGCGCTGGTGGTGGGCAGCCGCCTGGGCAGCGTCCAGTGCGATCTTCGAGAACGGCTCGGAAGCCGGCTGTTCTTCCATCGCACGGATGGCGTCCTGCGCGTTCGGGGTGTCCCAGAACAGGCTGACGACGCGATCGGCAGCGCTCTTCAGGCGGACCGAACGGAAGATGTTGATGACGGTCCAGTACCAGGACATGGCCGACATGACGATCAGGGTCAGCAGCACCACCCAGGAGACAGCGAAGTCACCCGGCTGGGTGGTCATCTCGTGGATCAGATGCTCGAAGCCCATCTGCGACAGGGCGTTGGACGGATTGCCCCCGGCAGCAGCGGCGATGAAAAGTTCCTGCAGCATGACGCTTACCTTTGTTGTGTGTGGTGATAAAGGGTGTAGCTAAGCTAAACAATCGAACCGGAGGAGGGGTGGCCGGCGGCCACCCGCTCGCATCAGTTCAGTGCAAAGTTGACCGGGACGCGGACGCGGCCAGCAGCCTTCTTACCGCCAGATTCAGCGGCGTTGAAACGCCACTTGCGGGCAGCTTCCATCGCAGCACGGTCCAGGTCGCGGTTACGGCTGGACTTTTCCACCGTGACATTGGTGACGTTGCCGTTGGCATCGACATCAATGATCAGGATCACTTCTCCTTGGATGCCCGCGCGGAAAGCGGCCGGCGGATAACGCGGCGGATTCATGGCCTTCGACGAGATGTCGACGCTTGCCTCGATGGTGGTCGGCGGGGCAGGCGGCGCGGGCGGCGACGGCGGGGTGACGATGTCGTTCGGGCGCGGCTCCGGCACGTCGACGACCGGCGCCTGCGGCGGCGGCGGGACGGGCGAGGGCTTCGGCGGCGACAGGTTCTTCACCGGCGGCGGCGGGGTGTCCTGCGGCGGCGGCGGCGGCGGCGGCGGCGGCGGGGGCGGCGGCGCGTCGACGATGGTCACCATGACGTTGCGCTCCTTCTCAGCCACGGCCTTGGGGGCCACGGCGGGGATCAGGAGCATCATGAAGGCGGCCAGATGCAGGGCGATTACAAACGCGATGCCGACGATGCGAGGCCAGCTCAGCCCCTTGTCATCAGTTTGTTCGTACCGGTGAACGACTAGTTGTTCCGTCATGCGCCAAGAGCTCAATAGTGGGGCCGGAATCCCGGGGGCGGAATCCCTGATCAGCGGTGCATGACACCGCAGGAACCTCCAAGCTTATACCAATCCTGAGCGCCTGCGCATCAACTGTGCAGGCGTTCAGGCGTTATTCCTACTTACTTCAGGTTGATGATTTTCTTGGCATCAGCCTGGTTCTTCACGCCCTTCGCCAGAGCTTCCTGGGCGGCCTTCTTGGCCTCGGGAACGCGACCTTCGGCATGCAGGACGCGTGCCAGGTTCAGGTAGGTCTCACCGTCCTTGGACAGCGGGGCAGCCTTCTGCCACGCCTCGATCGCCTGCGGCACCTGATCGGAGTAGTAGTAGGACTGGGCCAGCGCCAGGTAAACCTGGTAGTCCGGCTTCAGGATGCCCTTCTGCAACCCTTCGTTGATGACCGCGATGACGTCCTTTTCCTTGTTCTCGGTGTTGGCGTAGATCGAGTACAGCTGCTTGTACTCGCGCTCTTCGGTGAGCTGGCCGCTGCTGCGCAGCTTGTCCATCACCGCGGCGGCCTTCGGCATCTGATCGGCCTGCATGTACATGTTGGCCAGGTTCAGCTGCGCTTTCTTGTCGTTCGGGTTCTTCGCCGCCAGCGCTTCAGCGGTCTTGACCGCTTCACCGGTCTGGCCGGCTTCGGACAGGGCAGCCATCAGCAGCTGGTTCCAGTTGTCCTTCGGCTCGGTCGCACCGGCGATGGCCTGCTGCAGCACCGGGATGGCTTCCTGGTAGCGCTCCAGCTGGTACAGGGCCTGGCCCTTGGCGATCAGCTCTTCCGGCTTGTTCGACTTGCTCTCGGCGAAGTACTTGTCCAGCGTGGCCAGGCCTTCGGCGGTCTGGTCTTCCTGCAGCTGCAGCTGGCCCAGCATCAGCATCGACTGGAAGTGGCCGTTGTTGTCCAGGCCGTTCAGCTGCAGCGCCTGCTTCAGGTAGCCGATGGCACCGGCGGTGTCGTCGCTCTGGTAGGCGGCCTGCGAAGCCAGCTGCGCGGCCAGCGACTTGTCGTAGTTGTTCGACGCGCTGTTGCCCAGGATCTCGCCTGCAATCTGCAGGGTCTCCGGGAACTTCTGATCGTTGTAGCTGTCAATCAGCTTCTGCAGCTGCTTGCCCATCTTCGCGGACGCCTTTTCCTTCGGCTCCTCACGGGTGGCATTCGGGTACAGGACTTCGGCCTTGGCCTGCTGCTTGCCACCGCGGTTGCCGCGCTCGGACGAACGCGAGGACTGCGCGAAGGCATCGGTGACCACGGCGCCGGTCAGGGCGGTCGCGATGAGGACGGAAAGCACAGCTTTGTGGTTGCGGAAAATCATCGTTCACCTCGATCGAACCGCCGTCAGCGGCAAAGTCGGACTGTCAGAAAAATCTGAGCCGCCAAACGTATCAGAAACAGATGGCGTGAGAAATCGTTTTATGTGCTGCAATACAGCATGAATCTGCGCACTCAGCCACACTTTGGCCTGCGTCCAACGGCTTGGGCCTGCTGGTAAGCGGGTGCGAGCGACGGCGCATCGCGCTGCAGTTCGCGAATGCGGTTGGCCGGATCGGGGTGGGTGGACAGCCATTGCGGGCTGCGTCCGCCACTGGCGGCCATCATGTTCTGCCACAGATCAACCGCCTGCGCCGGGTTGAAACCGGCATCGGCCATCAGGCGCTGGCCGATCACATCGGCCTCCGATTCCTGGGTACGTGAGCCGGGCAACAGGAACGCGGTCTGGGCAGCGGTACCGCCCAGCTGGTTGACCGTACTGGCCGCGCCTTCGCCGTAGGCGGCACCCGCCAACGCACCCAGCACGGACAGGCCCGTCTGCGCGCCCATCTGCCGCGTGATGCGCTCTTCGTGGTGGCGGGCGATGACATGGCCGATTTCATGGCCGATGACCGCCGCCAGCTGATCCTGGTTCTTGGCGACAGTGAAGATGCCGGTGTTCACGCCGACCTTGCCGCCGGGCAGGGCGAAGGCGTTGGGTTCCTTGTCGACGAACACCGCCGTCTCCCACCGTACGCCCCGGTACTGAGCGGGCAGCTGCGCGACCAGCGCATTGACCACGCACTGCACGTACGCGTTCTGGCGGCCGTCAGTGCTGATCTTCTCCTTCTGTTTGGTTTCCGCGAACGCCTGGGCACCCAGCTGATCCAGCTGGGCCTGGGACACGCCACCGACCATCTGCCGGCGGCCGGTTGGTGAGGTGGTGGTCGCGCAGGCACCCACCAGTACGGTGATGAGCAGGGCGAGCAGCAGTGATTTCATGGAATCCCCCGTGTTCATGCAGGCAGTGTGTACTGGGCCCGCTTAATTTTTCGTCAACCGGCCAAGGCCTTACATTGACCCGAAGACCACCAGCGCGGCCAAGGCCACGGCGTTGTTCAAGCCGTGCGCGATGATCGCCGCCCACAGCGTCCCGGTGCGTCGATAGAGCCAGCAGAACGCGGCGCCCATGCCGCCGTAGACCAGCCACAGCTGGGCGATCTCGGCCGGGCCGTTGGCGCTGGTGCCCGGAATCTCATGGATCAGGGCAAAGGCCAGGCTGCTCAGCAGCACGCCCAGCCAGGGCCGGCCAGCCTGCCACAGGCGCCCGAACAGCACGCGGCGGAACAGCAGCTCCTCGTAGGCCGGCGCCAGCACCACCGCAAACAGCACCAGGAACAGCGGGAACCGCTCGATGGCGTGCTGCATCAGCGCCAGGTTGGTCGGCACCGGTTCGACGCCGAACTGCTTGGCCAGAAAGGCGATGCCATTGCTGCCGATCACGATCAGCGTGGCCACCAGCAGGGTCCAGCCCCAGGTGGACGGGCGCCGCAGCGCCTGCGTCGAGGCCTGCCGTTCGGCCGCATTGGCCGGCCGCCGCAGGAAGTAGAGCAGCAGCGCCGCGCCACCGGTCGACACCAGGGCCATCAGCACCTGCGCCAGGGCACCGGGCGTGCCCAGCGCTTCGGTCACGCTGGACGGGTCGATGCCCGCGCCGTTGTTCTTCGCGCTCGCGTAGCCGACCTGGATGCCGCGATACAGGCCCCACGCCAGGCCAGCGACCAGGCTGAGGATGAACAGCGTGGCGGCACCGATGCCCAGATCGATGAAGAAGCCTGCCACGGGCGAACCGCGGCGCGGCGCAGCCGAGGCTGGCGGAACGGGCGGCGGGGCGGATACCGGGACGGAAGCGGACATCGATTACCTGCGATCAGAGGGCGAAGGCCGGCGCGCATCCCCGCGCAGCGGCCACGGTCGAAGCATGTCAGATATCCAGGTTGGCGACCTTCAGCGCGTTGTCTTCGATGAAGTCACGACGCGGTTCGACGACATCGCCCATCAGGGTGCTGAAGATCTGGTCAGCCGCGACAGCATCCTCGATGCGCACCTGCAGCAGGCGACGGGTATCGGGATTCACGGTGGTATCCCACAGCTGTTCCGGGTTCATTTCACCCAGGCCCTTAAAGCGCTGGATCTGGCGGCCGCGCTTTGCTTCCTCCAGCAGCCAGTTCTGTGCCTTGGCGAAGCTGTCCACTTCGACCGACTTGGCACCGCGGCCGATGGTGGCGCCTTCGCGAACCAAGCCGTGCAGCAGGCTGGCAGCCTGGTAGATGGCGCGCAGTTCGCCACCTTCGAAGGCGGCCAGCGGCAGCACCTGCACGTGTTCCTCGCCCATGTGGCGGCGGGTCACCAGCACGGCGGCCGGACGCTCGTCGTTCGGCTCCTGCAGTTCCAGGCTGAAACGCGCACTGCCGAGGCGGCCCTGGTTGAGGCGCTGGGCCAGTGCATCCAGGCCCTGGCCTTCAGCGGCACCGCGCAGGTGGGCCAGGTCCATCGGCACGAAGTCGACCAGCGCCTCGAGCAGGCTGCGGTCGTAGCGGTGCGCATTGCGTTCGATCGCGTCGCGCGCGCCGGCAAAGGTCAGCAGCAGCTTTTCCAGCGCGGCACCTTCGATGCCCGGCTCACCCGCGGCCGGCACCAGCACGGCGTTTTCAACCGCGTTGCTGGCCAGGTAGCTGTCCAGCGCCGGGTCGTCCTTCAGGTACAGCTCCTGCTTGCCCTGCTTGATCTTGTACAGCGGCGGCAGGCCGATGTAGACGTAACCGCGCTCGATCAGCTCCGGCATCTGACGGTAGAAGAACGTCAGCAGCAGGGTGCGGATGTGGGCGCCGTCGACGTCGGCGTCGGTCATGATGATGATCTTGTGGTACCGCAGCTTGTCCGGGTTGTACTCGTCGCGGCCGATGCCGGTGCCCAGCGCGGTGATCAGCGTACCGACCTGGTCCGAGGCCAGCATGCGGTCGAAGCGGGCACGTTCCACGTTGAGGATCTTGCCGCGCAGCGGCAGCACCGCCTGGTTCTTGCGGTTGCGGCCCTGCTTGGCCGAGCCACCTGCGGAGTCACCCTCGACGATGAACAGTTCGGACAGCGCCGGATCCTTTTCCTGGCAGTCGGCCAGCTTGCCCGGCAGGCCGGCGATATCCAGCGCGCCCTTGCGGCGGGTCAGGTCGCGGGCCTTGCGCGCCGCTTCACGGGCACGCGCCGCATCGACGATCTTGCCGGCGATGGCTTTGGCTTCGTTCGGGTTTTCCTGCAGGAACTCTTCCAGGCGCGCACCAAAGGCGTTTTCCACCGCCGGGCGCACGTCGGAGCTGACCAGCTTTTCCTTGGTCTGGCTGGAGAAGCTGGGGTCCGGCACCTTCACCGACAGCACCGCGATCATTCCTTCGCGCATGTCATCGCCGGTCAGGTTGATCTTGGCCTGCTTGGCGATGCCGTTCTGCTCGATGTAGTTGTTGAGCACGCGGGTCAGGGCGCCGCGGAAACCGGCCAGGTGGGTGCCGCCATCCTTCTGCGGGATGTTGTTGGTGAAGCAGTACATCGTCTCCTGATAGGAGTCGGTCCACTGCAGCGCCACGTCCACCACGATGTTGTTGTGTTCGCCGGTGACCGAGATGACGTTCGGATGCAGCGGGGTCTTCAGCTGGGCCAGATGCTCCACGAAGCTGCGGATGCCGCCTTCGTAGTGGAAGTCATCGCGACGGCCGTCGCCGCGCTCGTCGGCCAGCACGATCTTGACGCCGGAGTTCAGGAACGACAGTTCGCGCAGGCGTCGGGCCAGGATGTCGTAGTGGAATTCCACGTTGTCGTGGAAGGCCACGGTCGACGGCCAGAAGCGCACGGTGGTGCCGCGCTTGGTGGTGTCTTCCAGCTTGGCCAGCGCGGTGACCGCGGCGCCGTTGCTGAATTCCTGCTGGTAGTGGGAGCCGTTCTGGAACACGTCCACCAGCAGCTTCTGCGACAGCGCGTTGACCACGCTGACGCCCACGCCGTGCAGGCCGCCGGAAACCTTGTAGCTGTTGTCGTCGAACTTGCCGCCCGCGTGCAGCACGGTCATCACGACTTCGGCCGCCGAAACCTCGCGGCCGAGCTTGGCGCTCATCTGCTCGTGCTTGCCGGTGGGGATGCCGCGGCCGTTGTCGGACACCGACACCGAGCCGTCAGCGTGGATCGTCACCGCGACGTGGTCGGCGTGGCCGGCGAGGGCTTCGTCGATCGAGTTGTCGACGACCTCGAACACCATGTGGTGCAGACCGGTGCCGTCGTGGACGTCGCCGATGTACATGCCAGGACGCTTGCGGACAGCCTCGAGCCCTTCCAGGGCGGTGATGCTGTTGGCGTCGTAGTTGCCGTTGTTTGCCGGGGTGTTCTGTTCGTCGGTCATTGCGCTTGCCGTAGGCTCCGCAGGTCGGTCACCGCACAGGTGCGATGCGCCGTGTAAGAAGGGATGCAACCTGAATTATACCAGCCGGGCCCCGCAGGCCCTGATGTAGCCACTATGGCACAGCCACGATCTGCGCATGTTCCACGTGGAACCGGGTGATGTCGGTGAGATCCACCAAAGCCGCCGGGGTCTCGGTGGCCGTTACGAAGATCTGCGCCGGACCGGCCAGCAGACGTTCGAGGACACGGGCCTGATGGGTCCGGTCCAGCTCGGATGCCAGATCGTCCAGCGCAATGACCGGCCATTGCCCGCGCTGTTCGGCGTAGTCCTCGGCCTGGGCCAGCAGGCAGGCGAGGGCGGTGAGTTTGGCCTGGCCACGTGAGAGTGCATCCCGGCCGGGAATGCTGTGAAAATCCACGCTCCAGTCGGCCCGGTGCGGACCTACGGAGGTGTAACCGGCCTGGCGGTCGCGATCACGGGCCAGCAGCAGCGCATCGGCCAGCGGCAGCTCGTGCCGGCGCCAGCCCGGGCTGAGATCCAGACCTTGGATGCCCAACTGCGGTGCCAGCGCGGTTGCCAGGGCAATCGCCCGTTCCTGCAGCCGTTCCAGGTAGTGCTGGCGGCGGCTGGTCAGCGGTTCACCCGCTTCAGCCAGCTCGTGGTCCCAGGTATCGAGCATCCGCGAGGGCCCGCCCTGCTTCAACAGGGCATTGCGTTGTTTGAGTGCCCGGGAGTACCGGCGCCACAGCGAGAGGAAGTCTGGTTCCACGTGGAACAGGCCCCAATCGAGGAAACGACGGCGGGGTTCGCCACCACCGCTGACCAAAGCGTGGCTGCCCGGTTCAAAGGTCACCACAGCCAACGCCGCGCAGAGATTGCCGAGCTGGGCAACGTCTTCGCCGTCCAGGCGGCCCTTCCAGTCCTGCCCACTATGACGAAGACCCGCTTTACGGCGGTGCGGCGGGTGATCCGAACGCTGTTCGTCCCATTCCACGAAGATTTCCAGCGCTTCCTGGCCTTGGCGGACCAGCCCATCGCGGACCCGGCCACGGAAGCTGCGGCCATAGGCCATCAGGTGCAGGGCCTCAAGTACGCTGGTCTTGCCCGCACCGTTGTCGCCGGTCAGCAGGTTCAAGCCCGGCTGGGGTGACAGTTCCACGGCACTGAAGCGGCGCAGTTGGTTCAAGGCGAGGCGGCGGATCAGCATGGGACGCAGGAGACCATCCGCTCGGGGCGGTAGCAGGGCAGGGAATCCATCAGCTTACTGCATCGGTCAAGACCGCCGTCGCGGGCAGCATCTTGCTGGTGGAGTTGGCCGGTCCCGCCAGTTCAGGCGGTTCCACGTGGAAATCGATGCGGCGAATCCTTGCGACAGGGACGCTGGCAAGGCCTGGATTTCTTGAAATCTGCAGCAACCGGCAGGGTGCTCGCCCTCAGAATCCAGCGAATTTCACCCCAGCGCGGAACCGTATCCGTGCGTCGCAGCCAGGGCAGCAGCCGAAGTCGCCGCAAACTGCTTGAAATCTGCAGGGCAGGGCTGCGAAGCGTTCCACAGATTTCAAAGAATTCAGGCCAGTCGTTCCACGCTATCCACAGGGGGTCTGTATGACTTATACACAAGGTATGGGCAATCTGTGGATAAAAAAGCCCTTTTCAGCCGTCTGAAAAACTATCCACAGCTTCCCCCCCAGCCCCAAGGGCGCATATACAGGGGGTTTCAGGTACAGAAACACCTTTTAAATCAATCATATAACCCTGTTTTCCACGAAATCTGGCTCTACCATCACCACCATGCTTTAGATTTATACCCAGATTTAAAAGCTAGGGCAGGGCCGAACGGCCAGAGATCCGGGCTGTGGACAGTAGCGCCAGCAGAGGGCAGATCAGCCTGCTGAGAACTTCCCGGGATCGCTCGATCGCCGTGCATCCATCGAGCGAGGAACCGATCGAGATCCAGGAAGCCGAGACCAAACGGCAACGCGGAACTCCCTTTCCCAGGATCCTCATCAATGCTCCACGTGGAACAAAAAAAAAACGCCCGGAGCTCCCGGGCGTCTTCTGTTTCACGTGGAACAACGCAGACGTCAGAGACGCAGTGGCATCACCACATGGCGCGACTTCTCGCTGCTGGACTCACGCACCAGCGCCGAGGAGTTGGAATCGCGCAGCTGGATGATGACTTCCTCGTCGCGCAGGGCGGACAGGGCATCCAGCAGGTAGTTCACGTTGAAGCCGATGGCCAGATCGCTGACCGTGGTGTCGGCCTCGATCTCTTCCTGGGCTTCTTCCTGCTCCGGGTTGTGCGCGCTGATCTTCAGGTTGCCCGGCGAGACTTCCACGCGGATCCCGCGGTACTTCTCATTGGACAGGATCGCGGCACGCTGCAGCGACGCACGCAGGGCTTCACGATCCACCTTCACTTCGCGGTCCGCACCGATCGGGATCACGGCCTCGTAATCCGGGAAACGACCGTCGATCAACTTCGAGGTGAAGGTGACATCGTCGCGCTTGACGCGGACGTGGCTGCGGCCGACTTCCAGCTCGATCTCGCGATCGCCGCTTTCCAGCAGGCGCTGCAGTTCGGTCACGCCCTTGCGCGGCACGATGATCTGGCGCTTGGAACCGCTGGGCTTGGCCAGATCGGTTTCACACAGGGCCAGGCGGTGGCCGTCAGTGGCGACAGTACGCAGGGCATCACCGCGCAGGTCGAACAGCAGACCGTTGAGGTAGTAGCGCACGTCCTGCTGGGCCATCGCGAACGCAGTGCGCTCGATCAGCTCCTTCAGCGTCGCTTCGCCGATGGCCACGCGCTCGGTGGCTTCCACTTCGTCCACCGACGGGAAGTCGTTGGACGGCAGTGTTGCCAGAGTGAAGCGGCTGCGACCGGCCTGCACGGTGATCTTGTCACCGGTCTGCGAGACGGTGATCCGGCTGCCATCCGGCAGGGCGCGGATGATCTCGAACAACTTGCGGGCGGGGATGGTTGTTTCGCCGTCCTGGGCATCTTCAACCGCGATCCGCGACACCATCTCCACTTCCAGGTCGGTACCGGTCAGCGACAGCTGGCCGTTCTGCACCTGGACCAGGAAATTGGCCAGAACCGGAAGGGTCTGGCGGCGTTCGACCACGTTGACGACCTGTGCCAACGGCTTGAGAAAGGCTTCGCGCTGCAGTGTGAAACGCATGTGGTTCCGTGCCCCTATGCTTTAAAAAATGTGGAATAAATCAAAAGCTTGGTGGTGCTGGTAGAGACAGAATCGCTGGAAAACAATGCTAAGTCTTTGTAATAAAAAGAGTTTCTAGCCTCGAAACCCTCTGCATTACCGCCCCCCAGGGGGTGGGGAAAGCTGTGGATAAATTCGACGCGTTTTCCGACGTCTTTTTTATCCACAACTCATCCCGCGCTTGCTACCGGATTCTGCACCGTTTTGTGCGATGACGCCTCATCAGCGTCCGTGCATCATTCGCTCAGCTTCCGGATCAGCTTGTCCCAGTCCTCGCGAAGCTTGCCGTCGGTTTCCATCAGGGTCCGGATCTGGCGGCAGGCATGCAGCACCGTGGTGTGATCGCGACCGGCAAAGGCATCGCCGATCTCGGGCAGGCTGTGCTCGGTCAGCTCCTTGGTCAGGGCCATGGCGACCTGGCGCGGGCGGGCCAGCGAACGGGTCCGGCGCTTGGACAGCAGATCCTTGATCTGCAGGCCGTAGTAGTCGGCAACGGTTTTCTGGATGTTGGGAATGCTGATCGCCTGCTGCTGGGCGCGCAGCAGGTCGCGCAGGGTTTCCTGGGCGAATTCGGTGGTAATCGCGCGGCCGGTGAAATTGGCGCGGGCGGTCAGGGTATTGAGCGCGCCTTCGAGGTCGCGCACGTTGGAGCGCATCTTCTTGGCGATCAGGAACGCAACATCATCGGGAATCTCGGCACCGCGTTCGCGGGCCTTCGCCAGCACGATCGCGGCGCGGGTCTCGAAGTCCGGCGGTTCGATCGCGACCGACAGGCCCCAGGCAAGCCGCGACTTCAGGCGCGCTTCCAGGCCCTCGACTTCGCGCGGGTACCGGTCGCAGGTCAGGATGATCTGCTGCTTGCCGTCGAACAGCGCGTTGAAGGTGTGGAAGAACTCTTCCTGGGTGCGGTCCTTGCCAGCGAAGAACTGGATGTCATCGATCAGCAGCGCGTCCACCTGCTGGAACTGGCGCTTGAACTGATCCATGGTCTTTTCCTGCAGGGCCCGGATCATCGCGCTGAAGAACTGTTCCGAACGCAGGTACAGCACCTTCGCACCCGGATTGGCCTGGCGCATGGCGTTGCCGGCGGCGAACATCAGGTGGGTCTTGCCCAGGCCGGTGCCTCCGTACAGCAGCAGCGGATTGTGCGCGCGGTCGCCCGGCTTCTGCGCCGCCTGGAAGGCAGCGGCCAGGCCCAGCTGGTTGCTGCGGCCTTCGACGAAGTTGGCGAAGGTGTAGTGGTTGTCCAGGTTGCCGGCGAACGGCACCTGCGGTTGGGCTGCCACCGCCGTCGCCGCGCTCGAAACCGGCGCGTTCTGCGCCTCCGAGGGCCGAGGCCGCGAGCCGATTTCAAGAAAAACGTCGCCGAAACCCGCGAAGTGCGTCAGCAGCTCGCGGATCCGGGCCAGGTACAGCTCGCGCACCTGGTCGACGATGAAGGCGTTCGGGGCATACAGCACCAGGCTGTCCGCGCGCAGATCGGCCTGCAGCGGCTTCAACCAGGTGTGAACGTCTTCCGGCGGGAACTCCGCTTCGAGGCGTTCGAGACTTCGGGACCAGGCATCCATCGGCAATAATCGTCCGGTGACCTGTGCACAGGCGCGACAACGCGCCCAAACACAGGCCTGAAAGGGGGAAATGGATGGCTCAGACTACCACCGAGCGCCCGGCTTCGGAATGCTTGTCCCCCACTTATTCACAAAAAGATCCACAGCTATTGCACAGCCCGGTGAATTGGCGTAGTCACAAGGGGTTGACGCAAGGGGGGAGACCTCTCTAGAATTTCCGGTTCTTTCCCGTCCCATTCATACGAGAGGCCCACATGGCCACCAAGCGCACCTACCAGCCCAGCAACCTCAAGCGTAAGCGCGACCACGGCTTCCGTGCCCGTATGAAGACCGCTGACGGCCGCAAGATCCTGTCGCGTCGCCGCGCCAAGGGCCGCAAAGTCCTGAGCGCCTGATTGCCATGCCGCACATCGCGGCAGACGCAATCCCTTCGACAGTGAATACTGCAGACCCGCGCAAGCGATTCCCTCGCTCTGCGCGGGTTCGCACGCGTGCCGAATATACAACGGTCTTCAACGGCGCCCGCCGTGTGTCCGATCCGCTGATGACCCTGCACTGGCTGCCGGCTGACCGGCCGGCCAGGCTGGGTCTGGCGGTTTCCCGCAAGGTTGATCCGAACGCCGTCGGGCGTAACCGGATCAAGCGCGTCCTGCGCGACATCTTGCGTCGGACACGAACCGATATCCAGCCAGGCGACTTCGTCGTCGTGGCTCGTAGTGCTGCGCGTTCTGCCAGCAACGACGACATCCGTCAGGCCTTCCTGCGCCTGCTGCGGCGCCTGCGTGCATTGCCCGCGCCGGGCGTGGACGGCACAATGCCGCCGCCAGATGGCATCGCACCTCCCTCTTTGATCGAGCCGGCATCGCGTCCCGGCCCCGCCGAGCCTGTCCGCTGATGAACCAGACCCGCGTATTCCTTATTTTTGCCTGGCTGATGGTGGCCGTGTTCCTGTGGATGGAGTGGGGCCGTGAAAAGGCCGCGCCGACCCCGGCTCCGGCCACCACCTCGGCTCAGGCCGCCGCACAGAGCGTTCCAGGTGCGACCCCGGGCAGTATCCCCAGCGCGCAGGTCCCCGGTGCCCCGGGCCAGGCCGCGGCGCAGCAGGCCCAGGCCAGCGCCACCCCGGCCGCCCAGCGCGTGACCATCACCACCGACGTGCTGCGCCTGGTGGTGGACGGCGGCCGCGTGCTCGACGCCGAGCTGCTGCAGTTCCCGCAGTCCAAGGAAGAAGGCAGCGCCCCGGTGCGCCTGCTGACCGAAGACCCCGCGCATCCGTACAGCGCGATCAGCGGCTGGGCCAGCGAAGACAAGAACACCCCGGTGCCGGGCGCCGATGGCTTCAAGCTGGTCGGTGACGTCCGCGACTTCGTGCTGGCCGACGGCCAGAACGAACTGCAGATCCCGTTCGTGTGGACCGCCGACAACGGCGTGACCATCAAGCGCACCCTGACCGTCTCGCGCAACGAGTACGCCGTGCGCTTCAAGGACGAGGTCAGCAACACCGGCACCGCCCCGTGGAACGGCTACGTCTACCGCACCCTGGACCGTACCCCGACCATCCTGTCGCGGAACATGACCAACCCGGACTCGTTCAGCTTCAACGGTGCCACCTGGTACGACAACGACAAGAAGTACCAGCGTCGTGCGTTCAAGGATTACCTGGACGATGGCGCGCTGAACCAGAACATCACCGGCGGCTGGCTGGCGATGCTGCAGCACCACTTCTTCACCGCCTGGATCCCGCAGAAGGACCAGACCGCCCACTACGTGCTGTCGCAGGTGGCCGGTCGTGACCTGATCGAAGCGCGTGGCCCGGCCTTCACCGTGGCCCCGGGCCAGTCCACCAGCACCGAAGCCCGCCTGTGGGTCGGCCCGAAGCTGGTCAACCAGATTGCCAAGGAAGACGTGCCGGGCCTGGACCGCGTGGTCGACTACAGCCGCTTCTCGATGATGGCGGTGATCGGCCAGGGCCTGTTCTGGGTACTGAACCAGGTGCACAAGCTGGTCGGCAACTGGGGCTGGGCCATCGTCGGCCTGGTGGTCCTGCTGAAGCTGGTGCTCTACCCGCTGTCGGCCGTGCAGTACAAGAGCGGTGCGAAGATGCGTCGCTTCCAGCCGCGCATCGCGCAGCTGAAGGAACGCTATGGCGATGACCGCCAGAAGTTCCAGACCGCGATGATGGAGCTGTACAAGAAGGAAAAGATCAATCCGATGGGCGGCTGCCTGCCGATCCTCATCCAGATGCCGATCTTCTTCGCCCTGTACTGGGTGCTGGTCGAGTCGGTCGAACTGCGCCAGGCGCCGTGGCTGGGCTGGATCCAGGATCTGACCGCGCGCGACCCGTACTTCATCCTGCCGGTCATCAACATGGCGGTGATGTGGGCCACGCAGAAGCTGACCCCGGCACCGGGCATGGACCCGATGCAGCAGAAGATGATGCAGTTCATGCCGCTGGTCTTTGGCTTCATGATGGCGTTCATGCCGTCCGGCCTGGTCCTGTACTGGGTGGTCAACGGCGGCCTGGGCCTGCTGCAGCAGTGGTGGATGACCAAGCGCCACGGCGGTGAGCCGCTGCCGGCGACCACCGCACCGGCCCCGGTCAAGAAGAAATAATCCGACGCTGATCCCCGCAAAAGCCCGCCGCAAGGCGGGCTTTTCGCATGCGGGGTTAGAATCGCCCCGCACACCGTGTCCCCATCCATCGAGCCTGCCATGCCGCGTGCGTCGTCGTTCCGCCTGTTCCTGCCCTCGCTGCTGTTGACCCTGGCCGTTGCCGGCTGCGGCGACAAGGAGGGCAAGGCGCCCGCTGCTGCCGCCGTCACCCAGCCCAGCGCACAGGCCGCCGCCGCCGTCGATCCGGCCGCCGCACCGCTGCTGGCCGCGCTGCAGAAGCAGCTCGATGGCTACCGCCGCATCATCGTGCTGCTGGCCGACGAAGAGCAGCAGAGCGCCACCGACCGCGGTACCTCCACCCGCATCGGCCAGCAGCTGTTCCACGACGGGCTGGAACAGCGCACCGCCATCGCCGCGCAGTTCGACAGCCTGCTGCGTGGCGGCAGCCCGCAGCGCTTCGCCACGCTGGGCAGCGTGCTGGACTACATCGAATCGGCGCCGGAACTGTTCGATGCCGATCGCCTGGCGTTCCGCGAAGTGCTGCGCGACCTGCACGAACGTGTCGGCGCGGATTCCTCGCTGCCGGCAGTGAAGCTGCACCAGCGCATCGGCGAAGACCTGGACGCGCTGGACGAGATCGAGCGCAACTACAACCAGGAACTGACCCGCATCTTCAGCCGCTTCGAGCGCACCCGCGCCATCGACCTGAAGCGCGAGAAGTGGGAGGACTACATCGCCCACCTGCACAAGGACTACAGCCGCGAGGCGATCCTGCGCGACTACGGGGTGATCGAGCCATACCCGATGTCGATGAAGGACAGCGACCGCGAGATCTTCGGCCGCGACCTGCCGGCCAAGACCGTGGTGCTGACCTTCGACGACGGCCCGCACAAGGCCTACACCGATGAAGTGGTGGCCATCCTCAAGCGCTACGACGTGCCGGGCGTGTTCTTTGAAGTGGGCCGCAACCTGGGCAAGGTCGAGGCCGATGGCAAGGTCAGCCTCGGCCCGATGGCGAAGATCAGCCGCAACCTGATGGAAGAGGGCTATGCAGTGGGCAACCACAGCCTGACCCACGCCCAGCTGTCGCGCACCACCGGCGATGCGCTGCGCCAGCAGGTGCTGGATACCGACACCCTGCTGAAGGATGTCGACAGCAAGCGTGCGCCGCTGTTCCGCTTCCCGTATGGCGCGCGCAACGCCGAAGGCCTGCAGCTGCTGAACGAGGCCGGCCTGAAGTCGATCATGTGGAACATCGACTCGATGGACTGGGCCGACCCGGTGCCGGAATCGATCGTGCAGCGCGTGCTCGGCCAGGTGAACAAGGAACAGCGCGGCATCATCCTGTTCCATGACATCCACGACCGCGCAGTGAAGGCGCTGCCGCAGATCCTCGATCGGCTGATCGCCGACGGCTACCAGTTCGCCGGCTGGAACGGCCGCGAGTTCACCGTCGCCCGTGCGCGCAAGGGCGCGACCAGCGATGCCACCGTCACCACTGGCTACGAGAAGTCGTGGGCGATCGTGGTGGGCATCGACAACTACGCCAAGTGGCCAAAGCTGGAATACGCCAGCCACGATGCGCAGGCGGTGGCCGACACCCTGACCGGGCAGTTCGGTTTCCCGTCCTCGCAGGTGATCGTGCTGAAGAACGAGCAGGCCACCCGCAACAACATCCTGGCCGCCTTCCACGACCGCCTGGCCGACGACCGCACCGGCAGGAACGACCGCGTGTTCGTGTTCTTCGCCGGCCACGGCGCCACCCGCCAGCTCGCTTCCGGGCGCGACCTCGGCTACATCATCCCGGTGGATTCAGACCCGAAGGAATTCGCCACCGACGCCATCGCGATGACCGACATCCAGAACATCGCCGAGAGCATGCAGGCCAAGCACGTGATGTTCGTGATGGATGCCTGCTACAGCGGCCTGGGCCTGACCCGCGGTGGCCCGTCGTCGTCGTCATTCCTGCGCGAGAACGCACGCCGCAGCGCGCGGCAGATGCTGACTGCCGGCGGTGCCGACCAGCAGGTGGCCGATGCCGGCCCGAACGGCCATTCGGTGTTCACGTGGGTGCTGCTGCAGGCGCTGGCCGGCAAGGGCGACCTCAATGGCGACGGCCTGATCACCGGTACCGAACTGGCCGCCTACGTGGCGCCGGCGGTGTCGGCCGTCTCGCACCAGACCCCGGCCTTCGGCAGCCTGCCCGGTTCGCAGGGCGGCGAGTTCGTGTTCCAGGTGCCGGACAGCCAGGAATACCTCAATGCCGACACGCGCCAGCTGACCCCGGATGCCATCGCACTGAACAACAAGGTCGACGCCGCGCAGGATGCCAAGGGCGCGCAGGCGCCGGTGACCGTGGCCGACCTGCAGGGCGGGAAGGCCAAGCTGGTGGTGCCCACCGCCGGCCCGGCCTCGGACCGCCAGCGCGCGCAGCAGGCCAACGACCGTGGCCTGCAGCTGTACCGCGAGAAGCAGTACGACGAAGCCGTCGCCCAGTTCACCGAAGCGTTGAAGCTGCGCCCGGACTTTGCCCAGGCGGCCAACAACCTCGGTTTCGTCTACTACCGCCAGCAGCGCTACGCCGAAGCCGCGCGCTGGCTGGAAAACACCCTGAAGATCGACCCGTCGCGCGCGGTGGCCCACCTCAACCTGGGCGACGCCTACTTCAACGCCGGCGACAAGGCCAAGGCGAAGCAGGCCTACACCACCTACCTCGCCCTGCAGCCGCAGGGCAGCGGTGCCGCGCAGGCGCGCGCGCAGCTGGAGAAGCTCTGAGCCATGAACGATGTGACCCGCACCGACACCATCGTCGCCATCGCCAGTGCCCCCGGCGCGGGCGGTGTCGGCCTGTTGCGCCTGTCCGGTCCGCGTGCCGCGGCGATCGCCAACGCACTGGGCGCGCCCACGCTGCGCCCGCGCCACGCGCACTACGCCCGGCTGCGCGATGCCGACGGTGAGGTGATCGACGACGGCATCGTGCTGTGGTTCCCGGCACCGAACAGCTTCACCGGCGAGGAAGTGGTGGAACTGCAGGGTCACGGCAGCCCCGTGCTGCTGCAGCAGCTGGTCGCGCGCTGCATCGTGCTCGGCGCGCGCCAGGCGCGGCCGGGTGAGTTCAGTGAACGGGCCTTCCTCAACGGCAAGCTCGACCTGGCCCAGGCCGAGGCCATCGCCGACCTGATCGCCGCGGGTGACAACCGCGCCGCGCGCGCGGCACGTCGCTCGCTGGATGGCGTGTTCTCGCGCCGCATCGAGGCCGTGGTGGAACAGCTGGTGCTGCTGCGCATCCACGTGGAAGCCGCCATCGACTTCGCCGACGAACCGCTGGATACCCTGGGCGGCGCGCAGGTGCGGCGTGGACTGGAACAGGCGCGCGGAGATCTTGCCCTGCTGCGTCGTGACGCCGAGCGCGGCCGTCGTCTGCGCGATGGCCTGCATGCCGTGCTGATCGGGCCACCGAATGCCGGCAAGAGCTCACTGCTGAACGCCCTGGCCGGCAGCGAGCGCGCCATCGTCACCGACATCGCCGGCACCACCCGCGATACCCTGCGCGAAACCATCCGCCTGGACGGCCTGGAGCTGACCCTGGTCGACACCGCCGGCCTGCGCGACGGCGGCGATGCCATCGAACGCGAAGGCATGCGCCGCGCCCACGTGGAAATCGAGCGCACCGACCTGGCGCTGATCGTGCTGGATGCGCGCGACCCGGCCGCCGGCGAAGCCGCGCTGGGCGAAGCCGTGGCCGCCGTGCCGCACAAGGTCTACATCCACAACAAGTCGGACCTGATGGACGCGTTGCCGGTGCTGGACGACCCGGACCGCGTGTTCGTCTCGGCCGCCACCGGTGCCGGCCTGGAAGACCTGCACACGCGCCTGCGTTCGATTGCCTCGGCCGGGGCAGGGGAGCAGGTGGACGGCGAGTTCTCCGCGCGCACCCGTCATGTGGATGCGATCGAACGCGCGCAGGAGCATGCGCAGCGCGCCGATGGCGAGCTGGTGCATGAACACCTGGAACTGGCCGCCGAGGAACTGCGGCTGGCGCATGACGCGCTGGGCGAGATCACCGGGCAGATGAGTGCGGATGACCTGCTGGGCAGGATCTTCTCCAGCTTCTGCATCGGAAAGTAATACCGGGGTCGGATCCCCTGCGGGGCTCTGACCCTTCGCATCATCACAATCGACACCACGTGGTTTCAACCCGGGCCGCGACACCTCCTTGATATCATCCCGCCATGAACCCGATCACCGACAGTGACGTGCGATCAGCGCTGCTGAGCAAGGTCATCGCAGAGCATGTCGCCAATCCGAACACGCTTGTCGTGGAGGAAATGGGGCTTGCACGCGGTGCCTGCCGGGTCGATGTCTGTGTCATCAATGGCCACCTGCACGGCTACGAAATCAAGAGTGACGTCGACACGTTGCGCAGACTGCCATTGCAGCAGCAGTTCTATTCCGACGTGCTCGACAAGGCGACGATCGTGGTGGGCCAGCGCCATCTGGATCATGCGCTGGAGACGCTGCCTGCATGGTGGGGGGTCAGGCTGGCCTCACGTGGTGCGCGCAATGCCGTCCGGATGGAACTGCTGCGGCCTGCCAGGCTCAATCCCTCGGTGAGCGCCACTGCCGTGGCGGCACTGCTGTGGCGCGATGAGCTGACAGCCCTGATCAGCAGCAGGACCGCTGAAAAATCAGCGCTGCGCGGAAACCGTGCAGCGCTGTGCGAGCGCCTGGGTGAGCTCTACAGCCTTGCGGAAATCCGCATGCTGGTCAGGGAACAGATGAAGCGCCGGCCAGATTGGCGAGGTCGCGAACAACCTTAGTCAGGTGATGGTTGGTGGCCACGGTCGGCCAGGTGGAACTTCCGCCGGTACTGCTGACATTGTTGGCGCAGTCTTCGATGTATGCATCACCCCAGCTGTAGCCGCGTCCCATGAACACCACCGGTGGATCAGAGACCAGGTGGTTGCACAGATCGCGGTACTGGTCGCGACCATTGCGCTTGATCTGGGTGCCGACCACGATCCGCCACTGGTCATCGATCGTGTACTTGATCTTGGCATTGGGGTCGAACAGGCGTGGATCCATCAGCTCGGTCTGTGGCGAGGCGCAGCCGTAGTCGCCAAACCACGGCATCCGATCGGGACGACTGCTGACAAGCCGGGTGTACGCGCGCCACTCCCGGCGGTTGACGTCACCGTGCGGGCGATAGTTCGACGAGGGGCTCAGGCTGGCAGGGAAACTACCGCCCGCGATGGTGACCGATCGCCAGTCGGCCAGATCCGGAACGGCTGCGATCCAGGTCTGCCACGTGGTTGCCTGCAGCGTGGGCGAGTCGGCGACATCGGCCGAGCTGTCCAGGATCAGGTCCACCTGGCCTGGCGCAACGCCCAGCAGTTTCAACAATGCCGGGATGCGGGCCAGACCCCTGCCTTCAAGATCATCCGGTACCAGCCGCAATCCGCAGCCGCGATCATCGCGGGCAACGATACGTGCCACGGCTTGCTGGTAGTCGACATGCCGGTCAATGCCGGTTACGGGAATGGCCTGGCAACCGGCTGTGCGCGTGAGGTCGAAGATCCGCTCCAGATGGTGCTGCCCGTCCGCCATGGTGTCATCGCCGGCAAGATAGGGCGAGTCGAACAGGCAACGCCGCGCCTTCCAGTTCTTGACCAGGCGATTCCCGACGTTCTTCAGATGATCGTCGAGTGACTTCGCGGGAGCATCGTTCTCGAAGTCCCACTGCTCGACGGGTATCTCGAACAGGGGATGGATCCAGTCCTTGATGCCTTCGCTGGCACGGCCCACTGCAAGATACTCGCCCTGTCGCCACTTCAGGATCGGCATGTACATCGGCTGTTTCACGATCTGCCTCCGACAACGTCAGTGTTGGTCATTCGAGGCTAGCCGCGCACCACTTCGCGCATCAATCGGAATAGTTGAAGAATGATGGCGGTTGGGGTCAGATCCCCCGCAGGGGCTCTGACCCCATCCCCGACGCCCCCGGCTGTCATATTCCCGCCGCATACTGACCCCCATCACATACCGCTTGGGGAAGTCGCAGTGAAGTCGTGGGGTTGTGCGTTGCTGTTGTCGCTGGCCGTGGCACCATCGGTGGCCATGAGTGCTGAAACTTCCACCCCGGCGACCGCGAAGGTCTCGGTCTACGGCCACCGCGGCGCAAGCGCGCTGCTGCCCGAGCACACGCTGGCGGCCTACGCGCAGGCCATCGCCGATGGTGCCGACTACATCGAACCGGACCTGGTGATGACCAAGGACGGCGTGCTGGTGGCCCGCCACGAGAACGAGATCGGTGGCACCACCGACGTCGCCGAGCACAAGGAATTCGCCAAGCGGAAGACCACCAAGGTCATCGACGGCGAGACGGTCGAAGGCTGGTTCACCGAAGACTTCACCCTGGCCGAGCTGAAGACCCTCTACACCCGCGAGCGCCTGCCGGAGCTGCGCAGCACTGCGTTCGACGGCCAGTTCCGCATCGCCACCCTGGACGAGATCCTGGCCTTCCTGATGCAGCAGGCCGGCCGCGCCAACCGCGGCATCGGCCTGGTGCCGGAGATCAAGCACCCGACCTACTTCCAGTCCATCGGCCTGCCGATGGAAGACAAGGTGCTGGCCGCGCTGCGCGGCAATGCCTACACCGCCGTCGCGCCGGTGACGATCCAGTCGTTCGAGACCGCCAACCTGCGCTACCTGCGCGGCAAGATCGGCCGTGGCAGCAACATCCGCCTGCTGCAGCTGCTGTGGAAGGGCGATGCCCGCCCGGCCGATGTCGCCAAGGCCGGTGGCACGCTCAGCTATGCGCAGATGATGACCCCGGCCGGGCTGAAGGACATCGCCAGCTACGCCGATGGCATCGGCCCGGAGCTGCGTTCGATCATCCCGCTGGAGGCCAACGGTGCGCTGGGCACGCCGACCGCGCTGGTGCGTGACGCACATGCGGCCGGCCTGATGGTGATCCCGTACACCTTCCGCCCGGAAAACCATTTCCAGGCCAGCAACCTGCGCAAGGGCGCCGACAGCGCGCGCAACCCGGAAGGCTCGATCGCCGAGATGCGCGCGTACCTGGCCACCGGCATCGATGCGTTCTTCACCGATGACCCGGCGCTGGGCCGGCAGGCGGTGGATGGCATGGGCGCCGCAGGGAATTGAGAATCCGGTAGTGTCGGCCGCGGGCCGGCATCCGGTTTGGGGTCAGAGCCCCTTCGGGGATCCGACCCCGACGTGCTGCATCAGCCGCGCGGGTCTTCCGGCCGACGGAACGGGATCACCACGTAATCGTGCCCCTCGCGCGGCTGCCACAGCACCGGCACGCGGTGCGGCGAAGGCGGCTCGAGCTCGTCGTCGGCCAGCGCCTCGACCTCGTCTTCCTCGTCCTCCCAGCTGTAGTGCGGGCGCGGCGTCATTGGGTCGGCGTTGCGGAACAGCAGCGCGGCGATGATGCCGGCGAAGGCGCCGCCCATGTGCGACTGCCAGGACACGCCGTCGGCATGCGGCAGGATGGTCATCAGCATGCCGCCGTAGAACAGCATGCCGATCAGGCCGGTGGCGATCGCCGCGCGGTCACGGCGCAGCAGCCCCAGGCTGGCCAGCAGGAACATCAGGCCGTGGGTCACGCCGCTGGCCCCCAGGTGCACGCTGCCGGGGGTGCCCAGCATCCACGCGCCGATGCCCGAACCCAGCCACAGCAGGGGCAGGGCACGCACGGTGGCCTTCGGGTACACGCTGCCGGCCAGGGTGCCGAGGATCAGGATCGCAAAGCCATTGGCGGCGATGTGTTCGACCGAGGCATGCAGCATCGGCCCGCCGATCAGCCCCAGCAGTCCCTTGGCCTCCAGCGGCGCGACCGCCCACGGCCGCCAGTCGAAGCTGCCCTGCAGGGCGAACACGGCCAGCAGCACCAGTACGGTGGCGAGGCTGACATTGAACGCCCGCAGGATGCGCATGCGGTCGTTGCGGGGGGCCGGCACGTCACCGGCGGGCAGGGGCGTGTTGTTGTCCATACCTCAGCAATGGCGGTGGCTGGCGCGAAACCAAGGCCACCGCTGCGGGAGAGTGGGGGTGGCCGACGGGACAATCCCGCCGGCCGCGCGCTGCAGGCCGGTCAGGCTCAGGCCTGGCCGGCGTCTTCCTTCGGCGGGTACTTCAGGCTGAGCACCACGGTGGCGGCAATGATCGCGGCGACCACGCCCAGCGACACCGGGGTCGGGATCTTGAACAGGTCGATGATCATCATCTTGATGCCGATGAAGCCCAGCACCAGCGCCAGGCCGTACGGCAGCAGGTGGAAGCGGTCGGCCATGCCGGCCAGCAGGAAGAACATCGCACGCAGGCCCAGCACCGCGAACACGTTGGAAGTGAGCACGATGAACGGGTCGGTGGTGATGGCGAAGATGGCCGGGATGCTGTCCACGGCGAAGATCACGTCGGTCACCGCGATCAGGATCAGCACCGCGAACAGCGGGGTGAACCAGCGCTTGCCGTCCTGCATCACGCTCATCGCGTTGCCGGCGTAGTCCGGCAGCAGGCGCAGGTGCTTGCGCATCCAGCGCAGGGCCGGGTTGGTCTCCAGGTCCGGCTCCTGGCCGGCGGCGAACCACATCTTCCAGCCGGTGAAGAGCAGGAAGGCACCGAACACGTAGAGCAGCCAATGGAACTGGCTGATCAGCACGCTACCGGCGAAGATCATGATCGTACGCAGCACGATCGCACCCAGGATGCCGATGATCAGCACCTTCTGGCGCTGTTCCTCCGGCACCGCGAAGTAGCTCATGATCATCAGGAAGACAAAGATGTTGTCCACCGCCAGGGCCTTCTCGACCAGGTAGCCGGTCAGGAATTCCAGGCCGACCTTGTTCGCCACCACCTGGCCGGCGGTCTCGCTGAGGTAGTACCAGAGGCCCGCGTTGAACAGCAGGGCCAGCACGACCCAGCCGATGGACCACCACAGGGCCTCCTTGAAGGTGACCTTGTGGGGTCCGCCATGTCGCATCAACACCAGGTCGACGAGCAGGGCGATGATGACCACCGCCACGAAGCCGCCCCACATCCACACATTACCGATCGTCTGCATTGGGAATATCCGTTGGAAAGATGAATGCCAGGCCGGACGGCGAGGATCTGCAACGGAGGATCGGGAGGGGGATCCAGGGACAGAGCTTCGCCAGTACGGCGAAGGTCTCGCTCGCAACCCCACGCGGGTGGGATTGCCGTTGCACCGGAGCCTGCGGGCTCGAATTGACGGCGACAACGTCTGGGAGCTACTCCCCTTCTGGGGCCGATTCTGCGGCCTGGCCGGGCCGCCGTCAAATGGGCGGCCATTCCCCGCCCCTCGTAGCGTCGAGCTTGCTCGACGGCCTTTGCTGAACGGTCCCGTTCAGTCGAGCAAGCTCGACTCTACAAAAGCGCCCCCGGCTACAATAGGCCGATGAATACCCCCCTTCCCGTTGTCCGCCTCAAGAACGCGTGGCGCTCCAGCCACCCGTGGATCTTCCAGAAACTGGTCGAGAAGCCGACCGTCCGGCCCAAGCCCGGTTCCATCGTCGACGTCGTCGGCATCGATGGCGAGTTCATCGGCCGTGGCTTCTACAACGGGCACTCGCGCATCGCCGTGCGCATCCTCGAAACCGACCCGAACGTGCCGGTCGATGCCGGCTGGTTCTCGCGCAAGATCGCCCAGGCGGTTGAACTGCGCCGTGGCGTGCTGAAGCTGGACGCGGTGTCCGACGCCTGGCGCGTGGTGCACAGCGAAGGCGACGGCCTGTCCGGCCTGGTGGTGGACCGTTACAACGACCTGGTGGTGGTCGAATTCTTCGCTGCCGGCATGTTCCGCCACCGCGAGTGGATCTACGACGCCCTGCGCGAACAGTTCCCGGGCTGCCGCTTCCACAGCTTCGCCGACGAACACGTGCAGAAGCAGGAAAGCTTCGACTTCCACGGCAACACCACCACCGAAGCGTCGGTGATCACCGAGTATGGCATCAAGTTCCGCGCCGACCCGGCCGGTGCGCACAAGACCGGCTTCTTCGCCGACCAGCGCGAGAACCGCGAGTGGCTGAGCCAGCAGGTGGAAGGCAAGAGCGTGCTCGACCTGTGCTGCAACACCGGCGGTTTCGCCGTGTACGCGGCCGCGCGTGGTGCTTCGGAAGTGGTCGGCATCGACATCGATGAAGACGTCATCCAGATCGCCAAGGGCAATTCGCGCCTGAACAACGTGCGCCCGAAGTTCGTCCAGTCCGACATCTTCCCGTGGCTGCGCGATGCCGCCAACCGCGGCGAGCAGTACGACGTGGTGATCCTGGACCCGGCGAAGATGACCCGCGACCGCGACCAGGTCATCACCGCGCTGAAGAAGTACCTGGACATGAACAAGCTGGCGCTGGGCGTGGTCAAGCCGGGCGGCCTGTTCGCCACGTTCTCCTGCACCGGCCTGGTGGCCGAGGACCAGTTCCTCGACATGCTGCGCCGCGCGGCCTACTTCTCTGGCCGCACGATCCAGATCCTGAAGGTGGCCGGCGCCGGTCCGGACCATCCGTTCATGGCCCACGTGCAGGAATCGCGCTACCTGAAGGCCGTGTTCTGCCGCGTGGTTGGTTGATTTCAACAAAACGGCGGGCCACGGCGCTATGGTCGGGCTCTTCTCCTCACCGGTGAGAGCCCATGCCGTCGCTGCGTCGCCTGTCCCTGCTGCTTGCCCTGGCGCTGAGTGCGCCGCTGTCCGCCCATGCCATCGAGTTCAGCGCGCAGGAGCTGGCCCGCGCCAAGGCCCTGCAGCAGCGACTGCTCACCCTGGACAGCCACCTCGACACGCCGGCCAACTTCGGCCGCGCCGGCTTCGACATCGAACAGCGGCACGACCACAACGCGCTTTCGCAGGTGGATTACCCGCGCATGGTCGAGGGCGCGCTGGATGGTGGCTTCTGGGCGATCTACACCGATCAGGGCGACCGCACCGTAGCGGCCCACCTGGCCGAGCGCGACCATGGCCTGCAGCGGCTGCTGGAGATCCGGCAGATGCTGGCGGCCAACCCGGAGCGCTTTGAGCTTGCGCTGAGCGCCGATGACGCCGCGCGGATCAAGGCTGCCGGCAAGCGCGTGGTCTACATCAGCATGGAAAACGCCAGCCCGCTGGTGGAAGACCCCAGCCTGCTCTCGTTCTACCACCGCGCCGGCCTGCGCCTGCTGAGCACGGTGCACTTCGCCAACAACGAGTTCGCCGATTCGGCCACCGACCCGAAGGGTGCGGAGTGGAAGGGCCTGAGCCCGGCCGGCAAGGACCTGGTGCGCGCCGCGGTGAAGCTGGGCATCGTCATCGACCAGTCGCACGCGTCCGATGCGGTGTTCGATGACCTGCTGGCGATGATGCCGGTGCCGTTCGTGCTCTCGCACAGCTCGGCCAAGGCGGTCTACAACCACCCGCGCAACCTCGACGATGCGCGCCTGCGCCAGTTGGCCAAGGCCGGTGGCGTGATCCAGGTAAATGCCTATGGCGGCTACCTGATCGACACCGCCAAGACGCCCGAACGCAAGCAGGCCGAAGAAGCGCTGAGCAAGCAGCTGGGCGGCTGGGAAGGCATGACCATTGCCCAGGGCGTTGCCCTGCAGCAGGCCGAGCAGGCGCTGGACCACGAACACCCGGTGCGCCACGCCAGCCTGGACGACTTCTTCACCCACTTCGAGCACATCCTCAAGGTGGTCGGCCCCGAGCATGTGGGCATCGGCCTGGACTGGGATGGCGGCGGTGGCCTGAGCGACCTGCCCGATGTCAGCCAGCTGCCGAAGATCACTGCGTGGCTGCTGCGCAAGGGCTACAGCGAACAGCAGATTGCCGGCATCTGGGGCGGCAACCTGCTGCGGGTGATGCGCCAGGCGCAGGATTACGCCGCGGGTACGTAGAGTCGAGCCATGCTCGACTGCGCCTTTGTAGAGTCGGGGGGGGGGGGGGGGGGGGGGGGGGGGGGGGGGGGGGGGGGGGGGGGGGGGGGG
>NZ_JAMOKY010000069.1:0-6191 GCF_024499815.1 Stenotrophomonas testudinis | reverse complement strand
GGGGGGGGGGGGGGGGGGGGGGGGGGGGGGGGCGGGGGGGGGGGGGGGGGGGGGGCGGGCGCCCCCCCGCCGGCCCCCCCCGCCGCCCCCCCCCCCCTCGACTCTACCGGCAATGCACCCTGCCTATTCAGCTTTGGCATCAGGCAATAAAAAAGCCCGCTTGCAGCGAACTGCCAGCGGGCTCTGCTCCCTCCCCCACGTCGGGATGCAGGGCCATCCTGCGGAATGCGGAAGGACATTGCACGCTGCACTGCAAAACAGAACTGGTGGGTATGGTAGCCCGCCGTCCGGAAAAGCCATTCCACGAAGGTCGCAGCCCCCGTACGGCGGGGGATGGCCGATAATCGGGCTTTCCCCCTGAAACACGTGTCGTCATGTCTGTTGATCGCATCGCCAACGCGCGTCTCCGTGACCGCGTGGTCTCCGCCGAGGCCGCAGCCGCGCTGATCCAGCCCGGTGAAACCGTCGCCATGAGCGGCTTCACCGGCTCCGGTTACCCCAAGGCCGTCCCCGTCGAACTTGCCCGCCGCATCGAGACGGTGCACGCCCAGGGCCTGCCCTTCCAGATCAAGCTGATGACCGGCGCCTCGACCGCACCGGAACTGGACGGCGCGCTGGCCAAGGCCGATGGCATCGCCATGCGCATGCCCTTCCAGAGCGACCCGGATGCGCGCAACCGCATCAACGAGGGCAAGCTGGATTACATCGACATCCACCTCAGCCACGTCGCCCAGCACGTCTGGTTCGGCTTCTACGGCGAGATCGACACCGCGGTGATCGAAGTGTCGGCCATCCGCGAGGACGGCTCGCTGGTGCCCTCCACCTCGGTGGGCAACAACAAGACCTGGCTGGACCTGGCCAGGAAGGTCATCGTCGAGGTCAACGAGTGGCAGCCGGCCGGCGTGGACGGCATGCATGACATCTACTACGGCACCGCGCTGCCGCCGCACCGCAAGCCGATTCCGCTGGTGAACGCCAACGACCGCATCGGCGATACCGCGCTGCGCTGCGACCCGGACAAGATCGTGGCCGTGGTGCGCACCAACGGCCCGGACCGCAACAGCCCGTTCAGCCCGATCGATGCGACCAGCGAGCAGATCGCTTCGCACCTGATCGAGTTCCTGCAGCACGAAGTGAAGAAGGGCCGCCTGCCGCCGAACCTGCTGCCGCTGCAGTCGGGCGTGGGCAACATCCCGAACGCGGTGCTGGCCGGCCTGGCCAAGAGCGGTTTCCGCGATCTGGCCGCGTTCACCGAGGTGATCCAGGACGGCATGCTCGACCTGCTGCGCGACGGCGTGCTGAGCTATGCCTCGTGCACCGGCTTCGCGCTGAGCCCGCAGGCGAACGAGACGTTCAAGGAACACATCGATTTCTACCGCGAGCGCATCATCATGCGCACGCAGGAAATCTCCAACCATCCGGAACTGGTGCGCCGCCTGGGCTGCATCGGCATGAACGGCATGATCGAAGTGGACATCTACGGCAACGTCAATTCGACGCACGTGATGGGCACGCGCATCATGAACGGCATCGGCGGTTCGGGTGACTTCGCGCGCAACGGTTTCCTGTCGGCGTTCCTGAGCCCGTCCACGGCGAAGAACGGCACGATCTCGGCGATCACCCCGATGGTGAGCCATGTCGACCACACCGAGCACGACGTGTCGGTGATCGTGACCGAGCAGGGCCTGGCCGATCTGCGTGGCCTGACCCCGCGCAAGCGCGCGCAGGTGCTGATCGACAACTGCGCACACCCGGATTTCCGCCCGCAGCTGCAGGATTACTTCGACCGTGCCAGCCGCGAAAGCTACGGCAAGCACACCCCGCACCTGCTGCCCGAAGCGCTGTCGTGGCACCAGCGTTGGCTGGATACCGGCACGATGAAGGGCTGAGACCCGTTGCCGGGGAGCCGAGCATGGCTCGGCTCTACAAATGGCAGCACCGCAACATCCCTGTAGAGCCGAGCCCATGCTCGGCTCCGCGGCATGCGGCTTATCCGCGCAGCGCCGCCAGCGATTCCGCCTGCAGCCGCTCGTAGATCTCGAACTCGTCGTTCACCGCCACGCCCATCGCCTGCTCGAACGCTTCGCGGTTGGCATGCGCGGCATACGCCCGCTGCTCTTCGCCGCCCAGGTTGGACTGGAAGATGCCCGCGGCGCTGACCGGCAGGAAATCCTCGTAGACGATCGGGTCGGCCGTGGCCAGGCCGGCGGCTACCAGCACTTCGGCCGGCAGGTCAGCCACACGCTCCGGCGCGGCGCGGCCGGCGTCGGTCAGCTGGTATCGGTAATACCCCAGCCCTTCCTGGCGCAGGGTGTCGTGGTCATCGGGGAAACTGGCGAACACGCTCTGCAGGCGCTGGCCGTAATCGCCGCCGGTGCTGCCGGCGCCACCGGCATCACGCGCCTGTGCCAGCAGCTGGTCGTACAGCGCACGCCCCTTCGGGGTCAGGGCCAGGCCACGCTGCTCGATCTCGCCGAAGCGCGCGGTATGCGTGCCGGCCGCACCGCCCTCACCACCGGGGAAATGCACGGCCTCTTCCAGCGCCTTGAAGCTCGTCTGCCGCAGCAGGATCGGGCAGGCCCGGCGAGGCGGACCTTCGATCACCGCCTTGGCGGCCATGCCGTGCTCGATCATCGCGGCCTGCGCGGCATCGATATCCAGCGTGCGCGGGGTGAGGTGGTTGATGTGCGGGCCGCGGAAGCTGACCACGTCGGCCACCAGCCGGTGCGCATCGTGCAGCGCGTGGTAGGTGGGCAGGTCGACGGTGGCATCGCCGTGCCAGCGGAAGGTTTCCAGCGCCTCGGCAACGAAGCGCTCGGCATCGGCCTGCGACAGGCCACCGTCACGCTCGGCCTGGTCGATCAGCGCCAGCGCGCCCTCGGTAAAGATGCGGCGGCGCTCGAGGATGCGTGCGGACTCCACGCGCAGCGCCTCGTCTTCGATCAGCTCCAGGCGCAGCAGCGAGGTGAACACGCGGAACGGGTTCTGCGCCAGGGCCGCGCCGGTGAGCGGGCGGAACGCGGTGGAATGCACCGGCACGCCGGCCACCGACAGATCGTAGTAGGCCACCGGAAACATGCCCATCACCGCGAACAGGCGGCGCAGCGTGGCCAGTTCCTGCGGGGTGCCGACGCGGATCGCGCCGTGGCGCTCTTCGTCCAGGCGTGCGCGTTCGTCGTTGCGGTGCAGCCGCGCGGCCAGCGCCGGGTCGTGCGCAAGCACCTCCGCGTTGATCCGCTCCACCAGTTCCACCAGCGTGCCGTACAGCGGCACTTCGGTGCGGTACATGCGGGACATGGCCTGGGCGAACAGGCGGCGGATCACATCAGGCGAAACGAAAGAGGCGCTCATCAGTCACTCGAATGCGGGAACGGGAACGGCGAGAGCCGTATTGTCGCCGGTGTGCGCGATGGGGGCGATATGCAGAGCAACATGACGGCCGCCGTTGGCCGGAAACCCCGGTAGCGCCGGGCCATGCCCGGCGGGCTCCCTGGCCGCGCGTCGCGCTCGCCGGGCATGGCCCGGCACTACCGCTTGAGCTGGCGCTTCAGGGTGGCGTCGAGGGTGATCGGCCGGTCCCAGTGCTCGTAGCTGGCCACGACGGCGTGGCGCACGGCGCGGACATGCAGGTTGTCCGGCTTCACCGGCATGCGCGTGACCACCGCTTCCCAGCCCCCTTCCGGGTTCTGGCTGAAGGCGCGCACGCTGTCGCGGCAGGTCTGGCCGCTGGCCTTGGCCCAGAAGCAGGCAAAGTAGATATCGCCGGCCTGCCAGCCATGGGTGGTGAACAGTGCGCTGACATAGCCGCGCGGCACGTTGGCATAGCGCGATACCTCGTCGAGGAACGCATCGGGGTAGCGCTCGGCGTAGTGGTTGATGTCCTGCAGCTGGGCATCCAGCCAACCGTCACCGGTTTCCACCGTGTAGGCCGCCGAACGTTCGGCCGTCTGCTGGGCCAGCACGGTGGCCGGCGCCAGCAGCAGGAGCGAGAGCAGCAGGAGCGAGGAACGATTCATGCCCTGATTCTGCCGCAGCCGCCGGGTCATGTCAGGCCGCTGCAGCGGCCTTGGCCTCGATCGCGGCCAGCGCGGCCGGCCAATCCCAGGCGGTATCGGCAGTGACCATGCGCGGCTCGTCGTCGGCCACGCCATGCTGGGTTTCGTGCGCCCAGGTGACCGCGTACGGGGTGTGGATGCCCCAGCCGCCCAAGGTGACCACCGGCTCGATATCCGAGCGCAGCGAGTTGCCGACCATCACGAACTGCTGCATCGGCAGATCGAATTCGGACAGCACGCGCGCGTAGGTTTCCGGATCCTTCTCGGAGACGATCTCGATGCGCGGAAACAGCTCGTGCAGCTTGGCCACCTTGATCTTGGCTTCCTGGTGGAACAGGTCGCCCTTGGTGATCAGCACCACCGGGTACTGCTCGGCGATGGCTGCCACCGATTCGCGCACGCCGTCAATCAGGTCGACCGGGTGGCGCAGGGTTTCATGACCGATATCCAGCATGCGCTGGATGTCCTTGGCGTCGATGCGCTGGCCGGTGATGTCGATGGCCGCTTCGATCATCGACAGGACCATGCCCTTCACCCCATAACCGAACACGGCCAGGTTGCGCTGCTGCACCTCCAGCAGGTGGCGGGCGGTCTGGGTGTCGTGCACGTCGACGTAGCGCGACAGCAGGTCCAGGTATTCCTGCTCGGCCTTGCGGTAATAGTCCTCGCTCTTCCACAGCGTGTCGTCACCGTCAAAACCGACCAGGCCGATGGCGCGCGAGCGCGCAGGCATGGAGGCGTTCATCCGACAAGGATACAGGGGTGGCGAGGGCAACAAAAACCCGGGCGGCCTTCGCCGCCCGGGCCCCATGCACCGGTTGCCCCGAACACAACCGGATTCATTCAACCGGTTTCATTCAAACAAGCGGCGATCAGTTGCCGCCGCCAGCACCTGCGCCCGCCCCGGCCTGCTGGGCGGCCACGAAGGCCTTGTACTCATCGGCGCTCAGCTCGCCGTCCTTGTTGGTATCGGCTTGGTCGAACACCTGGGCCAGGCCCGCGTTCACCTGTGCCTCGGACTTGCTGATGGTGCCGTTGCCATCGGTATCGATGCTGGCCCAGGTCTGGCCGCCGCCACTGGCCTGTGCCTGCGCCGATGCAGCCGCACTGGAGGCCTGGTCAGCGGCCTGGCCCGCCTGGGCTGCCGACTGCTGGGCCTGCGCCGCCTGATTCTGTGCCTGGGCTGCCTGCTGCTGGGCGCTCTGCGCCATGGCCGGGACGGCCAGCACACTACCGGCGGCAACGATCAGGGCGAGCAGGGGCTTGCGGTTGCGAATAGTCATCAGGTGGATCTCCTTTGGGTGGTGGAGCGCGGCGTGTTGTCTCCGCACGGCACCTACCCTGCCACCGTGTTTCTGAATCGATTTTGGGCCGCGACTGGGGTGCATACACCCTATTAACCACTCGCCCCGACGCATGGTTTAGCGCAGTGGTTAGGGCAAAGTGAGCGGCCCATAAGACGCACATTCAGCGCGGCCGGATTTAACCGGCACGCAACGAAAAACCTGCGTCAATCGACGTTCTGCGCGGATGACCGCGAACTGAACAAGACCCATCCCAGCGCGACACCGGAGAGCGCGCCGGCGATTTCCAGCACCACGCGGCTGCCCAGTTCGTTGGGGTCGTGGATGGTGGAGAGGAAGATGCGCGCATACAGCGGCGACTCCAGCCGGACGATGCCCATGTAGAACAGCTTCCACATGTCGATGCCGGCGGAGATGGCGACGGAGAACACGCAGGCCCAGCCGATGGCATGGCCCATGGACCAGCGCAGTGCGCGGCACAGGTGGTGCCAGAGGAAGTACACCAGCAGCCCGACCAGCAGGGCGATGGCACCGGCTTCGAGGGAGCCGAGCAGGCCGAAGTGCAGCGGAAGGTTCATGCAGGTGGCTAGTTGGAAGGCGGTAGTGAGTGTAAGGGTATCGGCAGGGCTTGCAGCCCTGCACCTGCCGGTAGTGCCGGCCGCTGGCCGGCAACCTCAAGAGCAAGAGCGGCATTCCGCGGGATGGCGGGGCACTGTGGGTTTGCGGGGACGCCGTAAATACGTCCATGTAGGCTTGGTCGCCGCTTGCTCGTGTGCGCTGTCCTGCGCACACGGCAAGACCGGGGTTGGGCGTCCTGCCCAACCCGCCCGAG
>NZ_JAMOKY010000068.1:0-6995 GCF_024499815.1 Stenotrophomonas testudinis | reverse complement strand
GCGGCACGGTGCGCGCCTGCCGCCACTGCGCGGCATGCTCGCGGACCAGCGCGGCGGCTTCGTTGCCATCGATCGCGGCCAGGGCCTCGCTGCCTGGCACGCGCAGCACCGCGCCCTGCTTGAGCAGGTTGACGTTGCCGCGGATGAAGGCCTCCGGATTGGCGCGCAGCAGGGCGATCATCGCCCGCTCGCGGCTGATCTGGTTGCCACGGGCCAGCGCGCCGGCAATCTGCGACAGGGTCTGGCCCTGCTGCACGGTGATGCTGCCATCGGCGGCGGCCGGCGCCGCGGCACGCGGGCGCGGCGCGGCCGGACGGGCGGCGGCCGGTGCTGCGGTGGCTGCAGCCTGTGCTGCCGGTTTGGCAGGCGTGTCACGGGTGATCGTGTTGGCCAGCACGCCGGCCGGGGCGACGATTTCCGGCTCGGCCACGGCCAGCGCACTGGCCGGCGTATCGACCAGCGCGGAGTATTCGCGGACCAGGCGGCCCTGGCCCCAGTCGGCCTCGATCAGGAAGCTCAGCGACGGGGTTTCCACCGGTGCCTGCGAGGTCACCCGCACCACCGCCCTGCCCTGGCTGTTGGTGGTCAGCTCGAACTGCAGTTCGCTGACCAGGCCGGTGGGCCGCTGCAGGCCGACCCGCTCGAAGGTGACGGCCGAGGCCAGCGCCACGCGCAGGTTCTGCAGTTCGGAAGGATCGGCGGACACCACCGGGATTTCGGCCAGAAGCGGCTGGCCGGGGCGCGAAAGCACGCGGATGTCGCCCAGGCCCAGGGCCATGGCCGAACTGCTGGCAAGTGCCAGCAGCGCGGCAGAGAGATAGAGGAGCGGGCGCGAGGCGCCCTTGGCCCGTTTATTCATGGGCGACACTATAAAGCGTGCGGACCACGGTCCGCACCCACCCAGGGGGCAGAGATACCCGCCCGCTGGGCGGCTGCGATGCCCCGTAGAGTCGAGCTTGCTCGACTGCCTTCAAAGCAGTCGAGCATGGCTCGACTCTACACAGCGGGTGATCAGCGCTGTTCGGCGGCGACCAGCTCGGCCAGCTGCACGGCATTCAATGCCGCGCCCTTGCGCACGTTGTCCGAGACGATCCACAGGTTCAGGCCGCGCGGGTGAGACAGGTCTTCACGGATGCGGCCGACGTACACCGCATCGGTGCCCGAGGCGTGGGTGACCGGGGTCGGGTAGCCACCGGCTTCATGGCGGTCCACCACTTCCACGCCCGGCGACTGTTCCAGCAGCACGCGCGCTTCGGCCACGGTCACCTTGTCGCGGGTTTCGATCGCCACCGATTCGGAGTGGCCGTAGAACACCGGCACGCGCACGGCGGTCGGGTTCACCAGGATGCTCTCGTCGCCGAGGATCTTCCGGGTTTCCCAGACCAGCTTCATCTCTTCCTTGGTGAAGCCGTTGTCCTGGAAGTCATCGATGTGCGGGATCAGGTTGAAGGCGATCTGCACCGGGAAGCGCTGCGGATCGATCTCCTGGAAGCTCAGCAGCTGGCCGGTCTGCTTGCCCAGCTCTTCCATCGCCGAACGGCCGCCGCCGGACACCGACTGGTAGGTGGACACGTTGATGCGCTCGATGCCGTACTTGCGGTGCAGCGGCGCCAGCGCCACCAGCATCTGCATGGTCGAGCAGTTCGGGTTGGCGATGATGCCGCGCGGACGGTTGCCGACCTGGTCCGGGTTGACCTCGGACACCACCAGCGGCACGTCATCGTCGTAACGGAAGGCCGAGGAGTTGTCGATCACCACCGCACCGGCGGCGGCGAACTTCGGCGCGTATTCCTTGGACACGCTGCCACCGGCCGAGAACAGGGCGATGTCCACGCCGCTGGGGTCGAAGGTGGCCAGGTCCTGGATCTTCACCTTCTGGCCTTCGAACTCGACTTCGCCGCCGGCCGAGCGCTCGGAAGCGAGCAGGCTCAGGGTACCGACCGGGAAGTTGCGCTCGGCCAGGATGGCCAGCATGGTTTCGCCGACGGCGCCGGTGGCACCGACGATGGCGACGTGGAAGCTGCGTTGTGCATTGCTCATGGGGGAACTCTCACTAAAACGGGAAGGGGGAAAACTCACGCACGACAGCTGGGCTCGGGGAACCTCCTCAGGCGGGGCGCGCAGAGGTTCCCTATCGTTTCCCGGTTTTTTTGCCCAGCACGGCACGCGCGGCGAGGGCCGCGTCGGCGTTGATCGCGCTCGGCATGCGCGCCGCTTCGCCGGCCAGGCCGAGGCCGGCCAGCAGGTTGTCCACGGCCAGCTGCACCATCGCGGTACGGGTGCCCAGCGAGGCGCTGCCGATATGCGGGGTCAGCACCACGTTGCGCAGCGCAAGCAGTTCCGGGCGCACCTTCGGTTCGCCTTCGTAGACATCCAGGCCAGCGGCGGCCAGGCGGCCATGGGCCAGCGCGTCGGCCAGGGCCAGTTCGTCGACGATGCCGCCGCGGGCGATGTTCACCAGGGTGGCCGACGGCTTCATCCTCGCCAGCGCGGCCGCATCGATGATGTGGTGCGAGGCCGGGGTGTACGGCAGCACGGTGACCACGTGGTCGGACTGCGCCAGCAGCGTATCCAGGTCCACGTAGGTCGCGCCGAGCGCGGCTTCGGTCTCGGTCGGCAGGCGCGAACGGTTGTGGTACAGCACCTTCATGCCGAACCCGAGCGCGCCACGACGGGCCACGCCCTGGCCGATGCGGCCCATGCCGAGGATGCCCAGCGTGCTGCCGTGGATGTCGGCGCCGAGCATGGTCTGGAACGACCACTGCCCCCACTGCCCTTCACGCAGCCAGCGCTCGGATTCGGTGATGCGGCGCGCGGTGGCCATCAGCAGGGCGAAACCGAGGTCGGCCGTGGTCTCGGTGAGCACGTCCGGGGTGTTGCTGGCGAGGATGCCGGCCGCGCTCAGCGCGTCGACATCCAGGTTGTTGTAGCCGACGCCGACGTTGGCGATCACCTGCAGCTGCGTGGCATCGGCCACCTGGGCCGCGCCGATGCGCTCGTTGAGGGTGATGATCGCGCCGTCGACCGAGGCCAGGCGCTCGGCAATCTGCTGCGGCGACCAGGCGGTGACGGTGTCGGTGGCCAGCAGCTGCACGCGATCGCGCAGCGGCGCGATGGCCGCGTCGATCAGCGGCTGGCTCACCCACACCGTCGGCCGGGTATCAGCCATCGATCTGCCCGGGAATGCGCGGGGTGATGGTGCCGATGTCACCGCACTGGGCGCGGTGGCGCAGGGCCTGGTCCATCAGCACCAGCGCCATCATCGCCTCGGCGATGGGGGTGGCACGGATGCCGACGCACGGGTCGTGGCGGCCCGTGGTGACCACTTCGACCACGTTGCCTTCGGTATCCAGCGACGGGCCCGGCAGGCGCAGGCTGGAAGTGGGCTTCAGCACGATGGAGGCGACCACCGGCTGGCCGGTGGAAATGCCACCGAGGATGCCGCCGGCATGGTTGCTGGCGAAGCCCTGCGGGGTCAGCAGGTCACGGTGTTCGGTGCCCTTCTGCGCGGCGCTGGCGAAACCATCGCCGATCTCCACGCCCTTCACGGCGTTGATGCTCATCAGCGCGGCGGCGAGGTCGCCGTCGAGCTTGCCGTAGATCGGCTCGCCCCAGCCCGGCGGCACGTTGTCGGCCACCACGTCCACGCGCGCACCGACCGAATCACCGGACTTGCGCAGCGCATCCATGTACGCCTCCAGCTCGGGCACCTGTTCGGCGTGCGGCCAGAAGAACGGGTTGTCTTCCACCGCCGACCAGTCGAAACCGGCCGGACGGATCTCGCCCAGCTGCGACAGGTAGCCGCGCACGGTCACGCCGAAGCGCTCGGCCAGCCACTTCTTGGCGACCACGCCGGCGGCCACGCGCATGGTGGTTTCGCGGGCTGAGGAACGGCCGCCACCGCGCGGGTCACGGATGCCGTACTTGTGCCAGTAGCTGTAGTCGGCATGGCCCGGCCGGAACTGCTGGCCGATGGTCGCGTAATCCTTGCTGCGCTGGTCGGTGTTGCGGATCAGCAGCGCGATCGGGGTACCGGTGGTCAGGCCCTCGTACACGCCGGACAGGATCTCGACCTCATCGGCCTCGCGGCGCGCCGAGGTGTGCCGGCTCTTGCCAGTGGCGCGACGCTGCAGGTCGTGGGTGAATTCAGCCGCGTCCAGCGCCAGCCCCGGCGGGCAACCGTCGATCACGCAGCCGATGGCCGGTCCGTGCGACTCGCCGAACGTGGTGACGGTGAACAGCTTGCCGAACGAATTGGAACTCACGGGCGCTGCGCCGCCAGTTCGGTGATGCGTGCGCTGTGGGCGATCAGCTCGCGGCATTCGACCGCGAAGATGCCCATCTGGCCGACCTTGAATTCAACCCAGGCGAAATCGACTTCCGGCAGCAGCTTGATCAGGTGCTGCTCGGATTCACCCACTTCGCAGATCAGCAGGCCGTCCTCGCTCAGGTGCAGCGGGGCGTCGCGCAGGATCTTCAGCACCAGGTCCAGGCCATCGTCGCCGGCGCGCAGGCCCATTTCCGGCTCGTAGGAGTATTCCTGCGGCAGGGCATCGGTCTCGTCGTTGGTGACGTACGGCGGGTTGGTGACGATCAGGTCGTAGTGGCGGCCGGTCAGGCCGTTGAACAGGTCCGACTTCAGCAGGGTCACGTTGTGCGCCTGCAGGCGTTCCTTGTTCTCTTCGGCCAGCGACAGCGCGTCATCGCTCAGGTCGACGCCGTCCACTTCCCAGTTCGGGTAGTAGTGGCCCATGGCGATGGCGATGCAGCCCGAACCGGTGCACAGGTCCAGCGCACGGCTGACCTCGCGGCCGGCCAGCCACGGCTCGAAGCCGCACTCGATCAGCTCGGCGATCGGCGAACGCGGCACCAGGGCGCGCGAATCGCTCTTGAAGCTGAGGCCGGCGAACCAGGCTTCACCGGTCAGGTAGGCGGCCGGGACGCGCTCGTCGATGCGGCGCTGGAACAGTTCCAGCACGCGGACCTTCTCGGCCTGCAGCAGGCGGGCCTGGCCGTAGGCCGGGCCGAGGTCGTGCGGCAGGTGCAGGCTGTGCAGCACCAGCTGGGTGGCCTCGTCCAGGGCGTTGTCGTAGCTGTGCCCGAAGGTCAGCCCGGCTTCGTTGAAACGGCTGGTGCCGTAGCGGATCAGGTCGATGATCGTGTGGAGTTCGGCGGCCGTTTCAGCGGTCATGGCGGTACTGCGGGCAAAGTGGCCCACGATTATAAAGGCTGGCGCCCGCGGCGGCATCCGTTGCGACGGAAACGATCAGGCTGCAGCCGGTATGATGGGGATTACTTCCTGCGGGGGCTCACATGTTCAATCGCAACGTCGGCATCATCCTGCTGATCGCCCTGGCGGCGGGCCTGGGCCTGCTGGCCGCGCAGCAGGTGTTCGCGCCGAAGCCGCCGGCCAACCAGCCGGCCACCGAAGCGATCACCCTGTACCCGCATACCCGCGCGCTGCCCGATTTCAACCTGGCCCAGTCCGACGGCACGCGGCTGATCCCCGGCGAGCTGAAGGGCCACTGGACCCTGGTGTTCCTCGGTTTCACCTTCTGCCCGGACGTGTGCCCCACCACCCTGGCCGAGCTGGCCGGCGCACAGAAGCAGTGGGAAGCCCTGCCCGACACGCTGCGCCCGCGCGTGCTGTTCGTGTCGGTGGACCCGGACCGTGACAACGCCATCCGCCTGGGCGAGTACGTGCACGGCTTCCACAAGGACACCCTGGCCGCCACCGCCGACATTCCCTCGCTGGAGCGCTTCGCCACCTCGCTGGGCTTCGTGTTCCAGAAGGTGCCGGGCAAGCATTTCGACGAAAATCCCGAGGATTACACCGTCGAGCACTCTGCCAGCCTGGCCGTGCTCGACCCGCAGGGCCGGCTTGCCGGCCTGGTGCGGCCCCCGTTCAACGCGCCGGCCATCGCCCGCGACCTGCAGAAGCTGACCGAGAAATCCGCCCCATGAGCCTGACCACCGCCCTGACGTACGCCCTGCCCCACCGCCTGCTGTCCTCGATGGCGCGCTCGCTGGCGTACTCGGACGACCCGCGCGTGTCGCGCTGGCTGATCGACACCGTCACCCGCAAGTTCAACGTCAACCTGGACGAAGCGGCCAACCCGGACCCGCGCAGCTACCCGACCTTCAACCAGTTCTTCACCCGCGCCCTGAAGCCGGGCGCGCGCGTGGCCGATGCCGATCCGCGCAGCCTGGTGATGCCGGCCGACGGCCGCATCAGCCAGCTGGGGAAGATCGAGGCCGGGCGCATTTTCCAGGCCAAGGGGCAGTCCTTCACCGCCGCGGAGCTGCTGGGCAGCGACGAGGACGCCAAGCCGTACAACGACGGCCTTTATGCCACGGTGTACCTGTCCCCGCGTGACTACCACCGCGTGCACATGCCGTGGACCGGCACCCTGCGCGAGACCGTGCACGTGCCCGGCCGCCTGTTCAGCGTCGGTCCGGCCGCGGTGAACGGCGTGCCGCGCCTGTTCGCCCGCAACGAGCGTCTGGTCTGCCATTTCGATACCAGCTTCGGCCCGATGGCCAGCGTGATGGTCGGTGCGCTGCTGGTATCCGGCGTGGAAACGGTATGGAGCGGCGAGGAGATCCCGGCCTACGGCGACCGCATCACCCGCAAGGATTACCGCGGACAGGGCATCCAGCTGGAGCGCTTCGCCGAAATGGCGCGCTTCAACTACGGCTCGACCGTGATCGTGCTGCTGCCGCCGGGCGTGGCCGAGTTCGCCCCGCAACTGGGCGCCGAAAGCCCGGTGCAGCTGGGCCAGGCACTGGCAAAGCTGCGCTGAGGAAGCGGCAATGATGGCGGTCGGCACTACCGCTTCGGTAGATCCACGCCATGCGTGGATGGATTCACCGCGATGCCGGGTCTGTAGTGGGGGGGGGGGGGGGGGGGGGGGGGGGGGGGGCGGGCGCCGGGCGGGGGGGGGGGGGGGGGGGGCGGGGGGGGGGGGGGGGGGGGGGGGGGGGGGGGGGGGGGG
>NZ_JAMOKY010000067.1:0-7201 GCF_024499815.1 Stenotrophomonas testudinis | reverse complement strand
GGCCAGCAGCATCGCACCGATGTTCAGCGCCAGCTTCAGGGCGGCGGCGGCCCCGGCCGCCGCCGCCGCGCCGCGTACCCCGGCGCAGCCGCTGGTCAGCGGCCTGCCTGATTTCACCAACCTGGTCGAACAGGTCGGCCCCGGCGTGGTCAACGTCGACGTCACCATCGTGCGCAACAACCGCCAGGCCTCGCGTGGCCCGATGGGCGACGACGACATGCCGGAGTTCTTCCGCCGCTTCTTCGGTCCCGACTTCCCGATGCCGGGGCAGGGGCAGGGTGGCCAGGACGGCGGCCCCAGCATCAAGGGCCGCGGCATGGGCTCGGGCTTCATCATCTCGCCCGACGGCTACGTGCTGACCAACTACCACGTGGTGGCCGACGCCAGCGACGTGAAGGTGAAGCTGGGTGACAGCCGCGAGTTCACTGCCAAGGTGGTCGGCAGCGACCAGCAGTACGACGTGGCCCTGCTGAAGATCGACGGCAAGAACCTGCCGACCGTGCGCGTGGGCGATTCCAATACCCTCAAGCCGGGCCAGTGGGTTGTCGCGATCGGCTCACCGTTCGGCCTCGACCATTCGGTCACCGCCGGCGTGGTCAGCGCCGTCGGCCGCAGCACCGGCGGTCCGGACCAGCGCTATGTACCCTTCATCCAGACCGACGTGGCGATCAACCAGGGCAACTCCGGTGGCCCGCTGCTGAACACCCGCGGTGAAGTGGTCGGCATCAACTCGCAGATCTTCTCCGCATCCGGCGGCTACATGGGCATCAGCTTCGCGATCCCGATCGACTTGGCAATGAGCGCGGTCGAGCAGATCAAGAAGAGCGGCAAGGTCACCCGTGGCCAGCTGGGCGCGGTGGTCGAACCGATCGATTCGCTGAAGGCGCAGGGCCTGGGCCTGCCGGACAGCCGTGGCGCGCTGGTCAACCAGATCGTGCCCGGCAGTGCCGCGGCCAAGGCCGGCGTGCAGCTGGGCGATGTCATCCGCTCGGTCAATGGCAGCACGGTCAACACCTGGTCCGACCTGCCGCCGCTGATCGGCGCGATGGCCCCGGGCAGCAAGGTGAGCCTGGTCGTGTACCGCGATGGCAAGCCGCGTGAGCTCAGCGCCACCCTGACCGCCCTGACCGATGACGGCCAGGACAACGCCCGCGGTCCGTCCGCAGCCAATGCCGACGCCGCGCCGCAGTACGGTGCCAACGCCCTGCTGGGCCTGGACGTGTCCGAGCTGACCGCGCCGCAGCGCAAGCAGCTGGGCCTGGACTCGGGCGAGGGCGTGCGCATCACCGGGGTCAAAGGCGAAGGCGCCCGTGACGCCGGCCTGGCCCCGGGCATGGTCGTCCTGCGCGTCGGCAACACCCCGGTCGGCAGTGTCGATGCGCTCAACCGCGCGCTGTCCGGCTACAAGAAGGGCGATGTGGTCCTGCTGCTGGTCCGTGCCAGCAGCGGCAACAGCGCCTTCGTGGCGGTCAAGGCCGGCCAGTAAGGCCTTCACGGCCGCTCCCGGGCGGCCCTGTCACTCCCCCCGAAGCCCCGCCCCGGCGGGGCTTCGGCCATTCCGGGCCCGGCCCGATCAGGCCGCTTTCGCGGCGGGGCCCCGGGCATGCGATAATCGACCGTTACCCTGACGACGCCGCGCGCCGCCGCCACCTATGTCTTCTGATTCGATGCGGAACATCCGCAACTTCTCCATCATTGCCCACGTCGACCACGGCAAGTCCACGCTGGCCGACCGCATCATCCAGCTTTGCGGCGGCCTGCAGGCCCGCGAGATGGAAGCGCAGGTGCTCGATTCGAACCCGATCGAGCGCGAGCGTGGCATCACCATCAAGGCCCAGTCGGTCTCGCTGCCGTACGTAGCGAAGGACGGCCAGACCTATCACCTGAACTTCATCGACACCCCCGGCCACGTCGACTTCTCCTATGAAGTCAGCCGTTCGCTGGCCGCCTGCGAAGGCGCGCTGCTGGTGGTCGATGCCGCCCAGGGCGTGGAAGCGCAGTCGGTGGCCAACTGCTACACCGCCGTCGAGCAGGGCCTGGAAGTGGTGCCGGTGATCAACAAGATCGACCTGCCCACCGCCGACATCGAGCGCGCCAAGGCCGAGATCGAGGCCGTCATCGGCATCGACGCCGCCGACGCCGTACCGGTCAGCGCCAAGACCGGCCTGAACGTGCAGGACGTGCTGGAAGCCATCGTGCATCGCATTCCGGCCCCGGTGCCGCGCGATACCGACAAGCTGCAGGCGCTGATCATCGACTCCTGGTTCGACAACTACCTGGGCGTGGTCTCGCTGGTGCGCGTCATGCAGGGCCAGATCAAGGCCGGCGACAAGCTGCAGGTGATGTCCACCGGCCGTACCCACCAGGTCGACAACGTCGGCGTGTTCACGCCCAAGCGCAAGGTGCTGCCGGCGCTGCGTGCCGGTGAAGTGGGCTGGGTCACCGCCAGCATCAAGGACGTCCACGGTGCGCCGGTCGGCGATACGCTGACCTTGGCCGCCGATCCGGCGCCGAAGCCGCTGCCGGGCTTCCAGGAAATGCAGCCGCGCGTGTTCGCCGGCCTGTTCCCGGTCGACGCCGAGGACTACCCGGATCTGCGCGAAGCGCTGGACAAGCTGCGCCTGAACGACGCCGCGCTGCGCTTCGAGCCGGAAAGCTCCGAAGCGATGGGCTTCGGCTTCCGCTGCGGCTTCCTTGGCATGCTGCACATGGAAATCGTGCAGGAGCGCCTGGAACGCGAATACAACCTGGACCTGATCAGCACCGCGCCGACGGTGGTCTATGAAGTCCTGAAGACCGACGGCACCATCGTCAACATGGACAACCCGGCCAAGCTGCCGCCGGTCAACCATGTCGAGGAGATCCGCGAGCCGATCATCCGCGCCAACGTGCTTACTCCCGAGGAGTACATCGGCAACATCATCAAGCTGTGCGAGGAAAAGCGCGGCAGCCAGCTCGGCATCAACTACCTGGGCAGCCAGGTGCAGATCAGCTACGAGCTGCCGATGGCCGAAGTGGTGCTCGACTTCTTCGACAAGCTGAAGTCGGTCAGCCGTGGCTATGCCTCGCTGGACTACCACTTCGTGCGCTTCGACGCCGGTCCGTTCGTGCGCGTGGACGTGCTGATCAACGGTGACAAGGTCGATGCCCTGTCGTTGATCGTGCACCGCAGCCATGCCGACCGCCGCGGCCGCGAGCTGTGCGAGAAGATGAAGGACCTGATCCCGCGCCAGCAGTTCGACGTGGCCATCCAGGCCGCCGTCGGCTCGCAGATCATCGCCCGCACCACGGTCAAGGCCATGCGCAAGAACGTGCTGGCCAAATGCTATGGTGGCGACGTTTCGCGCAAGAAGAAGCTTCTGGAAAAGCAGAAGGAAGGCAAGAAGCGCATGAAGCAGGTCGGCCGCGTGGAAATCCCGCAGGAAGCCTTCCTGGCCGTGCTGCAGATGGACAACAAGTAAGCCCGCAGCGGCCCTTCGGGGCCGTTCGTCCGGTGACGTTGCAAAGGACCCTGAATGAAATTGTTTGAGATCCTCCTGGTCGTACTGACCCTGGCCTCGGGCCTGATCCTGCTGGCCGACAAGCTGTACCTGGCCAAGCGCCGCGCCCAGCGCGCCGGCCTGCTGGATACCGAGCCGGTGCTGGTGGACTACTCACGCGCCTTCTTCCCGGTGCTGGTGGTGGTGCTGATCGTGCGCAGCTTCATTGCCGAGCCGTACAAGATCCCGTCCAGCTCGATGATGCCGAACCTACTGATCGGCGATTTCATCCTGGTCAACAAGTTCTCCTATGGCCTGCGCCTGCCGATCACCAACACCAAGTTCGTGCCGTTCGGCGAACCGTCGCGCGGCGACGTGGTGGTGTTCCACTTCCCGGGCCACAGCGACAACGATCCGGCCAAGGGCGAGAACTTCATCAAGCGCGTCATTGGCGTGCCGGGCGACACCGTGGTCTTCGAAGGCGACGGCGTCATCCTCAATGGCGAGCCGCTGAAGTACGACAACAAGGGCATCTACGCCGGCGACAAGGGCCAGGGCGAGGGCGCCAACCTGCTGGTCGAGCACCTGCCGGGCCGCACCCACACCGTGCTGGAGACCGATTATCCTCGCGGCCAGGGCCAGTGGACCGTGCCGGCTGGCAAATACCTGGTGATGGGCGACAATCGCGACAACAGCGATGACGGCCGTTTCTGGGGCCTGCTGCCGGAAGAAAACCTGCGCGGCCGTGCGTTCCTGATCTGGCTGAACTGCCAGGGCTGGTTCTGCAAGGATGGCTTCCAGCCATCGCGGATCGGCTCGGGCATCAACTGACTTCACATCCACGCGTATCTGGGGAGAACGCAATGAAGAAGATGTACACGCAGCGCGGCATGACCCTGACCTCCTTCCTGGTGGTCCTGATCGTGGTGGGTTTCTTCCTGTACGTCGGCATGAAGCTGTTCCCGATGTACCAGGAATACTACGCCGTGCGCTCGGCGATGAAGAGCCTGGCCAAGGAGCCCAGCGTCGGCACCATGGCGCCGGCGCAGATCCAGGACCTGTTCTTCAAGCGCCTGTACATCAACTACTCGGACAACGTGAAGCCGTCCAACGTCAAGTTCAACCGTCGTGACAACGGCTGGACCCTCAACGTCAGTTACGAAGTGCGTCGCCCGCTGGTGGGCAACCTCGACGTGGTTGGCAAGTTTGAATCATCCCAGGACCTCGTTCGTAGCGGTGCCCAGTAAATTCATCCAACGTGGTGACCTGATCGGTCACGTTTTCAGCGATCCAGCCCTGCTCAAGCAGGCGCTGACCCATCGCAGTGCCGGTGCGCCGCATAACGAGCGCCTGGAATTCCTGGGCGACAGCATCGTCAACATGATGGTCGCCGAGGCGCTGTACCAGCGCTGGCCCAAGGCCGACGAGGGCGCGATGACCCGCGCGCGCGCCGAGCTTGTGCGTGAAGGCGCGCTGGCGGTGATCGCCCGCACCCTGGAACTGGGTGAGCGGCTGACCCTGGGCCCGGGCGAACTGAAGTCCGGCGGCCACCGCCGCGACTCGATCCTCGCCGACGCGCTCGAGGCCGTGGTGGCCGCGATCTACCTGGATGCGGGCTTCGAGGCCTGCCGGGCCGTCGTGCTGCCCTGGTTCGCCGCCTCGATGGAGGCCCTGCCGGCCACCGGCCGGCCGGAGAAGGACCCCAAGACCCGCCTGCAGGAATGGCTGCAGGCCCGACAGAAGGCGTTGCCGCAGTACGAACTGGTGTCAGAATCCGGTGACGACCACGCCAAGCACTTCCGGGTACGCTGCAACGTCGCGGACCCTGCCGCCAGCACCGAGGGCGAAGGCCCCTCGCGCCGGCTTGCCGAACAACAAGCGGCTGCGGCCGTCCTAGAACAACTGGATTCCAAGTGAGCGAACAAACTCCCCATCATTGCGGCAGCGTGGCCGTCATCGGCCGCCCGAACGTGGGCAAGTCGACCCTGACCAACGCCCTGGTCGGCGCCAAGGTCAGCATCGTCTCCAACCGCCCGCAGACCACGCGCCATCGCCTGCTGGGCATCGCCACCTACCCGGAAGGCCAGCTGGTGCTGGTCGACACCCCCGGCCTGCACAAGGTGCAGAAGCGGGCGATGAACCGGGTGATGAACCGCGCCGCGCGCGGCTCGCTGGAAGGCGTCGACGCCGGCCTGCTGGTGATCGAAGCCGGCCGCTGGGACGAGGAAGACAGCCTGGCCTTCAACGCGCTGCGCGATGCCGGCATCCCGGTGGTGCTGGTGGTCAACAAGATCGACCGCATGAAGGACAAGGGCGCGCTGCTGCCGTTCCTGCAGCAGGTGACCGAAGGCCGCGATTTCGCGTCCGTGCACCCGATCTCCGCGCAGAAGCGCAACGGCCTGGAAGCCCTGGTCCGCGACGTGCTGGCCCTGCTGCCGGAAGCCCCGCCGATGTTCGGCGAGGACGAGATCACCGACCGCAGCCAGCGCTTCCTGGCCGGCGAGCTGGTGCGTGAACAGCTGATGCGCCAGCTCGGCGAAGAGCTGCCGTACGCCACCACCGTGGAGATCGAGCGCTTCACCGAAGACGGCAACCTGCTGCGCATCGGTGCGGTCATCTGGGTCGAGCGCGAAGGCCAGAAGGCCATCGTGATCGGCAAGGGCGGCGCCCGCCTGAAGGACATCGGTGCCAAGTCCCGCATGCAGATGGAACGTCTGTTTGGGGCCAAGGTGTTCCTGGAGACCTGGGTGCGCGTGCGTGAAGGCTGGTCTGACGACGAGGCCGCACTGAAGGCCTTCGGCTACGAATAAGCCGCGACGGTCGCTTCGATGCTGATCGAGGACGACACCGGGTTCGTGCTGCATGCGCGGGCCTACCGCGAGACCAGCCTGCTGGTCGAGGTACTGAGCGCGCAGCACGGCCGCATCGGCCTGCTGGCGCGTGGCGTGTCCACCGCCAAGGGCCAGGTGCTGCGCGCAGCCCTGCAGCCGCTGCAGTGGATACGTTTCAGTGCCCTGCAGCGCGGTGAACTGGCCCAGCTGCGCGGCGCCGAGGCGCTGGACGCGGCCCCGCGCCTGGTCGGCCAAGCGATGCTGGCCGGTTTCTACCTGAGTGAACTGACCCTGCGCCTGGCCCCGCGCCAGGACCCGCTGCCGGAGCTGTACCTGGCCTACGGCGAGGCGCGTGCGCGGCTGGCGGTGGGCGCGGGCCTGGCGTGGACGCTGCGTCGCTTCGAGCGTGAGCTGCTGGCGGCGCTGGGGCTGGGCTTCGAGCTGGACACAGCCAGCGACGGCCAGCCGGTGGACCCGGCGGCACGCTACGAACTGGACCCGCAGGAGGGCCCGCAGCGCCTGCTGAGCGAGCGCGGCGGCGAACGCCGGGCGGCGGCAACGGGCTCGGCGCTGCTGGCACTGGCGGCGGACGAAGAGCCAGATGCGACAGACCTGGCCAGCCTGCGGCTGCCGATGCGGCGGGTGCTGTCCCATCACCTGGGGGCCAAGGGCCTCAAATCCTGGGAACTCCTCGAGCAGCTCACGCCCCGGAGGTGAAGGGGAGGGGATTTGGCAGGGCTTGCAGCCCTGCACCTGCAGAGGCCAGAGCCGAAGCAACAGCAGAAGCTGGATTCATGAGGGTAGGCGGGGTGGATCCGGTTGAGGGGGACGCTGCAAGTACGTCCCTGTAAGCTCGGTCGCCGCATCCATGCGGCTCACGCCCCCTCAACC
>NZ_JAMOKY010000066.1:0-7352 GCF_024499815.1 Stenotrophomonas testudinis | reverse complement strand
GAGGACGGTGAAGATTTCCAAGACCCGCTATCCGGTAGATCGCAAGGCTGCACCGCTTAAGTGAACAGCATTACGCCGTAGCGGGGTTTTCAACGCACTGTCGAGTGGATCACTCGGCCGGCGTGATGTTCGAAGCCTGGGCGCCCTTCGGGCCCTGGGTCACGTCATAAGTGACACGCTGGCCTTCCTGCAGGCTGCGGAAGCCCTTGGAGTTGATGGCGGAGAAGTGCGCGAACACGTCGGCGCTGCCATCCTCCGGCGAGATGAAGCCAAATCCCTTGGCGTCGTTGAACCACTTGACGGTACCGTTCGGCATGTTAATGCGAGACCTTTGCAATGAATGGGTGGTGTACGCTGAACCCGCGTACCGGCTGAGTATGCAAAGCTTGCCCGAGGATGACAATCACCCCCGCGCCAATTCGCCGACCAGTTCCGGAAGTCCGTTGCTGGCGGCCTGCACGTTGGCCAGCACTTCGGCCATGGTGATCTCCTCGCCGTCACCGCAGCCTGCGGCCCAGTTCGCCACGATCGCCAGGCAGGCGTAATCCAGCCCCAGCTCCCGTGCCAGCGCGGCTTCGGGCATGCCGGTCATGCCCACCAGGTCGCAGCCGTCACGGCGCATGCGGGCGATTTCGGCGATGGTTTCCAGGCGGGGGCCCTGGGTGGCGCCATAGCAGCCGCCATCGTGCACCTTCACGCCGGTCACCTTTGCCGCAGCCAGGATTTTGCTGCGCAGCATCGGCGTGTACGGGTGGCCGAAGTCCACGTGCACCACGTCGGTACCCTCTTCCTCGCAGATCGTGCTGATTCGGCCCCAGGTGTAATCGATGATCTGGTCCGGGCAGGCCAGCACGCGCGGACCGAAATCGTCACCGATGCCGCCCACCGTATTCAGCGCCAGCACCCGCTGCGCGCCGATCTGCTGCAGTGCAGCCAGGTTGGCGCGGTAGTTGATCTTGTGCGGCGGCAGCGAATGACCTTCGCCATGCCGCGCCAGGAAGGCCACGCGGTTGCCGAGCAGCGTGCCCACGCGCACCGGGCCGGACGGACGGCCGAAACGGGTTTCGACCTCGTGCGTCTGGACGTCGTCGAGCTTGGCCAGGTTGTAGACACCGGTGCCGCCAATCACGGCCAGGGCGATCTGTTGCATGCAATGCACTCCAGAAAAAGACAAACGCCGGCACCCGAAGATGCCGGCGCGGGACAGGACAGGACAAGGACAGGCCGCGAACGGCCCGCCGTTATTCCTTCATCGCGTAGATGGCCGGCACGCAGCGCAGGGTTTCGTTGACGTCCATGCCGAAGCCGAAGACATAACGGTCCGGCAGTTCGATGCCGGCGTAGTCAGCGGTGACGTCCGGCAGGCCGCGGTCGTGCTTCTTCACGGTCATCGCCGCGATGCGCACATCGGTGGCGCCCTGTTCCAGGCACCAAGTGCGCACGCCCTGCAGGGTGTAGCCCTCATCAAGGATGTCGTCGACCAGCAGCACGCGGCGGCCGAACAGCGCGGTGGCCGGCTTGTGCTTCCACACCAGGTCGCCGCCGGTGGTTTCACCGCGGTAACGGGTGGCGTGCAGGTAATCGAACTGAACGTCCTGGCCGCGCGCGCCCAGCTCCAGCGCCAGCTGGCCGGCGAACGGCAGCGCACCGTGCATGATGGACAGGAACAGCGGGACCTCGCCCTCGTAGTCGCGTGCGATCGCGTCGGCGATGCTGGCGATGGCCTTGTCGATGGTGGGACGGTCGACCAGCAGGTCGGCCTGGGCCAGGGCCTGGGAAATGGTGAGGTTCGGCATCAGACGGTTCTTCCAAGGGTGTGGAGCAAACGGGATCGGGTGTCGCCATGGCGGGCATCGGCCAGCAGGCCATCCCAGCCAAGCGCGCCGCGGCCAAGCAGGCCCAGCAGCGCAGAGGTATTGAGGGAGCGTCCCTGCACGGCGTGCAGGGCTTCATCGACCAGTTCGGGGTGGCAGACCAGCACCACGTCGCAGCCGGCATCCAGGTGCGCGTGCACGCGGGCCGGCACGCCGCCGGCGCTGTGCGAGGCGGCCATGCCGATGTCATCGGAGAACACCACGCCACGGAAGCCGAGCTCGCCGCGCAGGATGTCCTGGATCCAGCGCGGCGAATAGCCGGCCGGTTCCGCCGCCACCTGCGGGTAGATCACGTGAGCCATCATCACCGCATCGGCGCCGGCGGCGATGCCGGCACTGAACGGGACCAGATCCTGCGCGCGCAGCTCATCCAGTCCGCGCGGGTCGATGGCGGTGTCAACGTGGGTGTCTTCCAGCACGGTGCCGTGGCCGGGAAAATGCTTGAGGGTGGCAGCCATGCCGGTGGCATGCATGCCACGCACGTAGGCCGCGGTGAACGCGGCCACCACCTGCGGGTCTTCGCTGAAGGCACGGTTGCCGATGGCGCGGTTGCCGCGGCCGAGGTCGACCACCGGGGCGAAGCTGAGGTCCAGGCCGCTGGCGCGCACCTCACTGGCCATCAGCCAGGCGTGCTGCTCGGCCATGGCCAGCGCCTGCTGCGGGTCGCTGGCGTACAGCGCGCCGATGTCCTGCAGCGGCGGCAGATCGCTGTAGCCCTCGCGGAATCGCTGCACGCGGCCGCCTTCCTGGTCCACGCAGATCAGCTGCGGGCGCGGGGCGGCGGCGCGGATGGCCGCGCTCAGATCGGTCACCTGCTGGCGCGAGGCGAAGTTGCGCTTGAACAGCACCACCCCGGCCACGGCATCGTGCTGCAGCCAGTCGCGTTCCTGGGCGGTCAGTTCAGTGCCGGCAACGCCGATCAGCAGCATGGTCGATCTCCACTACGGGCGCCCGCATGGCGCAGTGCCGCATTGTCGCAGAACCGGCCGGCAGGCGCAGTGTTCGGGGCAAACGGAGGTTGGGGCCAGAGCCCCTTTGGGGATCTGACCACGGGGTCGGATCCCCGCAGAGGGCTCCGACACCGGCCTGCTCAGACGGCGCAGCCGTCCGGGCCGCAGGCCTCGTCACCGGCAGCGGCGGCGGGGGCGCCCTGCTCGGCGGCGATCTGGCGCAGGGCGTTGGCGAAGGCTTCCGGCGGCTGTGCGCCGGAGAGGGCCCAGCGGCCGTCGATGACGAAGGTCGGCACCGAGGAAATGCCCAGTGCGTGGGCCTGCGCCAGCTTGGCCTCGACCTCGGCCAGGCCACGGTCGGAGGCCAGCAGTTGCGCGATCTCGGCGCCGTCCAGGCCGCCGGCCACGCCGGCCTTCACCAGCACCTCGGTATCGGCCAGATTCTGGCCATGCTCGAAGTGGGCGCGGAACAGGGCCTCGCCCACCGCGTCCTGCACGCCGTGTTCGCCGGCCAGCCACAGCACGCGGTGCGCCGGCAGCGTGGTCACCCGCACCTGGCCCTGGCTGAAGTCCATTGGCAGGCCTTCGGCACGCGCGGTGGTCTGGGTCTGGCCGAGGATCTGCTCGGTACGCTCGGCACCGCCGAACTTGGCCGCATAGGCCTGGCGCAGCGGCACCGGGGTATCGCCGGCATCCCGGTCCAGCTGGAACGGCTGCCACTGGATGTCGAGTTCAGGCGCATCGGCGCCCAGCAACTGCACACCCTGCTCGAATCGGTGCTTGCCGATCCAGCACCAGGGGCAGACCACGTCGGAGTAGATATCGATCTTCATCCAGACCACATGGGGACCGCCGCCAGCGAAAAAAGGGGCCGGAGGGGATTAACTGGATCAATCCCCTCCGGCCCTTTGCGCGCTCCCTTTTCAGTTCACCACTGTGAATACGGGTGGCTGGCCAGGGCAACGTTGTAGTAGCGGGTGTCGTCGGTCACTTCGGCACCGGCCCAGTCCGGCAGGTCAATGGCCTGGTCGGCGCTGCCCAGCTCGACTTCGGCCACCACCAGCCCGGCGTTGTCGCCGAGGAACTCGTCCACTTCCCAGGTCAGGCCGGCGTGCTCGACCAGGTGCCGGCGCTTGTCGATCAGTCCACCGACGCAGAGGGCGAGCAGTTCGCGCGCGTCCGCCACCGGGATCGGGTAATCGAACTCCTGGCGGGTGTGGCCGATGGTGCGCGATTTCAGGTTGAGTGCGGCATGGTCGCCTTCGATGCGCACCCGCACCGAGGCATTCTGGGTGCCGCGATCAAGCGAGCCCATGTCGTTGATGTAGCCCTGCGCCATCGGGATCACCCGGTGCGCGGCGGCACGCCAGCCGTCGTGGGTGACGAGGAATTTGCGTTCGATTTCAATGCCCATGCGCACAGTATGGCGTTCGCACACGACAGTTCCTACCGCACCGTCGTCGTGCATGACTACACTGCCGACCCCTTCAAGGACCGGATGCCTGATGCGTCGACGCACTTTGCCCCGTAACGCCATCGCCCTGCTGGCCCTGCTGTCCTGCACGGCAGCCGCCGCAGACGCGCCCGCGCTTCCCGCGCTTCCGTCGCTGCCGCAGGTGCAGGCACTGATGGACCAGATGTTCGACGAGGCGATTGCCGAGCGCCCCGCCAGCGGCACCAGCCGCCTGCTCGCCGAGACGCTGCGGCCCCGGCTGGAAAGCCTGACCAGCTGCGCCCCGGCAGCGGACAGCGCTGCGGTGGACTGCATCGTCACCTCCAGCACGGGCATCCATCCGCGACCGCAACTGCTGCGCCTCGCGTGGGTGGGCGGCCAGTGGACCCTGCCCGACCAGCGTGACGTGCCGATGCCGGCCCCGTCGGCGGAGCAGGCGCAGGCGCTGCTGCGCGCACGTTTCGCCGCGCTCGCCACGCAGCAGACAGATGCTGGCGAGCGCGCCGCCTATGAACAGGCCGCGCGTATCACCCAGGTGCATGCAGTGCGCAACTGCGACCTGGGCCGTGAGGCAGCCGTGTTCGAATGCACGGTGCGCGCCGGTGACGGCACCCACCAAGGCGAACAGACCGTGGCCTTCATCCGCGTGGATGGGCAGTGGCAGGAGGCGCCGACGCGCTAGGCGCCGGCGACCGTCAAGGCACCGGACAGTCCCGGTGCCATGCGCGCTCAGCGCTTCTCGAACACCGCGATGCTTTCCACGTGGGCGGTGTGCGGGAACATGTCCATGGCACCTGCGCTGACCAGGGTGAAGCCCTGCTCGTTGACCAGGTAGCCGGCATCGCGGGCCAGCGAACCCGGGTGGCAGCTGACATAGACGATGCGCTTGAACTGCTTCAACGGCAGCTGCTGCAGCACTTCGATGGCGCCCGAACGCGGCGGGTCCAGCAGCAGCTTGTCGAAGCCCTGGCGCATCCACGGTGTGCTGCGCTGGTCCTGGGTCAGGTCGGCGCTGAAGAACTGCGCATTGGCCAGGCCGTTGCGCTCGGCGTTCTCGCGGGCACGCGCGACCAGGCCGGCATCACCTTCCACGCCGACCACTTCGCGCACGCGACGGGCCAGCGGCAGGGTGAAGTTGCCCAGGCCGCAGAACAGGTCGAGCACGCGCTCGTCCTCACCCGGTTCCAGCAGGTCCAGGGCGTGGGCGATCATCTTCTCGTTGAGCTTGGCGTTGACCTGGATGAAGTCCAGCGGACGGAACGCCAGCTCCACATCCCACGGTGCCAGCCGGAACGACAACGGTACGCCCTGCCCGTCCAGCGGCTGCACGGTGTCCACGCCGCCGGACTGCAGGTAGATCACAAACCCATGCTGCTGGCCGAACGCGGCCCAGGCGGCACGATCGGCATCGCTGAGCGGCTGCATGTGGCGCACGGTCAGGACCACCGCCTGGTCGCCGGCGATGAATTCGATCTGCGGGATGTCGCGTTTGCCATCCAGCGTCTCGATGAAGGTCGACAGCGCCTCGACCTTGGTGCCGATTTCCGGGATCACGGTCAGGCACTGGCTCAGGTCGGCCACGAAGCGCGGATCCTGCTCGCGGAAGCCAACCAGGGTCTTGTCCTTCTTCTCGACGCGGCGCACCGAGAAGCGGCCCTTGCGGCGGTAGCCCCAGCTCTCGCCGACCAGCGGCGGCAGCACGGCGCCCGGCTTCACGTGGCCGATGCGCTCCAGGTTGTCCATCAGCACGCGCTGCTTGGCAACGATCTGCTGGTCTTCGTCCAGGTGCTGCAGCACGCAGCCGGCGCAGGTGCCGAAATGCGGGCACTTCGGCGTCACCCGCTGCGGCGAGGGCTGCAGCACTTCAACGGTGCGTGCCTCGTCGAAATGGCGGTTGCGGGCGGTCGGTTCGGCCATCACCACTTCGCCTGGCAGGGCGCCACTGACGAAGGTGACCTTGCCGCCCTCGCCTTCGCGGCGGGCGACGCCACGACCATCATGGCTGAGGTCGAGGATCTCGGTCTGGAACGGAGTACGGTCGATGCGGGAGCGGGATCGGGCCACGTGGCAACAGGCTGCGGGCAAAAATGGGTGCGTATTGTCGCAGATCCGGGCAAAGGGGGCTGATGGCCGCTTGCGCCCGCCGCCCTCGTGCTTGATGATGGACACAGCTGACATGGAGGCAGCCCTGATGCAGATGAACCCGCGGACCAGCCGGCCCCGCTTCCTGCTTGTCGAGGATGACATCATCAGCCGCGGTTTTTTCAAGGCGGCGTTGGAAACGTTACCAGCGGATGTGGACACCGCTGACTCACTTGCAAGTGCATTGGCCCGCGCCGAACCAGGTGCTCATGACCTGTGGCTGATCGACGTCAACCTGCCTGATGGCAATGGCGCGCAGCTGCTGCATGAACTGCGCCGCTCGCATCCGGACACGCCTGCCCTGGCCCACACCGCCGATGGCGACGTGAGTATTCACGAGCGCCTGCGCGAGGCGGGCTTCAGCGACACCCTGGTCAAGCCGCTGGGGCGCGACCAGCTGCTGAAGGCGGTGCGCCGCGCCCTGGTGAACAGTCCCGCTGGAGCGACCCCGCCGCCGGCAGCGATCGAGCTGGTGGTGGAGGACTGGGACGAGACGGCGGCCTTGGCGGCCCTGAACGGCCAGCGCAACCACCTGATTGCCCTGCGCGAGCTGTTCCTGGCCGAGCTGCCGGGGGTACGCGACGCGGTGGAACAGGCGGTGGACCAGCACGACGCGTCGAGTCTGCGCAACCAGCTGCATCGGCTGCAGGCCAGTTGCGGGTTCGTGGGGGCGGCGCGGTTGGCGCGTGCAGTGCGGCAGCTGCATCACGCGCCGGAGTCGGTGCCGGCGCAGGCCGGGTTCCGGGCGGCGGTGGCAGCGCTCCTGCACTGAGGGATGGGTCGGCAGGGCTTGCAGCCCTGCACCTGCTTAACGTCAACGTCAAAAGCCTGCATTCCGCGGGATGGCCGGGCACTATGGGTTTGCGGGGACGGCGCAAGTACGTCCATGTAGCCTTGGTCGCCGCATCCATGCGGCTCACACCCCGCAAACCC
>NZ_JAMOKY010000065.1:0-8967 GCF_024499815.1 Stenotrophomonas testudinis | reverse complement strand
CCCCCCCCCCCCCCCCCCCCCCCCCCCCCCCCCCCCCCCCCCCCCCCCCCCCCCCCCCCCCCCCCCCCCCCCCCGACAGTTTCCGTGCGCGTCCAGCCCACGGAAAAGAAATAAAAAGCGAAAGCAAAAACCGGTCGCTGCGCTCGCGGGATCGGATCCCTTTCCGCAGGAAAGGGATCCGACCCCTCTCTATATATGTATCGACATCCACATCTGCTCTTGCTCTGCTCTGGCACTTGCCATCCGTCACCACGGAACCTGGCAGGGGTGGGGCGGTGTGGCCGCGCGGGGGTGTCCGCGGCATGGATGCCGCGGCCAAGCCCCCAAGGACGGGTTTACGGCGTCCCCCGCGCGGTCACACCGCCCCACCCAGACCCAGAAAACCCAGAGCCGACAAACCCAGGCTCTGCGCTCCATGCCCTGGCTGTAGAAACAGCGGCGCCGGCCGCAGGCCAGCTACAACCCAACAACCCCCGCTGCGCTGCGGCACGCCTGCCGCCGACCGATCTGGGATAATGGACGCTCTTGTTTATCCTGCTGCCGGACCGGTCATGACCCAGAAGACACTGCTCAACGATACCCACCGCGCCCTCGGCGCCAAGATGGTCGATTTCGGGGGTTGGGACATGCCCATCCACTACGGCTCGCAGCTGGACGAACATCATCTGGTGCGCCGCGAAGCCGGCGTCTTCGACGTCAGCCACATGACCGTGGTCGACCTGCGCGGCGAGCAGGTCAAGCCGTTCCTGCGCCGACTGCTGGCCAACTCCGTCGACAAGCTGAAGGTGCCGGGCAAGGCGCTGTACTCGTGCATGCTGAATCCGGCCGGCGGCGTCATCGACGACCTGATCGTGTACTACCTGGCCGATGACTTCTTCCGCATGGTCGTCAACGCCTCCACCCGCGAAAAGGACCTGGCCTGGCTGCGCGAACAGGCGGCACCGTTCGGCGTCAGCGTCGAGCAGCGCCCGGACCTGGCCATCCTCGCCGTGCAGGGCCCGCAGGCGCGCGACAGCGTCGTCGGCCTGGTCGGCGGCAGCGACCGTGACGCGCTGGCCAAGCTCGGCCGCTTCGCTGCCCTGCAGGTCAAGGCGGACGACGGTGTTGAACTGTTCGTCGCCCGCACCGGCTACACCGGCGAAGACGGCTTCGAGATCCTGCTGCCGCAGGACGCCGTGGTCGCCTTCTGGAACCGCCTGCTGGCGGCAGGCGTGAAGCCGGCCGGCCTCGGCGCGCGCGACACCCTGCGCCTGGAAGCCGGCATGAACCTGTATGGCCAGGACATGGATGAAGCGATCAGCCCGTACGAAGCGGCGCTGGCCTGGACCGTGTCGCTGGACGAGGGCCGCGACTTCATCGGTCGCGACGTGCTGGAGGCGCAGAAGGCCGCCGGCAACGCGCGCCAGATGATCGGCCTGGTGATGGACGAGAAGGGCGTGCTGCGCCACGGCCAGGCGGTGACCACCGCCGGCGGCCAGGGCGAAATCCTGTCCGGCACCTTCTCGCCGAGCCTGGCCAAGGGCATCGCGTTCGCTCGCGTGCCGGCGGGCGAACTCGGCCAGGTCACCGTCGATATCCGCGGCCGGCAGGTGCCGGTGCGCGTGGTCAAGTTCCCGTTCGTCCGCGAAGGCCAGGCACAGCCCGGCGTGCTCGCCGACGCCTGATCCGAACGTGCCGGCCGTCACTGACAGCAGTGGCGGTCGGTTGGTTACACTAGCCCCGTTTTTTCCACCCCCTGCAAAACCTGGAGCAGTTCCCATGAGCGAGATCCCCGGCGACCTCAAGTTCCTCAAGTCCCACGAGTGGGCCCGCGTCGAAGGCAATGGCCGCGTCACCGTCGGTATTTCCGACCATGCCCAGGGCCTGCTGGGTGACCTGGTCTACGTCGAGCTGCCCGAAGTCGGCGCCGAAGCCAAGGCGGGCGAGCAGATCGCCGTCGTCGAGTCGGTCAAGGCCGCCTCGGACGTCTACAGCCCGGTCAGCGGCACGATCGTCGAGGTCAACTCGGCGCTGTCGGACAAGCCGGAAACCATCAACGAAGATGCCTACGGCGAAGGCTGGATGTACGTGGTCGAGCTGACCAACGCCGACGAGCTCAACGAGCTGCTGGATCCGGACGCGTACGCCGAAGCCCTGGAAAACGAAGACCACTGAGTCCTCGCTTCCTGCTTCCAGAACGGCCACCTTCGGGTGGCCGTTTTCGTTCCGGCCTCCGTCGTCGACTCATGCCGTCGGGTTCGCGGCACACCTTCGGCGTGGCATCAGGCGGCATCGAACGGCGCGATCAGGCGTGCGCAGTTTTGCGCAAATCCGCGTTTCCGTCCCGCGTTTGCGTGTTCCGATGTGAAAACTTTTACTCCCCGTTGCAGACCCGTTGTGGTGCGGCGGGCGCGCGCGATGGTGTGTGCCGGACGACGTGGTGCATGGCGCGGCATCTGTTGTCGCTTATCAACGCAGAGTGCTTATTTCAAGCGTTTTTTATTCAGCAGATGCGATCACGTGTTGCTGCGCGTGACGTTGGCGATGCGCGATGCAGGGCCAGGAAGGTGCCGTGTGGTGGCGGTGCCGGCGGCGTTCGGATGGACGCGGATGTGAAATTTTTTCGCGGGGGTTGTTGACAGTAAAAAAAACCGTGATTAGGTTTCGCCTCAGCAGACCTTGCCTGCCAAACCGAGTGCGCAGAATCAATCGTCCGATGCGAAGCAGCCCCTTCAAGACCACCGCGATCCTGCCGACGGTGGACATGGCCCCGCTTCCCCCGGAGAAACGCAAGGCATCTCCTGTTCCGATGCCCGCTCCGCCGATCGAGGCGGGCATTGCCGCATCCGTAACGGCGCGCTTGACGCGCCGGCGGTCCCCGCACGCAGCAACCGCGGGTTTGATCCACCTGGGCGTTTCAACTCCCTATCACTGACGAGGAGCCATCCCATGGCAACCAAGAAAGCTGCGAAGAAAAAGCCCGCCGCCAAGAAAGCGGTGAAGAAGGTCGCTAAGAAGGCCGCTGCCAAGAAGGCAGTGAAGAAGGTCGCGAAGAAGGCGACCGCCAAGAAGGCCGTGAAGAAGGTCGCCAAGAAGGTCGCCAAGAAGACCACTGCGAAGAAGGCAGTGAAGAAGGCGGCGAAGAAGGTCGCCAAGAAGCCGGCAAAGAAGACCGCGAAGAAGGCCGTCAAGAAGGTCGCCAAGAAGGCTACCGCCAAGAAGGCAGTGAAGAAGGCGGCGAAGAAGGTCGCCAAGAAGCCGGCAAAGAAGACCGCGAAGAAGGCCGTAAAGAAGGTTGCCAAGAAGGCAGTGAAGAAGACTGCCAAGAAGGCCACTGCGAAGAGGGCCACCAAGAAGGCTGCCCCGAAGAAGGCTGCCAAGAAGGTTGCCAAGCGCAAGCCGGCCGCCCGCAAGAAGAAGGCCGCTCCGGTCGCTCTGCCGGCAACCCCGGCGCCGCTGATCTAAGTACTTCCCGATAGCCGTACCCTGAAACCCCCTTCCCTGGCTGCCCAGCGGGGAGGGGGTTTTTTTATGGGCGGTCGTGGTCGACGTTACCCGTGCGGTACCGGCGGGAACCGCTCCACCAGGAAATCGAGGAAGCTGCGCAGGCGGGTGGAGCGGTAGCGATCGTGCGCGTACACCACGTGCATCGGCCGACCGGCCTGGCCGTGCTGCGGGAACAGCTGTACCAGCCGCCCGGCGGCCACGTCCGCGGCCAGCAGCAGGGCCGACTGCAGCACGATGCCCAGTCCATGCAGCGCCGCCGCACGCAGCGCTTCGCCGTTGTTGATCTGCAGGCGCGCAGCGGCGATACGCTCGAGGCCGCCAGCCTCGTCCTGCAGCCACTGCGCCAGCGCGCGGGGCTCGAACGACAGGCACTGGTGCGACGCCAGTTCGGCGAGCGTACGCGGTGTGCCGTGGCGGGCGAGGTAGGCCGGCGCGGCACACATCATCAACCGGTAGGGCGTCAGTGGGCGTGCCACCCGTGCATCGCTGTCAGCCAGGGTGCCGATGCGCAGCGCGGCTTCGAAACCTTCTTCGGCCAGGTCGACCACGCGGTCGCTCAGGCTCACCTCCACCCGCACCTGCGGATGGCGCTGCATGTACTCGGCCAGGGCCGGCACCAGCGCGTGCGTGCCGAAGATCACCGGCGCGCTGATGCGCAGCGTGCCGGCCGGCGCCATCTGCTGGTGGGCGGCTTGCGCATCGGTCTCTTCCACCAGCCGCAGGATGTCCCGGCAGCGGGCGTAGTAGTCCTCGCCGAACGGCGTCATGTGCTGGCGGCGCGTGGTGCGGCTCAGCAGCTGCATGCCCAGGCGCGCTTCCAGTGCACGCAGGTGCTTGCCGGCCATGGTCGCCGAGATGTCCATCGCTGCGGCTGCAGCGCTGAGGCTGCCCTTGTCCACGATCAGCACGTAGACCTGCATGCTCTCCAGCAAGTTCATCTGACACTCCGGGTTTTGAATGCTGAAACCTGCGCGGAGTTTATCAATCAGGGGTCATCAACGAGCATGCGCTGCACGGGCCGGATGAGCCGGCCAAGCACAACGGAGAACAGCATGGATCTGAGTCTTGCAGGACGTACCGCACTGGTGACCGGCGCGGGCAGCGGCATTGGCGCCGCGGTTGCGCGACAGCTGGCGGCGCTTGGCGTACGCATCGCGATCAACGCGCGACGGTTGCAGCCGCTGCAGTCGCTGGCGGCGGAGATCGCAGCCAGCGGTGCAGCCGCGCCGCTGATCCTGCCGGGTGACCTCACCGACGCCGCCCAGCTGGCGCGCATCGCCGCCGGGGCGCAGGACGCGCTGCAGCGCGTCGACATCCTGGTCAATGCCGCGGGGGGCTCGCGGCCGACGTCTGTCGACGCCGCTGACGACGTATGGGAGGAGGCGATGGCGCTGAACTTCTCCGCGTCGCGAAGGCTGACCCAGGCGCTGTTGCGCGGCATGCAGGCGCAGGGCTGGGGGCGGGTGATCAACTTCAGCGGCTCGATGGAGCCGCGTGCGGTGAATGCCGCGACGGCGGCGAAGGCCGCGCTGCACCTGTGGAGCAAGGGCCTGTCATCGGAGGTGGCGGCGCAGGGCGTGACGGTCAACACGATCGCACCGGGGCGGATCAACAGCGCGCAGATCCTGGGCCGGTTGCATCCCACCGAGGAAAGCCGACGCGCGTTCATCGACCGCAACATTCCGATCGGGCGCTTCGGCGAACCGGAGGAGGTCGCGCCGCTGGTGGCGTTCCTGGCGTCGCCGCTGGCGGGCTACATCACCGGCGCGGTGATCCCGGTGGATGGCGGCATGCACTACTTCGCGCACTGAGCCTGCGTTTGTAGCGTCGAGCCATGCTCGACGGCTTCACGCGCCCCTGTAGAGTCGGCTGACAGTCGACTCTAGCGATCACCGGCAGGCTGCCGCGCTCAGCGCGGCGAGGCCACCGCGCGGTTGCCCGAGGCGCCCTTGCCCTTGCGCTTGTCCTGCTGCGCCGGGGTCGCGCCTTCGGCCATCAGGCTGTCGCTGCCGAAATCGGTGTCCACGTCCAGCCAGCGCTGCGCCGGCAGGCCCAGCGCCGAATCGAGCACGGTCGGCAGCAGGCCGCTGGGCAGGCCGCTTTCGCCGTTCCAGAGAATGGCGATGCCGAGGTCACGTTCGGGCACCAGCGCGACCAGGCCGCGGTAACCCTGCACCGCACCGGCATGGAAGACCACGTCGTGGCCGGCGTAATCGAAGGTGCGCCAGCCCAGCGCGTAGCCGGCCGAATGCAGGCGCTCACGGCGCCAGCCGGAGCGCATCTCGCCCGGGGTATTGATCAGGCTCGAATGCAGGGTGGCCAGCAGCGGCGCCGGCAGCACGTCGGGGCGATGGCCGGTGTGGGCCAGCAGCCACTGCGCCATGTCGCTGGCACTGGCGTTGACGCCGGCAGCCGGAGCAACACGGTAGTAGGTCGGCTTCGGCGTCAGCGACACCCAGCCGTTGCGGCTGCGCACATGCGGACGCGCCCAGCGCGAGCTGGCCTGGATGCCGGCCAGGCCGAGGCTGGCATCGTTCATGCCCAGCGGCTTGAAGATGCGGCGCTCGACCGATTGCTCGTAGAAGCTGCCCGAGGCGGCATAGACCACGTCGCCGATCAGGCTGAAGGCCACGTTCTGGTAGGCGTAGCAGTCGCCCGGCAGGCACTTGAGGCTGGTGTTGGCCAGCTTCTGGGTCAGCGAGTAGTACTCGGCATTGCCTTCAATGTCGCGGTCGTAGGCGTTGTAGGGCAGGCCGACGCGGTGGCTGAGCACATCGGCCACGGTCAGGCGGTCGGTGGCTTCGGGCGAGTTGAGGCGGAAGCCCGGCACGTAGTCGGTCACCTTGCTGTCCCAGCGCAGCGTGCCGTCGTTGACCAGCAGGCCGGCCATGGTGCCGGCGAAGGCCTTGGACAGCGACGCCAAGCGGAACACGGTGTGCGCGTCGACCGGCAGCGGATTGTTGACGTCGGTGACGCCGTAGCCGCGCGCGCTGAGCACGCGGCCACCCTGCACGATGGCCACGGCCATGCCCGGCACGCGCTCGCCATAGGTGAGCTGCTGCGCCATCGATTCAATATGGGCGACGTTGAAGCCGGCGGCAGGCAGCTGCACCTGTGGCACCAGCCCGGTGCGGTAGGCCGCCGGCTGGGTGTGGGCGACGCCCGGACCCGCGGCGGTTTCGATGTTGGTCGGCATCGGCGGCAGGGCCGGCGGTGTCTGCGCGGTGGTGGACAAGGCCACGGGCATCAGCATGCCCAGCAAACCGGTGGTCGCCGCCCGGACCGGGCGACGCAGGTTGTTCATTTTCATCGGTTGGACCCGTGCGCGACTGCTGCTTGTGATTCTAGCGCCGCTTTTCGCCTGTGCACAAACAAAGCGAAGATGAATGCGCATCTGATTGAAAAAGTTGGATTTTTGACGCCCGGCGACGGGGTCTGCACGCGCCCGCGGACAGCCTCCGCATGAGCCCGCCTGCGGGCTTCGCGCACGGTCTGCTGGCGATGTTGCAGTGCATTGTCTAACGTACGCGCTTCACTGCCCCCGGAGCCTGTCATGCCGCCATCCAACTGCCGCGTCCCGGCCGGGGCCACCGCGTGAGCGCGGCCGCGGGCAAGGGGCCGCTGCGTGGGCTTGTGGTCGCGCTGCGCGAATCGCCGGCGCTGTGGTGGTCGTTCCTGTATTTCTTCTGCCTGCTCAGCGGCTACTACGTGCTGCGCCCGGTGCGCGAGGCGATGGCGGCCTCCTCCGATCTGGAGACGGTGTTCCCGCCGCTGCTGATCGGCTGGTTCGCCAGCCATGGCATCGCCCTGAAGGACTTCGTCCTGCAGTTCCTGTTCACCTGTGTGTTCCTGATCATGCTGGTGCTGCAGCCGGTCTATGGCTGGCTGGTCAGCCGCTTCCCGCGGCGGGTGTTCCTGCCGGTGGTGTATGGCTTCTTCATCGCCACCCTGCTGGTGTTCTACGTGCTGTTCGACAGCGGCGTGCCGGGGCGGGGCATGGCCTTCTTCCTCTGGGTGATGGTCTTCAACCTGTTCGCGGTGGCCGTGTTCTGGAGCTTCATGGCCGATGTCTTCAGCAACGTGCAGGCACGCAGGTACTACGGCTACATCGGCGCGGCCGGCACGGTCGGTGCCTTCCTCGGCCCGGTCCTCACCAGCGCACTGGTGCAGCGCGTGGGCATCGCCAACCTGATGCTGGTCTCGGCCGGCTTCCTGGTGGTCTGCCTGTTCTGCATCTGGCGGCTGCGGCATTGGGCGGTGCTGCGCGAGCGCGAGCAGCAGCTGGTGTCCGGCGAGAAGCCGATGGGCGGCAGCGTGCTCGATGGCCTCAAGCTGATCGTGCGCGAGCCGCTGCTGCGCTGGCTGGCGATCCTGGTGGTGTTCGGCGTGGGCGTGGGCACGATGCTGTACAACCAGCAGGCCAGCATCGTGCGGGCGGCCTTCAGCGACCCGGCGGCCAGCACGGCGTTCTTCTCGCGCATCGACCTGGCGGTGAACGCGCTGACCCTGCTGCTGCAGCTCAGCCTGACCCGCTGGCTGCTGTCGCGCCACGGCATCGCGCCGGCGCTGCTGATTCCGGCCTTCGCGATCCTGCTCGGCTTCTCGGTGCTGGCCGCCTCGCCGCTGCCGATGATGGTGGCGGTGGTGCAGGTGCTGACCCGGGCCAGCGAGTTCTCGCTGTTCAAGCCGGCCCGCGAGACCATCTACACCCGCGTGGACCGCCAGTGGCGCTACAAGGCCGGCGCGGCCATCGACACCGTGGTCTACCGCGGCGCCGACCTGAGCTTCACCTGGGTGCACAAGGGGCTGTCGCTGTTCGGCTCGCATGTGGTGTTCGCCGGCGGCATGCTGGTGGCCGCGTGCATGACGCTGGCCGCGTTCGGCGTGCTGCGCGAAGAGAAGAAGCTCCCGCGCGACCGCTGAGCCGCGCAGGGTCGGATCCCTTTCCCAAGGAGAAAACTCCGACCCCATCATCCCGTCAACCCATCCAAGGAAATCCGTCATGTACTGGATCGCACTCGCCCTGACCCTGCTGGTCGCACTGCTGCACGTCTACTTCCTGGTGCTGGAGATGTTCCTGTGGACCCGCCCGCTGGGCCTGAAGACGTTCCGCAACACGCCGGAGAAGGCCGAGATCACCCGCGTGCTGGCGGCCAATCAGGGCCTGTACAACGGCTTCCTCGCCGCGGGCCTGTTCTGGGGCCTGTTCGATCACCTGCCGATGCTGGTGAACTTCTCGCTGGGCTGCGTGATCGTGGCCGGCTGCTATGGCGCTTGGAGCGTGAACAAGCGGATCTTCTTCATCCAGGCGGTGCCGGCCCTGCTGGCGGCGGTGGCGTGGTGGTTCGTGCCGGCGTAATCGCTTGGTAGAGCCGAGCCCACGCTCGGCTGCTTTTCCGCGTCGCGGCCTCAGCCGAGCATGGGCTCGGCTCTACAACAAACAAAAAACGGCGGGCCGAGGCCCGCCGTTTCCGTGTGCGC
>NZ_JAMOKY010000064.1:0-9800 GCF_024499815.1 Stenotrophomonas testudinis | reverse complement strand
CACAAAAACCCCGGCCGCGGCGGGTTTTTTTGGGTCCGGGCGATTTTGGTTCGCGCCCCCCCATGGGGCGGGGGCCCGCGCGAACGGCCCCCGAGGTGGGGCTCGGCTCTACATGGGGCAGATCGCAGGCAACAAAAAACCCGGCCGAGGCCGGGCTTTTGTCTGCTGCCCAACCCCGAAGGGCGGGGCGGCAACGCCGGATCAGGCGGCCTTGAGGGCCTTGATGCGGTCGTTCAGGCGGCTCTTATGACGAGCAGCCTTGTTCTTGTGAATCAGGCCACGCGCGCTGAAGCGATCCAGGATCGGCTGGGCAACGGCGAAGGCGGCTTCGGCGCCGGCGGCATCGTTGGCGTCCAGCGCCTTGATCACTTTCTTGACAGCGGTGCGCAGCATCGAGCGCTGAGCCACGTTGCGCGCGTTGCGCACGACGGTCTGCTTGGCGCGCTTCTTGGCGGACTTGATATTGGCCACGGTGGTGGTTTCCTGAAAAAATCGGTGTTATGGGAACAGCAAGCTAGCTAGTATGATGGCGTAAGAAATGCACGTCAAGTCGATTGTCAAGAGGGACGCTGAGTGAGTTCACCCAAGTTGTTGCGGGGCCTGCTGTCGTTCAGCAGCATGACCATGGTCTCGCGCGTTCTCGGACTTGTCCGGGACTTCGTGGTGACCACCACGTTCGGCACCAACGCCATCACTGATGCTTTCTGGGTCGCCTTCAGGGTACCCAATTTCCTCCGCCGTTTGTTCGCCGAAGGCTCATTCGCGACCGCTTTCGTGCCGGTGTTCACGGAAGTGAAAGAGACCCGCAGCCATGCAGAGCTGCGCGAACTGATGGCGCGCACGGCTGGCACCCTGGGCGGCATCCTGATGCTGGTGACCGCCGTGGCGCTGATTTTCGCGCCGCAGCTGGCGTCGGTGTTCTCAAGCGGGGTTGATACCGATCCGGTCAAGCAGGGCCTGCTGGTCGACCTGTTCCGCCTGACCTTCCCGTTCCTGCTGTTCGTCTCGCTCACCGCCCTGGCGGGTGGCGCGCTCAACAGCTTCCAGCGCTTCGCCATGCCGGCGCTGACCCCGGTCATCCTCAACCTGTGCATGATCGCCGGTGCCCTGTGGCTGGCGCCGCGGCTGGGCGGCACCCCGGAAAAGCAGATCCTGGCGCTGGGCTGGGCGGTGCTGGCCGCCGGCATCCTGCAGCTGCTGTTCCAGCTGCCCTCGCTGAAGGGCATCAACCTGCTGACCCTGCCGCGCTGGGGCTGGACCCACCCGGGCGTGCGCAAGGTAATGACCCTGATGGTGCCGACCCTGTTCGGCTCCTCGGTGGCGCAGATCAACCTGCTGCTGGACACCCTGATCGCCGCCAAGCTGACCGACGGCTCGCAGTCCTGGCTGTCGCTGGCCGATCGTTTCCTTGAGCTGCCGCTGGGCGTGTTCGGCGTGGCCCTGGGCACGGTGATCCTGCCGGCGCTGGCCCGCCACCACGTCAGCACCGACCGCGAAGGCTTCTCGCGCTCGCTGGACTGGGGCCTGCGCATGACCCTGCTGATCTCGGTGCCGGCCATGCTGGGCCTGCTGTTCCTGGCCGAGCCGCTGATCGCCACCATCTTCCAGCACGGCCAGTTCAGCGCCTTCGACACCCGCATGACCGCGTTGTCGGTGTACGGCCTGAGCTTCGGCCTGCCGGCGTTCGCCCTCCTGAAAGTCGTGCTGCCGGCCTTCTACGCCCGCCAGGACACCCGGACCCCGGTGCGTGCCGGCGTGGCCGCGCTGGTGGCCAACATGGTGTTCAACTTCGCCCTGCTGGCCGTGTTGTACCAGGTGATGGTGCCCGACGAGCTGAAGGCACAGGGCGTGATGACCGCCATCGGCAAGCAGCCGGGCCTGCACCTGGCCCTGGGTATCGCCAGTGCGCTGTCCAGCTACCTGAACCTGGGCCTGCTCTGGTACTGGCTGGGCAAGACCGATGTCTACCAGCGCCGACCCGGCTGGGGCGGCTATCTGGCACGCCTGCTGGTGGCCTGCGTGGCCATGGTCGGCGTGCTGCTGGCCCTGCTGCACTGGCTGCCTGCCTTCTCGGCCATGGGCGTGTGGGAGCGGATCGGCGCCCTGGCGCTGTTGGTCGGCGGCGGTGGCGCGACCTACGGCGTGGCCATGCTGGCGATGGGCTTCCGCCCCCGCGACCTGCGCGGGCATTGATCGGGGGCCACGACGGCTATACTTCAGGGTTACACCATTGAAGCGGCGGCCCCGGGTGGGCCGGAACGAGAGTTGATGAGCAGGCTGTTCAGAAGCGTCGAGGGCGGGGAGCTGTTCCCCAACGGAAGCGTGGTCTGTATCGGTGCATTCGACGGCCTCCACCTGGGGCATCGTGCGCTGGTCCGCCACGCGGTCGCCCGCGCGCGCGCCTTGGGCGTGGCCGCGGTGGCCGTGGCATTCGAGCCGCTGCCGCGAGAATTCTTTGCCCAGGGCACGCCGCCGCCGCGGCTGACCCTGGCCCGCAGCAAGGTCGAGATCCTGCGCGAACTGGGCGTGGATGCGATCGGCCTGCTGCGCTTCGACGCGGCGATGGCGGCCATGCCGGCCGAGGATTTCGTCCGCACGCTGCTGGCGCAGCGCCTGGGCGCGCGCGAAGTGTGGATCGGTCCGGAGTTCTGCTTCGGCAACCGCCGTCGCGGCGATCTGGCCCTGCTGCAGGCCATGGGCGCCGAGCTCGGCTTCACCGCCGGCGAGATCGAAGCGGTCGACCTGCACGGCGATCGCATCTCCAGCACCCGCATCCGCCAGCTGCTGCAGGCCGGCGATTTCACCCATGCCAACGATCTGCTCGGTCGCCCCTACGCGATCAGCGGGCGGGTCGTGCGTGGGCGACAGCTCGGCCGTACGCTTGGCTTCCCCACCGCCAACCTGCGCTTCCCGAAGACGCCGGCGCTGTCGGGCATCTACGCTACCTGGGTGCACGGCGTGTTCGACCAGCCGTGGCCGTCGGTGTCCAGCTTCGGCACCCGGCCGACCGTGGAAGGCGTGGAGCCGCTGCTGGAAGCCCACCTGTTCGATTTCCAGGGCGACCTGTACGGTCGCCACATCGAAGTGGAATTCGTCGCCAAGCTGCGCGACGAAGAGAAATTCAACGATCTGGCGGCACTGACCGACCAGATGCACCGCGACGCCGACCAGGCGCGCGCCATCCTTTCCGAACATAGATTGCGAGCCACTGCGTGAGCCAGGACTACAAGACCACCCTGAACCTGCCAGCCACCGAATTCCCGATGCGCGGCGACCTGCCCAAGCGCGAGCCGGGCATTCTGGCGCGGTGGGAAGCGCAGGGGCTCTACCAGCAGCTGCGTGACAACGCCGCCGGCCGCCCGCTGTTCGTGCTGCATGACGGCCCGCCGTACGCCAACGGCCGCATCCACCTGGGCCACGCGGTCAACAAGATCCTCAAGGACATCATCGTCAAGTCGCGCTACCTGGCCGGCTTCGATGCGCCCTACGTGCCGGGCTGGGATTGCCACGGCCTGCCGATCGAGATCGCGGTGGAAAAGAAGTGGGGCAAGGTCGGCACCAAGCTCGACGCGGTCGAGTTCCGGCAGAAGTGCCGTGAGTTCGCCGAAGAGCAGATCAACATCCAGCGCGCCGATTTCAAGCGCCTGGGCGTGACCGGTGACTGGGACAACCCGTACAAGACCCTGAGCTTCGATTTCGAAGCCAACGAGATCCGTGCGCTGGCCAAGGTCGTGGCCAACGGCCACCTGGTGCGTGGCGCCAAGCCGGTCTACTGGTGCTTCGACTGCGGCTCGGCGCTGGCCGAAGCGGAAATCGAATACCAGGAAAAGGAATCGCCGGCGATCGACGTGGCCTACGCCGCGCGCGATGCGCAGGCCGTGGCCCAGGCCTTCGGCGTCAGCCTGCCGGGCGATGTCGAAGTGGCCGTGCCGATCTGGACCACCACCCCGTGGACGCTGCCGGCCTCGCTGGCGGTGTCGCTGGGCGCGGAGATCCGCTACGTGCTGGCCGAAGGCCCCGCGCACAACGGCAAGCGCCGCTGGCTGGTGCTGGCCGCGGCCCTGGCCGAGCGCGCCCTGCAGCGCTATGGCGTCGAAAACGTGGTGCTGCACGGTGAAACCACCGGCGAGGCGCTGGAAAACCAGCTGCTGGCGCACCCGTTCTACCCCGAGCGCGAGATCCTGGTGCTCAACGGCGAACACGTGTCCGACGAGGACGGTACCGGTGCGGTGCACACTGCCCCCGGCCACGGCCAGGAAGACTACGTGGTCAGCCAGAAGTACGGCCTGCTGGACAAGTACAACGCCGGCCAGATCACCCCGGTCGACGGCCGTGGCGTGTACCTGGAATCGACCCCGCCGGCCGGTGACGTGGTGCTGGCTGGCCAGCATCTGTGGAAGGCGCAGGAGGCCATCGTCGGCGTGCTGCGCGACAACGGCGCGCTGCTGGCCTTCCACCCGATCCGCCACAGCTACCCGCACTGCTGGCGCCACAAGACGCCGGTGGTGTTCCGCGCCACCCCGCAGTGGTTCATCTCGATGGACAAGGCCAACCTGCGCAACGATGCGCTGGCCGCCATCGATACCGTGGGCTGGTTCCCGAGCTGGGGCAAGGCGCGCATCCAGAGCATGGTCGACGGTCGCCCGGACTGGACCATCTCGCGCCAGCGCACCTGGGGCGTGCCGATCGCGCTGTTCACCCATCGCCAGACCGGCGAGATCCACCCGCGCACGGTGGAGCTGATGCAGCAGGTCGCCGACCGCGTTGAAGCCGAGGGCATCGACGTGTGGTATTCGCTGGACGCGGCCGAACTGCTGGGCGCCGAAGCGGCCGACTACGAGAAGGTCACCGACATCCTCGACGTCTGGTTTGACTCGGGCGTCACCCATGAAGGCGTGCTGGCCGCGCGTGGCTTCGGCAAGCCGGCCGACCTGTACCTGGAAGGTTCGGATCAGCACCGAGGCTGGTTCCAGTCCTCGCTGCTGACCGGCGTGGCCATCGACCAGCGTGCCCCGTACAAGCAGTGCCTTACCCACGGCTTCACCGTGGACGAGCACGGCCGCAAGATGTCCAAGTCGCTGGGCAACGGCATCGAGCCGCAGGACATCATGAACAAGCTGGGCGCGGACATCCTGCGCCTGTGGATCGCCTCGGCCGACTACAGCAACGAGATGTCGCTGTCGCAGGAAATCCTCAAGCGCAATGCCGATGCCTACCGCCGCCTGCGCAACACCGCGCGCTTCCTGCTGGGCAACCTGGATGGTTTCGATCCGGCCAAGCACCTGCGCCCGCTGAACGAGATGGTCGCGCTGGACCGCTGGATCGTGCACCGCGCCTGGGAACTGCAGGAAAAGATCAAGGCCGCGTTCGACAACTACAACATGGCCGAGATCGTCCAGCTGCTGCTGAACTTCTGCAGCGTGGACCTGGGTTCGCTGTACCTGGACGTGACCAAGGACCGCCTGTACACGATGCCGACCGATTCGCACGGTCGTCGTTCGGCACAGAGCGCGATGTACCACATCGCCGAAGCGTTCACCCGCTGGATCGCGCCGATCCTGACCTTCACCGCCGACGAGCTGTGGGGCTACCTGCCGGGTAAGCGTGCCGAACACGTGCTGTTCACCACCTGGTACGACGGCCTGGCGCCGCTGCCTGCCGATGCCCAGCTCAACGCAGCTGATTTCGACCAGCTGCTGGCCGTGCGGGAGCAGGTGGCCAAAGTGCTCGAGCCGATGCGCGCCAACGGTGCCATCGGTGCCGCGCTGGAAGCGGAAATCACCATCGCCGCCAGCGAAGAGCAGGCCGCGAAGTGGCAGCCGCTGGCCGATGAACTGCGTTTCCTGTTCATCAGCGGCGACGTGCAGGTGCGCCCGGCGACCACCGACGAAGTGTTCGTCAGTGCCCAGCCGACGCAGAAGACCAAGTGCGTGCGCTGCTGGCACCACCGCGCCGACGTCGGCAGCAACGCCGATCACCCGGAACTGTGCGGCCGCTGCGCGGGCAACATCACCGGTGCCGGTGAAGTGCGGAGCTGGTTCTGATGGCCGCGCCCCGTCCGCATCCCAACGCCCTGGTCTGGCTGCTGCTGTCGGCCGCCATCATCGGCCTGGACCAGTGGTCCAAGGCCTGGGTGCTGTCGAGCCTGCCGGAGTTCCAGCCGGTGGTGGTCATTGACGGCTTCTGGAACTGGTACCGCACCTACAACACCGGCGCGGCGTTCAGTTTCCTGAGCGACGCCGGTGGCTGGCAGAAGCACTTCTTCACCGTGCTGGCCATCGCCATCAGCGGCCTGATGGCGTGGTGGCTGCGCGCCACCGCCCGTGGCAACTGGAAGGCAGCGGTGCCGTACGCGCTGATCATCGGTGGTGCCATCGGCAACGTGATCGACCGCCAGGTGCATGGTCATGTGGTTGATTTCATCCAGTGGTATATCGGTGACCATGTCTGGCCGGCGTTCAACGTGGCCGACTCGGCCATCGTGGTCGGTGCCGTGGGCATCGCCCTGTTTGGCCTGTTCGACGGCAAGTCCGCCAAAAAGGCGGATAATGCCACCCCGAAACCGTAAGCCGGCCGCTGCCGGGAGACTGAACTGATGGATGTGCTGCTCGCCAACCCGCGTGGTTTCTGTGCCGGTGTCGATCGTGCGATCGAGATCGTCAAGCGCGCGATCGAAACGCTGGGCGCGCCCATCTACGTCCGCCATGAAGTGGTGCACAACCGCTTCGTGGTCGACGACCTGAAGCAGCGCGGCGCGATCTTCGTCGAGGAACTGGACGAAGTGCCGGACAACAACACGGTCATCTTCAGCGCGCACGGCGTCTCCCAGGCCGTGCGCCAGGAAGCCGACCGCCGCGGCCTGAAAGTGTTCGACGCCACCTGCCCGCTGGTGACCAAGGTCCACTTCGAAGTGGCCCGCCACTGCCGTGCCGGCCGTGACGTGGTGCTGATCGGCCACGCCGGTCACCCGGAAGTGGAAGGCACCATGGGCCAGTGGAACCGCGAAGCCGGTACCGGCCAGATCTACCTGGTCGAGGACGTGGAGCAGGTCGCCACGCTGGAGATCAACCAGCCGACGAACTTCGCCTACACCACCCAGACCACGCTGTCGGTGGACGACACGCGCGGCATCATCGAGGCGCTGCGCGAGCGGTTCCCGGAGATGCAAGGCCCGAAGAACGACGACATCTGCTACGCCACGCAGAACCGCCAGGACGCCGTGCGCGACCTGGCCAAGCGCTGCGACCTGGTGCTGGTGGTGGGTTCGCCGAACAGCTCCAATTCCAACCGCCTGAGTGAGCTGGCCCGCCGTGAAGGCGTGGAGAGCTACCTGATCGACGGCGCGCACGAGATCGACCCGCGCTGGGTGGAAGGCAAGCAGCACATCGGCGTGACCGCCGGTGCTTCGGCACCTCAGGTGCTGGTGGATGGCGTGCTGGCCCGCCTGGCCGAGCTGGGCGCCAACGGCGTGGGCGAGTTGGACGGCGAGCCGGAATCGATGGTGTTCGCCCTGCCGAAGGAACTGCGTCTGCGGTTGGTGGACTGACTGCGGAAGGTGGTACGCCGGGCATGGCCCGGCGCTGGCGGGTGCATGTCATCCACGCATGGCGTGGATCTACTGCATCCGGTCGGCACACCCGTAGATCCAGGCCATGCGTGGATGGGCACCGCCCATGACCTTTTCCGCCCACGCGCCCCAGTAGATCCACGCCACGCGTGGATGGGCACACCGACCATGACCTTCGGCCATGGGGTTCTGCACTACACAGGCCTAGCATCAAAGGTTCTACCGTAGCTGGAACCTGCCTGATGAAGACCCGTGCCCTGGTGATGTCCGTGCTGTTCGCGCTGGCGTCCACGCCTGCGGTGGCGCAGACCTCGCCGCCGGGCGATGCCGCGGCCCCCGGCCTGCTGCGCATCGATGTGGATGCACGTGACCTTGCCCGTCGCATCTTCAAGGTGACCGCTACCGTGCCGGTCAAGCCCGGTCCGGTCACCCTGCTGTACCCGCAGTGGATTCCCGGCAACCATTCGCCCACCGGCCCGATCGACAAGCTGGCCGGCCTGCGCGTGACCGCCAACGGCAAGCCGCTGGCCTGGCAGCGCGACCAGTTCAACGTCTATGCGTTCAAGGTGGACGTTCCCGAGGGTGTCAGCGAGATCGTCGCCCACTTCGATTTCCTCTCCTCGCAGGGCGGCAGCCAGGGCCGTGTGGTGATGACCCCGGAAATGCTCAACCTGCAGTGGAACGCCAACTCGCTGTACCCGGCCGGCGTCGACGCGCGAAACCTGCAGGCGCAGGCCAGCGTGACGCTGCCCAAGGGCTGGGGCTATGCCACCGCACTGGAAACCGCGCGCCGCGATGGCGACACCGTGGTGTTCAAGCCGATCTCCTATGACCACCTGGTCGATTCGCCGCTGTTTGCCGGCGAGCACCACCAGCGCATCGATCTCGACCCCGGTGCGAAGGTGCCGGTGCACCTGAACGTGTTCGCCGACGACGCCAAGTCGCTGAAGCCGACCGACGAACAGATCAAGCTGCATCGCGCATTGGTGCAGCAGGCCGACAAGCTGTACGGCGCGCGCCACTACAACCACTACGAATTCCTGCTGGCCCTGACCGACCGCCTCGGCGGCATCGGTCTGGAACACCATCGTTCCAGCGAGAACAGCGCGGCCCCCGGCTACTTCACCGAATGGGACAAGAACGCGTGGATGCGCGACCTGCTGCCGCACGAGTACACCCACTCCTGGAACGGCAAGTACCGTCGCGGCGCGGACCTGGCCACCGCCAATTTCAACGTGCCGATGGGGGACAGCCTGCTGTGGGTGTATGAAGGCCAGACCCAGTTCTGGGGCCAGGTGCTGGCCGCGCGCTCGGGCCTGTGGTCGAACGAGCAGACCCGCGACATGCTGGCCAACGTGGCGGCGACCTACGACCGTGGACGCCCGGGCCTGGCCTGGCGCGCGCTGCAGGACACCACCAACGACCCGACCATCGCCCAGCGCCGCGGGCTGGCCTATCGCAACTACCAGATGAGCGAGGACTACTACTCCGGCGGGCAGATGCTGTGGCTGGAAGTGGAAGGCAAGCTGCGCGCGCTGAGCGGCAACCGCCGCAGCCTGGATGATTTCGCGCGCACGTTCTTCGGCGTCGGCAATGGCGACTGGAACGTCAAGCCGTACACCTTCGAGGATGTGGTGGAGACCCTCAATGGCATCGCGCCGTACGACTGGGCCAGCTTCCTGCGCCAGCGCCTGGACGGGCACGGTTCGCTGACCGGTGGCCTGGAACTGGCTGGCTGGAAGCTGGCCTACCGCGATACGCCGAACGAGGCCTACAAGGCGCAGGAAAAGCGCGCCAAGGCCGCGCTGCTGGCGTACTCGCTGGGTGCCACCGTGCTCGACACCGGCGTGGTCGGTGATGTGATCTGGGACAGCCCGGCCTTCAACGCCGGCCTGGCACCGGGCATGAAGGTGATTGCCGTCGGTGGCCGCGAATACAGCAGCGAGCGCCTGAAGGACGCCGTCTCGGCCGCGGCCAAGGACAAGGCGCCGATCGTGCTGCTGGTCAAGCAGTTCGACCGCATCGATACGATGAACATCGACTACCACGGTGGCCTGCAGTACCCGGTGCTGGAGCGCATCGCTGGCAAACCGGACCGTCTCGCCGAGCTGTGGAAGGCGCGATGATGTATTGATCTCTGTAGAGTCGACCGTTGGTCGACTGCGCCTTTGTAGAGTCGGGGGGGGGGGGGGGGGGGGGGGGGGGGGGGGGGGGGGGGGGGGGGGGGGGGGGG
>NZ_JAMOKY010000063.1:0-11710 GCF_024499815.1 Stenotrophomonas testudinis | reverse complement strand
CCCCCCCCCCCCCCCCCCCCCCCCCCCCCCCCCCCCCCCCCCCCCCCCCCCCCCCCCCCCCCCCCCCCCCCCCACCGCTCTACTTCGCGGCGTTGTGCTTGGCGGGCCTTGCGCAGCGCGCCGTGGCCGCAGGTCAGGGGCGTGGCGCAGCCGGCAGGTCGCGCCACAACGGCAGTCCGCGGCGCAGGCGCATCACGCGCATCAGGACCGCCATCAGCAGGCCGGACAACACGCCGGCCAGCAGCGCGCTGAACACTGCGATTGCAAACGGCAGGTTGGTGTTGCGCCAGACCAGCAGCCACATCAGCACGCCCCAGCCCAGAGCGAACCAGACGCCCATCAGCAGTGCATTGGAGGCCACGCTGGCCAGGATCGGCGGTGGTGCGTTGATGCCCATGCGCCACAGCAGGCGATGCAGTGGCGGCGCCGAGTGCCGGCGTTGCACGCCTGCGGCGTCGAGATGGCGCAGGGCGGCCTGCACCCTGGGCAGGTAACGCTGTTCAACGGTATTCATGCCGCGAACATAGCGCCGGCCAGCGCACAAACGCAAACGGCCGCCCGAAGGCGGCCGTCGCGGCAACAACCGAAGTTGTTTATCAGGCCTTTTCGGCCAGACGTGCGGCCTTGGCGGCAGCAGCAGCAGCCAGATCTTCCTTGATGCGGGCAGCCTTGCCTTCCAGGCCACGCAGGTAGTACAGCTTGCCGGCGCGGACCTTACCACGACGCTTCACTTCGACCGAATCGATGATGGCGCTGTGGGTCTGGAAGACGCGCTCGACGCCGTAGCCGTGCGAAATCTTGCGGACGGTGAACGAGGAGTTCAGGCCGCCGTTCTTGGTCGCGATGACAACGCCTTCATAGGCCTGCACGCGCTCGCGGGTACCTTCCTTCACCTTCACGTTGACGACAACGGTGTCGCCCTGGCTGAACTTCGGCAGTTCGCGGGTGATCTGGGCGGATTCGAATTCCGCGACGATGGACTTGTTCAGCTTGCTCATGGGTTACACCGATTCTTGTTCGGGTGGGCGTGTCGTGTCGACAACGTAGGCTCATGCAGTCACGGAACTGTGCTGCACGTTTGTTGTGGGTACTGCGCACGCCAGCCGGGGCTGGCGGGAATTGGCCATGATAGCCGATAAAGCCAGCCCTGCGCTAGGGGCTGGCCTTGTGTTTCCGGGCCTGACGGCCCTGGTCCAGCAATTTGCGGTCGGCCTTGCCCAGCGCCTGTTCATCCAGCAGGTCCGGGCGCCGCTCGGCGGTGCGCAGCAGCGACTGCTGGCGGCGCCAGGCGGCGATGGCCGCATGGTTGCCCGAACGCAGCACGTCCGGCACGTCACCCAGCGGGTGCTGGGCCGGCTGGCTGTAATGCGGGCAGTCGAGCAGGCCGAGTTCACCTTCGAAGCTGTCCTGGGCCGCCGATTCGGCGTCGTTCAGGGCACCTTCCTGCAGGCGGGCCACGGCATCGATGATGACCGCCGCACCCAGTTCACCGCCGGACAGCACGTAATCGCCGAGGGAAATCTCCTCGTCGACATTGGCCTCCAGGAAGCGTTCGTCGATGCCCTCGTAACGGCCGCAGAGCAGGACCATGCGCGGCAATGCCGCCAGTTCCCGCACCTTGGCCTGGGTCAACGGCGCGCCCTGCGGGCTGAGGTAGATCACCCGCGCCGGGGCCGGATCCGCATCACGGATCGCCTGCAGGCAGGCCTGCAGCGGTTCGATCAGCATCACCATGCCCGGGCCACCACCGAACGGACGGTCGTCCACCCGGCGGTAGTTGCCTTCGGCGAAATCACGGGGATTCCAGCCGTGCAGGCTGAAAAGACCCTTCTCCTGCGCGCGCCCGACCACGCCCAGCCCAGCGGACTGGGCGAGGAACTCGGGGAACAGGGTGATGACGTCGAACCGCATGCTCACACTCAGAACTCGGGATCCCAGTCGACCACGACCAGGTTGGCCTCGAAGTCGACCGACTTGACGAAGTCCGGCTGCACGAACGGAATCATCCGCTCGCGGTCGCCACGGACCACGACCACATCATTGGCGCCGGTGCTGAACAGGTGCGAGACCTGACCCAGGGCAACGCCCTCGGTGGTCTTCACATCCAGGCCTTCCAGATCGACCCAGTAATACTCGTCGGGCTTCGGCGGCGGCAGCGCACTGCGGGCCACATAGACCTCGGTGCCGTGCATGGCTTCGACGACATCGCGGTCCTCGACGCCGGGGAACCGGGCGACCAGGTGCTTGCCGCTGTCACGGCCACGAGCGCCTTCAAGCGTCGATTCCTGCCCGTTGGGGCTGCGCAGGATCCACGGCTGGTAACGGAAAATGGCGGAACGAGGCTCGGTCCAGGACTCGAGCTTGATTTCGCCGCGCACACCAAAAGCGCCGACAACCCTGCCCAGCAGGATGCGGCGCTCGATATCTTTCATCTTCGTCAACCAAGAGGGCCACGCCGAAGCGTGGCCCTTCAGACTCAGGCCGCGACGGCCTGGGACTTGGCCGCTTCCTTGATCAGGTTGCGGACCTTTTCGGTCGGCTGGGCGCCGTTCTTGACCCAATGGTCAACGCGGGCCAGGTCCAGCTCGATGCGCTTCTCGCCGCCCTGGGCGACCGGGTTGTAGAAACCAACGCGCTCGATGTTGCGGCCGTCGCGCGCGCTGCGCACGTCGGTCACGATGATGTGGTAGAACGGACGCTTCTTGGCGCCGCCGCGGGTCAGTCGAATCTTGACCATGGTGTTTTTCCTATTGCCCAGTCGCCAGGATGGCGAGGTAAGCGGGCGATTATAGCGGCAGAGCGCAGCCGAGCCAACCCCATGGGTGGCCAGCGGGGTCAGCCCCCTACGCACCGCAAAAGGGCTCTGACCCCAACAGATCCCAGCCAACCCCCGCCAGCACCGCCCGGCCCTGTTCAGCCAAGGCCTGCGACCCCGGCAGCACCTGCCCGTCGATGGCCTCCAGCGCCCACAGGCCACTGGCATTGCAGGCAAAGGCCGCCTTCACACCGGCCAGATCGGCCAGCCACAGCGGCTGCGTGGCCTGCGCCCCCGGCCAATGCCGCTGCAGCAGCGCCTCAGCCGTCCCGCGCAGGGCCGGGGCCTGCGGCCAGAGCAGCCGCTCACCATCGTGCACGGCCAGGTTCCAGGTACTGCCCTCGCTGATCCCACCCGTGGCCGACACGAACAGCACATCATCGAAGCCCGCGGCCATCGCCGCACGACGCTCGGCAAACAGGCCGAACGTGCCCACATGCTTGATCTGCGGCAGCTCGCGCTGCCAGACCACGCTGCGCACGCGCTTCGGTGCGGTCAGCGCCACCGGTGCGGACACCGCCATCAGCACATCCACCGGCACGGCCGCCAGCGGATTGCGGAAATCGAAGTGGCGCGAATACACCGTCACCCGCAGCGAGGCATCGCCCTGCCCTGCCTGCAGCAGCGCCTGCGTCATCCAGGCCTGCACCTGCGCGACATCGAGCTCGCTGCCGAACAGTTCGCGCGTGGCCTGCGACAGCCGCGCCAGATGCAGATCCACCCCCTGCACGGCCTGCCCACGCACCTGCATCGAGGTGAAGTGGCCGTAGTTGACCAAGGCCGGCAGCAGATCTTCCACCTGCGCCGGCCGGCCATTGCAAAACACCGTCATCGCAGCAGCGCCTGCGCCTGTTGCCACATGTCGCGCAGCACGTCGGCGGCGGGTGCTGCCGGTGCCATCCAGGCCGATTGCCCGGCCCAGGCCTGCATCGCGGCAAGGCGGTTTTCCTGCGCCGCCTGCTTGCGCATCGGTGCGGTCAGGCCGCGCTGCACCGGGTATGGGCGCGGCGCCGGGGCACCGTCCGCGGCGGCGGCACGCACATAGGGCGTGGCCAGGCCACGACCCAGGCGGCCACTGAAGGCGCGGGTCGGCCAGGTGTCTTCGGGCTCGGTCGCGGCCAGGCCATCGGCCCACGCCGAGGCGATCGACGCCTCCGGCGTGCGCAGGAAGGCGGTGCCGATCTGCACCGCGCTGGCGCCCAGCGTGAGCGCCGCCGCGATGCCACGACCATCGGCGATGCCACCGGCGGCGATCACCGGAATCTGCAGGTGGTCGGCCAGGCGCGGCAGCAGCGCAAACAGGCCCACCAGCTGGCGCTCGGCCAGGCTGGGGTCGAACGCACCGCGATGGCCACCGGCTTCGGCGCCCTGCGCCACCACCGCGTCGGCGCCGGCGTCCTGCGCAGCGCGCGCTTCGGCCAGCGTGGTCGCGCAGGCGATCCAGGCGATGCCGGCGTCCTTCAACTGCTGCACGTGGCGCGGCGACAGCACGCCCATGATGGTCGAGGCCACCGCCGGGCGCGCGGCCAGCAACGCAGCAAACTGTTCGTCGAAATCAGCCGGCGTGGCGTCGGCGGCACTGGCAGGCACGTCCGGGCCCCATTGGGCGAGGAAGGCGCGGCTGGTGGCTTCGGCGGTGACATCGCGAACGGGCGCCGGATCCGGCAGCCACAGGTTCACCTGTGCCGGACCGGCGGAAGCAGCGCGGAAGTCATCCATCCAGCGGCCGATGTCAGCAGCCGGCGACAGCACCGCACCCATCGCACCCATGCTGCCGGCATTGGCCAGCGCGACCGACAGCGGCACCGGGCAGGCACCGGCCATCGGTGCCAGCAGGATCGGAAGCTGCAATGAAAAACGCCGACAGAAGGTGTCGGCGCGCTCAAGAATCGGCGATGCATTCACGCGACATACCTGTTGGAGAAGTCGCCGCCCAGCATACGCCAGTCATTGTGACCGGGGCCGTATCGCGATGCGCGCCGGCCCCGTCGCTGCATCAACGGAACGGCATGCCGCGGCCGCCCATGGCGCCCATCATGCCCTTCATGCTGCGCATCATGCCCTTCATGCCGCCGCCAGCCATCTTGCTCATCATCTTTTCCATCTGCATGTACTGCTTCATGAGCTTGTTGACGTCGGCCGGGGTCACGCCCGAGCCCTTGGCGATGCGCGCGCGGCGCGAGCCGTTCAGCAGGTTCGGGTTGCGCCGTTCCTTCTTGGTCATCGAGCTGATGATGGCGATCATGCGCGGCACTTCCTTGCCCTGGCTGACCTGCTGCTTCAGGTGCTCGGGGATGTTGCCCAGGCCCGGCAGCTTGTCCATCAGGCCGCCGATGCCGCCCATGTTCTGCATCTGCTCCAGCTGGTCACGCATGTCGTTCAGGTCGAACTTCTTGCCCTTGGCGACCTTCTCGGCCAGCTTGGCGGCCTTGTCCTTGTCGACCTGCTGCTCGACCTGCTCGACCAGCGACAGCACGTCGCCCATGTCGAGGATGCGGCTGGCGATACGGTCCGGGTGGAATACGTCCAGGCCTTCCGGCTTTTCGCTGACACCGACGAACTTGATCGGCTTGCCGGTGATGTAGCGCACGCTCAGCGCGGCACCGCCACGGGCGTCACCGTCGGTCTTGGTCAGCACCACGCCGGTCAGCGGCAGCGCATCGCCGAAGGCCTTGGCGGTGTTGGCCGCGTCCTGGCCGGTCATGGCATCGACCACGAACAGGGTTTCAGCCGGGTTGACCGCCGCGTGCAGGGCCTTGATCTCGGCCATCATCGCTTCGTCGATGGCCAGGCGGCCGGCGGTATCGACAATCAGCACGTCGACGAACGAGCGGCGTGCATCGTCGATGGCGGCGCGGACGATGGCTTCCGGCTTCTGGTCGGCGCTGGACGGGAAGAACAGCACGCCCACCTGCTCGGCCAGGGTCTTCAGCTGCTCGATCGCGGCCGGACGGTAGACGTCGGCCGACACCACCATCACCTTCTTCTTGCGCTTTTCCTTCAGGTGCTTGGCCAGCTTGCCCACGGTGGTGGTCTTGCCGGCGCCCTGCAGGCCCGCCATCAGGATGATGGCCGGGGCGGGAACGTTGAGGTTCAGGTCGCTGGCTTCAGCGCCCATCACCGCGGTCAGCTCGTCGCGCACGACCTTGATGAGGGCTTGGCCCGGGGTCAGCGACTTCAGCACTTCCTGGCCGACCGCGCGCACCTTGATGCGCTCGATCAGGGCCTGCACCACCGGCAGCGCGACGTCGGCTTCAAGCAGCGCGATGCGCACTTCGCGGGTCGCCTCGCGGATGTTCTCCTCGGTCAGGCGGCCGCGGCCACGCAGGCGCTCGATGGTGCCGGAAAGGCGCTGGGTCAGGGACTCGAACATGCGGCGCAACCTGTCTGAAAGCGGGGGACAATAAGGCAGACAGTATAACGGGTCCGCCCGCCTTCCCGGGCTGCGACCACGGGGCCGTCGCCAGCATCACGGGGGTATGCGAAACTGCAACGATGTTAATCGTTCTCATCGCCGCCCTGCTTTACCTGGCCGCCAGCGCCCTGCTGGTGCGTGCGCTTGGCCGCGATGATGCCGTCGGTTCGCCCACCTGGCTGTGGCCGGCGCTGCCGGCCATGCTGCTGCACGGCGGCTACCACGTGCTGGTGGCGATGCGCACCACCGGCGGCCCGGACATGCACTTCTTCGCCGCGCTGTCGCTGGTCGGCCTGGGCATGGCCTGGCTGACCTCGCTGGTGGGCGCGCGCGGGCGCATGTCGGCGCTGGGCGTGGTGGTCTTCCCGCTGGCCGCGCTGCTGCTGGCGGTCTACCACGGCTACGGCCATGAACCGAGCAAGGTGCTGGGCTGGCGCCTGGCCAGCCACGCCTGGCTGGCCCTGCTGGCCTACGCCACGCTGAGCATCGCCGCGCTGCTGGCGATCATGCTGTGGCTGCAGGAACGGGCGCTGCGCCGCCGTGAATTCCGCCCGTGGCTGCGCGCACTGCCGCCGCTGGCTGATCTGGAAGCCCTGCTGTTCCGGGTCATCACCGTGGGCTTCGCCCTGCTCACCCTCACCCTGGTCACCGGCGTGCTGTTTGTCGATGACCTGCTGGCGCAGAAGCTGGTACACAAGACCGTGCTCAGCGTGCTGTCGTGGATCGTGTTCGGCGTGCTGCTGATCGGCCGCCGCCGCTACGGCTGGCGCGGGGCGAAGGCGGTGCACTGGACGCTGTCGGCGATGCTGTTGCTGCTGCTGGCGTTCTTCGGCAGCCAGTTCGTGATCGAACTGGTGTTCGGGCATACGCGGTAAAGGCGTGTCGACCAACGGTCGGCACCTACCTCAGGGCACGGCACAGGTGTGTAGAGCCGAGCCCATGCTCGGCTGCTTTGCCACACGAGCCGAGCATAGGCTCGGCTCTACAACAATCCGCATGACGCGGCCACGGTCGGCACCTACCGGGGCCCGGTAGCGCCGGGCAATGCCCGGCGAGCGCGCAGCGCGGCGAAACCTACAACCCGTACCGCTCGATCACATCCAGGTGCGGCTGCCGGTCCTGGTTGCAGGCTTCCGCCAGGCGCAGCCAGCACTGCGGGTGCGACCAGCCGGCGGTGGACTGCTGCAGGTAACGGTGCAGCGCAAGCGGCGCGTGCCCCTGCGGCTGGGCCACGGTGAACAGCAGGCCTGGCAGCGTGCCCTGGTCCGCATCCGGATCGGTCACGGTGTAATCCGGGCGGCTGTGCACCCACACCTGCCAGCCCTGCGCTTCGGCACCTTCCACGAACGCGTTCCAGGCCTCTTCGCCCGGGTGCGCGCCGTCGATCAGCCAGCTGCGCTCGAAGCCACCACGTTCCAGCACGTGCACCTGCGCATAGGTCGGGATGAAGTGCTGGCGCTGCTCTTCCTCTTCCGGTGCAGGGTGCACCAGCGCGGCATCGAACACCACCCAGTCGCCCACCTGCTGGGCACGGTTGGCCGGTGCGTTCTCGACGATGCGCGCGGTCACCGGGCCGGTGCGGCGCGCGTAGTACTCCATCGGCTCGCCCTGCTCCAGGCTGCGGATGATCACCCAGCCCCACGGCTCTTCGACCACGCCGTCCTGGCTGGACAGCTCCATGCCGATGGCCGTAGCCGAGCGGCGCACCGCGTCCCAATCGCGCGCGGCACTGGCGGCGCTCATGTGGTCCCAGTGCGCGGCATTGGGATCCTCCAGCGTTTCCACCAGCTGCGCGTAACAGGCCTGCGCATCACTGAAGCGGCCGGTTTCCATGTACATGCGCGCCAGCGTGCCACGCGCGCCATGCGAACCCGGCGACAGCGCCAGCAGCGCCTGTGCGGCCTGCTCCAGCGCCGGCCAGTCGGACACGCGGCGTGCGCGCTGCACCTCGCACCAGTGCGCGAACACCGGCACGCTGCCGCGGTAGGTGTCGGCCAGGCGGCGCAGGCCATCATCGTCGCCCTGCTCGGTCAGCCAGCGCATCAGCGTGTAGGCAGCAGCGCCGTCCTCCTGGGCGTGCGCACGCACGAACTCCCACAGCAGCGCGCGGGCCTCGGTCTGCGCGCCACAGGCATTCAGCGCCGATGCGGCCACCTCGGCCAGCGCTTCGTCATCCGGGCACTGCGCATGCGCCTGCAGCAGCCACTGCGCCTCGCGCTCCGGGTCACGCGACTGCTGCTGTTCGCCGCGCGCTTCCAGCCAGGCCAGCAGTTCGGCGGCCGGCATCGGCAGCGGTTCAACGTCGGGCAGTGCGTCGATGCGGGCGGCCAGGCCGGCCACCAACACGCCGGCACCGCGGTCCTGGCGCAGCTGTGCCAGGTGGGTGCGGGCCAGGCCGAGCTGGCGCTGCGCCACCCAGCGCGCGCCGCGCTGCAGGGCCAGTTCCAGGCTCAGTGCCGCCAGCTCGATCACCAGACGGTGGGCACCGACGCTGGCGAAGTGCTCGATGATGGTGTTGAAGCGCGTGCCCAGGTCCCAGGTGTTGCGGGCCGGGTCGCGGCTGCACAGCAGCGCCACCGTGTTGGCCCACAGCCGCCAGGTGTTCGGGGTCAGCTCGCTCCACGGCACCAGCTGCTGCAGCGCTTCTTCGTCGCGGCCCAGCTGGGCCAGCGCCCAGGCGCGCGACAGGCGGCGCGGCACCGTGCAGTTGGCCGGTTCATATTCGCCGGCGGCGGCCACCTCGGCTTCGCGCTGATCGATCAGCACCATCGCCTCATCGGCGCGGCCACTGGCCAGCAGGATCTTGATCTGCATTTCCGGGAAGCTGTCGAACACTTCCTTGCCGCGCGCTTCCACCGCGTCGGCCTGCACCTTCAGGTAATCCAGCGCGTCCTGCGCGCGGCCATCATCGAGCAGCGCATCGGCCTTCTCGCAGCTCAGGCACTGGAAGCAGGCCCAGGTCGGATCGATGCGGGCCAGCGTTTCGTCGCAGACCTCGATGCGCTCGGGCACCCAGCCCGGGCCGTCGATGTTGCCGTAGCAGGCGGCCAGATCCTGGGTCACGCAGATCGACTGCGGGCATTCCAGGGTGTCTTCGCGATGCGCGCGCTCGAACAGCGAGACCGCCTCGCCGAGCGCGCTCTCGCCTTCAACGCGGTTGCCCACGCGGTTGCGCAGCGCCCAGTGGCCGACGTAGACATCGACCCAGGGGTTGTCCAGCGCCTTGCCCAGCGCACGCGCTTCGGGCAGCAGCGCGTCGACACGGTCGACCTGCAGTTCACTGACTTCGTCGGCAAGGCGGGTCAGCAGGTGCGCATTCTGCGCTTGGCCGGCCTGGCGCAGGTCTTCCTGCAGCTTTTCGACCCAGTTCCAGATATCCATTGGGGCTTGGTGCTCCTGTCTAGCGTGAGGCTGGATGAGAGAAGGTGTGTGCGGTGCTCAGCGCAGCATCTGCTGCAGAGCACCGGCGATATCACTGAAGGCGCCGTTGAGGTCCGGGCCCGGCGTCGCTGCACCACGGGCCAGCGGGCGGCCCTGCGCAGAGACGATGACCTTCAGCGAGCGCAGCAGCCGCGCGGCCGCCGGTGCCTGCGGATGCCCGTCGCGTTGGGCCTGCAGCAGGGCCTGCACGGCCGGGTTGTCCAGGTTGATGTACAACCGCGACGGTGCGCGCACCTCGATGCGCGCAGTGAACTGGCGGGCCAAGCGCAACGCGGCCATTGATACGCGCTTGTCGTTCTCGTCGTCTTCCAGGCGCTGCTTCAGCTCGGCCTCGCGGTCGGGCACCACCACCACCGGCAGCGCTTCGGGGCTGAAGCGCGCCGGCAGCAGCTGCTCGCCATCGCCCAAGTGCTCGCCCAGCCACGCCAGCTGCGCGTCATCCAGGCTGTCATCAGTGCGGAACAGCGCGCGGTTGCCCTGCTCGGTACCCAGCTCCACCAGGCGCAGGCCCTTGGCCTGGGTCCAGCGGCGCAGGAACGGCACCACCGCATAGCGATGGCCGTGCGCGACCGGCACACCCATCGCGCGGAACAGCATTTCTTCGAAGCCGCCGCCGTTGTCGAGGATCACGTGCACGGCACCACGCGCGGGCAGCGCGCTGGCCGGCAGGTCGCCCTGCGAGGTCGGCACGCGCACGTGTTCCAGCAGCAGCTCGAACAGGCGCTCATCGCACAGCGCCGCACCCAGCAGCGCCTCGTTGTGGCGGGCCAGCACGCGTCGCCACGCTTCGGGCTGCTGCCGCGCGACCTCGGCCAGGCCGTCGATCAGCGCTTCCAGCAGCGCGTGCTGCACGGCGCGGTACTGGTCGTCGCGCTGCAGGTCCTCGCGGCTGGCGGTGGGGGTCAGGCGCGAGGATTCGATGACGCCGCCGATGAAGCCCGCCCACGGTGGCAGCAGGTCACGCGCATCGTCGTCGAGCAGCATGCCGCGCACGAACACCGACAGGTTGCGGTTGTCGCTGGTGCCGTAGGTGGCGCCGTCCTGCACCCACAGCATGCCGGTGGCATCGCTGTCGGCGTCGGCGCGCAGCGGCACGGTCACGATGGGTTCGAAATCATGCTCGAAGCGCGCGGCGAACTGCAGCGCCTGGCGACGCGCCTGCACCGGGTGCAGCGCGACCTCGCCCTGCCCGCGCCACGGCGGCGGCTCGGGGTTGAGGGCTTCGGCGGCCGCGCCGATGAAGATCGGTTCGGACAGCAGCGCGCAGTAGCGGCCCAGCACCTCGTACAGGCGCGCCTCGTTGGCCAGCGGCAGGAAATCGGCGTGCAGCTCCAGCTCCACTTCGGTGCCGACGGCGCGCGCCGGCACTTCACTCACCGTGTACTGCTCGGCGTTGCTGGACACATACAGGTGGCCCAGTTCCGGCGTCTGGTAAGAGGTGGTGCGCACGCTCACCCGGCGCGCCAGCACGAAGGCCGAGAGAAAGCCCAGGCCGAACATGCCGATCAGGCCGTCCTGGTCATCACCGCCCTGGCGCAGGCCACGGGTGTAGCCGACGCCGACGGTGGCCAGGTAATCGTGGATTTCCTGGCGGGTCAGGCCGGCGCCGGTATCGGTGATGCGCAGCACGCCGGCGGCGGCATCGACCTGCACCGAGATGCGCGAGGGCAGCTCGATGCCCGGCTGCTCGAGGCGGCGGCGGATGATCGAATCGTGCGCGTTCTGCACCAGCTCGCGCAGGGCCACCATCGGGGTGGAATACAGGTGCTTGCCCAGCACCGTCATCAGTCCATTGAGATCGACCCCTGCGCGGCGGATTTCGGCGGCGGGGGTGCTGAGCGTCGGGTCCTGCATGAAATCGGTTACTCCTTGCCACACAAGGCGCCAGGAGGCGCCGTCGTCGAGCCGGGAAAACTAGCACAGCGAAGCTGACCGTTACCGCATCGGACGCTGCGCTTGGCCTTTTGTAGAGTCGGGGGGGGGGGGGGGGGGGGGGGGGGGGGGGGGGGGGGGGGGGGGGGGGGGGGGGGGGGGGGGGG
>NZ_JAMOKY010000062.1:0-12622 GCF_024499815.1 Stenotrophomonas testudinis | reverse complement strand
GGGGGGGGGGGGGGGGGGGGGGGGGGGGGGGGGGGGGGGGGGGGGGGGGGGGGGGGGGGGGGGGGGGGGGCGGGGGGCGCGGGGGGGGGGGGGGTGGGGGGGGGGGGGCGTGTCCTGGATCGGCTCGCCTGCCGCCTCCCCCACGGAGAAAGGAGGCGCTGAAACGCGGGCCTGCCGTCAGCCTTCCATCTGCTCCAGTTCCTTGCCCTTGGTTTCGCGCACGTAGCGCACCACGAAGAAGATGGAGAGGAAGGCGGCAACGGTATAGATGCCGTAGGCGCCGGCCAGGCCGATGCCGGCCAGCAGCATCGGGAAGGTGACCGTGATGGCGAAGTTCGACGTCCACTGCGCCGCGCCGGCCACAGCCAGCGCCGAGCCGCGGATCTGGTTCGGGAACATTTCGCCCAGCATCACCCACATCACCGGGCCCCACGACATGTTGAAGAAGACCACGTAGACATTGGCGGCCACCAGCGCCAGCCGACCCATGCCGTCGGACAACTGCAACCGGCCATCGACCAGGCTGCCGCTGGCAAAGGCCACCACCATCAGCGCCAGCGCAATGGCCATGCCCACCGAACCGACCCACAGCAGCGGCTTGCGGCCGATACGGTCGATCAGCAGCACCGTCACCAGGCAGGCACCGATGCTCAGCGCGCCGGACAGCACGTTGATCAGCAGCGCATCGTTCTCCGAGAAGCCCACCGCCTGCCACAGCACCGCGCCGTAGTAAAACACCACGTTGATGCCCACCAGCTGCTGCAGCACCGCCAGGCCGATGCCCACCCAGACGATGCTGCGCAGGCGGCCGGTGGCCTTGTCCTTCAGGTCGGCAAAGCTCGGCCGGTGCTGGTCCTGGGCCAGGCTGCCCTCGATCTCGCTGCGCTTGGTGCGGGCCTCGGCCGCGCCGTACAGCTTCACCAGCACCGCCTCGGCCTGCGCCTGGCGGCCCTTGGCGACCAGGAAACGCGGGCTTTCCGGGATCGCCAGCAGCAGCACCAGGAACAGCAGCGACGGAATCGCCTGCATCCAGAACATCCAGCGCCACGCCTCCTGCCCCAGCCACAGCACCTCGGTGGAGGCACCGGCCGCGCGGGCCAGCAGGAAGTTGCTGAGGAACGCCGCGAACAGGCCGCTGATGATCGCCATCTGCTGCACCGTGGCCAGCTTGCCGCGGTAGCGCGCAGAGGCCACTTCGGCGATGTAGGCCGGTGACATCACGCTGGCCGCACCCACCGCAAAGCCGCCGACCATGCGCGCGGCCACGAACAGCCACGAGGCATGCGCCGCGCCGGCACCCAGCGCCGACAGCAGGAACAGCACCGCCGAGATGATCAGCACGCTGCGCCGGCCCAGCAGGTCACCCAGGCGCCCGGCCACGAACGCACCGATCGCGCAGCCCAGCAGCATCGATGCCACCTCGAAGCCCAGGGCCGCCTCGCTGGAATTGAACGCCTGGCGCAGGCCGTCGACCGTGCCGTTGATCACGCCACTGTCGAAGCCGAACAGGAAGCCACCGAGGGTGGCCACGCAGCTGATCAGGACGATGAAGGCAGTGTTTTCGCCGCGCGTGCCGGCGTTTGCAGGAATCGCTGTGGACATTGGGTCTTCCGCGAAAGAGGTGGGCCGGCCGCTCAGCGCAGCAGGTACTGGTTCAGCAGGTTCTCATAGGCTTCCTGCCGGCCGCTACGCTGGTGCGGTTCGCCGGCCTGCTGGGCGTGGGCGCAGAGGTCGTCCAGGCTGAGCTGGCCGGCGGCGAACGCCTGCCCCGGGCCGTGGTCGAAGCTGGCATAGCGCTCGCGCCGCCACGACTCCAGCGGCGAGGCCTGCAGCAGCGCATGGGCCACTTCGAGGCCGCGGGCGAACGCATCCATGCCGCCGATATGGGCCAGGAACAGGTCCTGCGGGTCGGTCGACTCGCGGCGCACCTTGGCATCGAAGTTCAGGCCGCCATGGCCCAGCCCGCCCTGCCGGAGCACCACCAGCATGGCGCCGACGGTGTCGTAGAGGTCGGTCGGGAACTGGTCGGTGTCCCAGCCGTTCTGCGGGTTGCCGCGGTTGGCGTCGATGCTGCCCAGCAGGCCGGCATCGGCGGCCACCTGCAGGTCGTGGGCAAAGGTATGCCCGGACAGGGTGGCGTGGTTGGCCTCGATGTTCAGCTTGAAATCGCCGTCCAGCCCGTGCTCGCGCAGGAAGCCGACCACGGTGGCACTGTCGAAGTCGTATTGGTGGTGCATCGGCTCCATCGGCTTGGGCTCGATCAGGAAGGTGCCCTGGAAGCCGATGCTGCGGCCGTGGTCGCGGGCGGCAGCAAGGAACCGGGCCAGATGCGCCTGCTCGCGCTTCATGTCGGTGTTGAGCAGGCAGGCATAGCCTTCGCGGCCCCCCCAGAACACGTAATTGCTGCCGCGCAGCGCCACGGTGGCCTCCAGCGCCGCACGCACCTGCACCGCCGCGCGCGCCACCACCGCGAAATCCGGATTGGTGGCCGCACCGTTCATGTAGCGCGGATGCGAGAACAGATTGGCCGTGCCCCACAGCAGCTGCATGCCGGTCTGCTGCTGGCGCTGGCCGGCCAGCTCGACCATGTGCGCGAGGTTGGCGCGGTACTCGCCGATGTCCTCCGCGTCCGGCGCCAGGTCCACGTCATGGAAGCACCAGTAGGGCACGCCCAGCTTGGTGAAGAACTCGAAGGCGGCATCGCAGCGCGCCTCGGCACGGGCCAGCGCGGTATCGCCGTGGTCCCACGGGTAGGCACGGGTGCCCGGCCCGAACGGATCCTGGCCGGCGCCGCAGAAGCTGTGCCAGTAGGCCACCGCAAAGCGCAGGTGCTCGGCCATGCTGCGCCCGCCGATCTGCTTCTGTGCGTCGTAGACCTTGAAGGCCAGGGGGTTGTCGGAGTCGCGGCCCTCGAAGGGAATGCGACCGATGCCGGGGAAGTACTCACGCTGACCTACATGGAACGGGGTTGCCATGGACGATGCTTCCTTCTTCGGGATCAGGGCAGGCGCTGCTGGAACAGCGGGGTCAACGCCTGCAGGTGGTGGACGAAGCGCTGGTAACCGGCCTCGTAAGCGGCCGCGCGGGTGGGATCGGGCTGGGCGGCCAGGGTGGGGTCGAACTGCAGGTGCGCATCGACCAGGTCGGCCAGCGCCTGGCCCTGCCCTTCGCACAGCCACAGCGCCTGCAGCGCGGCACCGAAGGCGGCGCCTTCGGCCTGCACCGGCACGACCACCGGCAGCTGGAACAGGTCCGCGATCATCTGGCGCCAGGCCGGGCTGTGGGCACCGCCCCCGGTCAGTACCAGGCGCTCCCCGCGCAGGCCGCCTTCAACCAGCGCGTCGTAGCCGAGGCGCAGGCTGTAGCTGGCACCTTCCATCGCGGCGCGGTAGAGGTTGGCCGGGGTCAGGTTGTGCAGGTCCAGCCCATGCAGGGCGCCCCGTGCCAGCGGCAGGTCCGGGCTGCGCTCGCCGTTGAAGAACGGCAGCATTACCAGCCCATCGGCGCCAGGCGCGCTTTGCGCCAGCAGGGTTTCGCACTGCTCCGGCGACTGCCCCAGCAATGCGGCCGTCTGGCCGGTGGCAACCGTGCAGTTCATCGTGCAGATCAGCGGCAGCCAGCCGCCATCGGAGGCGCAGAACGCGGCCCACCGCCCCTGCGCATCCACGCAGGGCGTGGCGCGCCAGGCGAACAGCGTGCCCGAGGTGCCCAGGCTCATGCTCAGCCGCCCCTCGCGCACCGCGCCGGTGCCGATGGCCGCCATCATGTTGTCGCCGCCGCCGACTGCCACGCGGGTATCGGCCGGCAGCCCCAGCAGCGCGGCGATCGCTGGCAGCAGGCTGAAGCCCTGTTCCGGACCGACCAGCGGCGGCAGCAGTGCGGCCAGGTCACGCCGCGCGTCGGTGGCGGCCAGCATCGCCGGCGACCAGGTGCGGCGGCGCACATCCAGCCAACCGGTGCCTGAGGCGTCACCGGCCTCCATGAAACGCTTGCCGGTCAGCCAGAGATTCAGGTAGTCGTGCGGCAGGGCGATGCCATCCAGCGCGGCATCCACCTCCGGCCGGTGCTGCCGGGTCCAGCGCAGCTTGGAGGCCGTGTAGCCCACCCGCAGGTCGTTGCCTGCCTCGGCGATGCAGGCCGCAGGCCCGCCCATGGCGGCGGTGATCGCGTCGCATTCGGCGCCGGTGCTGGTGTCGCACCACAGCTTGACCGGGCCCAGCGCGCGGTTGTCGCGGCCCAGCGGGACGAAACCGTGCTGCTGGCCGGACACCGCCAGCCCGCGCACCCGCGCCCGCACCGGCCCCGGCAGGGCCTGGATCGCCTCGACCAGCGCCTTCACCCAGTCGGCGGCGTTCTGTTCGCGGCCCCCATCGGCCGTCGCCGCCAGTTCCAGCGGCCGCGCCTGCTGCGCCAGCACCGTGCGTACCGCCGCGTCGTAGGCGATCACTTTCACGCTCTGCGTGCCGGCGTCGATGCCCAGATACACGCTCATGCCATGCCCGTCCCTGCGATCCGCACTGCTTCACCGCCAGATGTCCACCGATGGACATCGAGTCTGCCGGGGGCGTCCCCAGCTTGGCAATGTGCAGTGCCGCAAAGTGCCGCTGCGCAGTGGCCGCATGCCCTTGCCGCCTGTGCAGAATCGTCAGCGCGCAGGGCGCCGGTGCGTCCAACGGCAGCGCGCGCGTTCAACCTGTTCTAGAATTGTGCGCTTGAAGACGGATCTGCCTCCCCCCTTATGCCCTTTGTCGTCACCGAAAACTGCATCAAGTGCAAACACACCGATTGCGTGGAAGTGTGCCCCGTGGACTGCTTCCACGAAGGCCCGAACTTCCTGGTGATCGACCCGGACGAGTGCATCGACTGCACCCTCTGTGAGCCGGAGTGCCCGGTCAACGCGATCTTCCCGGAGGACGATGTCCCGGCCGGCCAGGAAGTGTTCGTGGGCCTCAATGCTGAGCTCGCCAAGGAGTGGCCGGTGCTGACAGTGCGCAAGGATCCGCCCGCCGATGCCGGCGAGTGGGACGGCAAGCCGGACAAGCTGCCGCTGCTGGAGCGCTGACAAGCGCTTGTTGCGGCAACGAAAAGGGCGCCTTGCGGCGCCCTTTTTGTGGGTGGAGCCAACCAAGGTTGGCGTCTACCAGAGCAAAAGGTAGCGCCGGGCCATGCCCGGCGGAACCTTCACCGGCGCTTACTGCGCCAGCTTCGCCTTCAGTGCGGCAATCAGCTTCACCGGGGCTTCGGCGGTGGCCGGCATGCCACGCGGGTCGACCGCGGAGATGTAGGCACCGGCATCGACGGCAACCACGCGGACCAGGAAGTTGCTGCCTTCATAGGCCACGTCGTAGGAGCCCAGCAGCTGCGCGCGGCTGGCAATGGTTACGCCTTCGACGCCTTCCAGCGCGGTACCGACCTTGCCGAAGGCCTCTTCCTTGCTGCCCGGGATGGTGAAGCCGCTGTTGCCAGCGGCCGGGGCGGCAGCGGCGGCCGGAGCAGCCGGAGCCGCCGGCTTGGTGGCCGAGCTCAGCGCCGGCACCTGGTTGCCACCGGCGCCTGCCGGGACGTTCAGATCCGGCGGCACTTCCAGCGGACGCATTTCGGGAGCCAGGGCGTAATCACCCTTGGCGCCGCGCTTGAAGCAACCGGTGGTACCGGCAGCCACGGCGACGGCAAGCAGGGCGTAGGACAGCACGCGGACAGTGGAAACGGATTGACGCATGTGGATCTCCTGGATCAGGCCACGACAAAGGGTCAGTGGCTGGAAAGGGCTTCAAGGGCGGCGATGTCGCCGGCGAGATGGTCGGCCGCGGGCTGGTGTGCGGCCGAAAGCGGCAGCAGCGGCAGGCGCAGGTCATGGCCGATGCCGATGCGGCGCAGCAGCGCCTTGACCGGGATCGGGTTCGGCTCGACGCCGCAGAAATCATGGAACGGCTGCAGGCGCGCATCCCAGGCTTCGGCGGCGTCATGTTCGTGGGCGGCGGCCAGCGCGCACATGCGGCGGTAGGCACCGGGCAGCGCGTTGGAACCGACCGAGATCAGACCGGCCATGCCAGCCTGGATCGAGCGGGCGGCGGTGCCGTCATCGCCGCTGAGCACGGCGAACTCCGGACCGGCCAGGGCCAGCAGGGCCTGCACGCGCCCCAGGTCGCCCACCGCTTCCTTGATGGCGACGATGTCCGGGTGGCTGGCGAGCTCGGCGACGGTCTCCGGCAGCATGTCGCAGCCGGTGCGGCCCGGCACGTTGTAAAGCACCACCGGCAGGCCGCCCTGGTCGGCCACGGCGCGGTAATGCGCGATCAGGCCGGCCTGGGTGGGCCGCACGTACGGCGGGGTCACCACCAGGGCGTGGGTGGCGCCGAGCGCGGCGGCGCGGCGGGTCTGCTCGATGGTTTTGGCGGTGCCCGAAAGGCCGGTGCCGGCCAGGACCGGGACACGGCCGGCGATGGTTTCGACCGCGCTGGCCAGCAGCTGGTCGTATTCGGCATCGGACAGGGTGGCGGCTTCGCCGGTCGAGCCGGCGACGACGATGCCTTGGACGCCGCCCTCCAGCTGCAGGTGCAGCAGGCGCTGCCAACCGTCGGGGTCGAGGGAGCCGTCGGCCCGGAACGGGGTCGCCAGCGCAGTGATGAGGCCAGAAAGGGACAAGGACGTGCTGCTCTTGGCTGGGGAGGGAAAACGCCCGCCACGACAGGCCGGGGGCACCTGAATGTTACTTGCGGCGCGAAAGCACGGGCAAGTATGCTGGACACCGGTGGATTCCCGCCCCCGGCGGGCATTCAGACTCACGCCTTGCATTACCCGGAATCGCCTTGACCGACACCACCCCGCGCCCCGCGCCGAGCGAAAACCACCTCCTGATCAACGCCTACACGACGCATCCGGAGTCCCCCCTGCTGTCCGTCACCCGCCGCATCGCCGACAGCGGCTGCAATCTGGTGGACGCGCGCCTGGCCACGGTCGGCCGCGATGTCTCGGTCACCGCCCTGGCCACCGGCTCCTGGGATTCGGTCGCCAAGCTGGAAGCGATGCTGACCCGGCTCGAGCGCGAGGAAGGCCTGAAGCTGGTCTGGTACCGCACCGAGGCCAAGCAGGCGCAGTCCAACCTGCTGCCGTACATCGTCGAAGTGATCGCCGCCGACAAGCCCGGCATCCTGTTCCAGCTGGCCGATTTCTTCGACCGCCAGGGCATCACCATCGAGACCCTGCAGAGCACGCGTTACCGCGCCATGCAGACCGGTGCTGAAATGTTCAGCGCGCAGGTCACCATCGGCGTGCCGGCCAACATGCACATCGCCGCGCTGCGCGACGATTTCCTTGAGTTCTGCGACCACCTGAACCTGGACGCGATCATGGACCCGATGAAATTCTGATCGGACGTGCGGATTTTCGCGCGCCTCTCACGGGCGCGTGGCGTTTCATGCAATTGTCGTAGAAACAACCCAGGCTCGACAGAAGGACCTCATGAACAACGGCGATACCCTGGACAGCATCACCCTTTCCCTGCCGCTGGCGCTGTCCGGCGGCGACCAGTCCACCCTCGGCGACTACGCCGGCCAGTGGCTGGTGCTGTACTTCTACCCGAAGGACAGCACGCCCGGCTGCACCACCGAAGGCATCGACTTCAACGCGCTGCTGCCGGAGTTCAAGAAGGCCGGCGCGGTCGTGCTCGGCGTCTCCCGCGACTCTGTCAGATCCCACGACAACTTCTGCGCCAAGCAGGGATTCAATTTCCCGCTGGTCAGTGATGCCGACGAAGCGCTGTGCACCGCCTTCGACGTCATCAAGATGAAGAACATGTACGGCAAGCAGGTACGCGGCATCGAACGCAGCACCTTCCTGATTTCTCCCGACGGCCAACTCGTGCAGTCCTGGCGCAAGGTCAAGGTCGCCGGCCATGCCGACGCCGTGCTTGCCGAACTGAAGGCCGCCCAATCCAAGTGAGTTCCAACGCCCACTGTGTCCGCCACCACCCTGCCCTGCAGCAGGTCGTGGTGGTTTTTCCCTGTCCGTAACCAGGAAATGACGATGACCCGAGGCAAGCGCATCTACGTGCTGGATACCAACGTGCTGATGCACGATCCCACCGCGCTGTTCAAGTTCGAGGAACATGACGTCTACCTGCCCATGCAGGTGATCGAGGAGCTGGACAACGGCAAGAAGGGCACCTCCGAAGCGAGCCGCAACGCCCGCCAGGTGAGCCGCTTCCTCAATGAGCTGGTGCAGGAATCGGGCCTGGACAACCTGGCCGACGGCATTCCGCTTGAACGTCCCAACGGCCTGCAGCTGCGCGGCAAGCAGAGCGCCGGCAAGCTGCGCTTCCAGACCAGCCATTTCGACGCGGGCAAGAGTTTCGGCAAGGTCATCCCGGACAACGCCATCCTCGGCGCGATCCTGGCGCTGAAGGAAGAAACTCCGGACCTGCCGGTGGTGTTCGTTTCCAAGGACATCAACCTGCGGATCAAGGCGGCCATCGCCGGTATCGTGTCCGAGGATTACGAGAACGACCGCGCGCTGGATGATTTCAGCCTGCTCTACACCGGCGCCACCGAGCTGCCGGAAGACTTCTGGAAGCGCCACGGCGAGGACCTGCGCAGCTGGAGCGACAAGGGCCGCACGCATTACGAAATCCTCGCCCAGGACGGCGAGGAGTGGTACCCGAACCAGTACGTCTACCTGCCCGGCGAAGACGAGGTCGAGCTGCGCGTCAGCCGCGTGGTCGGCGATGGCAAGGTGGTGCTGTCGCTGGTCGATGATTTCCGCCACGGCAGCCACGCCGTGTGGGGCATCAGCGCGCGCAACCGCGAGCAGAACTTCGCGCTCAATGCGCTGATGGACCCGGAGATCGACTTCGTCACCCTGCTAGGCACCGCCGGCACCGGCAAGACCCTGCTGGCACTGGCCGCCGGCCTGGCGCAGACGATGGACCAGCAGCGCTATCGCGAGATCATCATGACCCGCGCCACGGTGAGCGTGGGCGAGGACATCGGCTTCCTGCCGGGTACCGAAGAAGAAAAGATGACGCCGTGGATGGGCGCACTGACCGACAACCTGGAAGTGCTGACCCACAACCAGGAAGGCGGCACCTGGGGCCGCCAGGCCACCAATGACCTGCTGGCCAGCCGCATCAAGATCCGCTCGATGAACTTCATGCGCGGGCGTACGTTCCTGTCGCGTTACCTGATCCTCGATGAAGCGCAGAACCTCACCCCGAAGCAGATGAAGACGCTGATCACCCGTGCTGGCCCCGGCACCAAGATCGTCTGCCTGGGCAACGTCGAGCAGATCGACACCCCGTACCTGACCGAGACCACCTCGGGCCTGACCTACGCGGTGGATCGCTTCAAGAACTGGCCGCATAGTGCGCACATCACCCTGCGCCGAGGCGAGCGTTCGCGCCTGGCCGATTACGCTTCGGAGGTGTTGTGAACCGTTGCACCCGCCTGTTGCTGCCCACGGCTGCGATTACCCTCGCAGCCGCCTTGGGTGCGTGCACCACCACGCGCGGCCCGGCCAGCGTGCCGACCGCCGAGCGCACCGGCCAATCGTGGGTGGTCACCCGCCCCGTCATCGCCGCGCAGGTGCTGGACACCTGCTCGCGCACCAGCCCCGGCCGCGAGGCCGGGCGGGTGAGCGGCTACTGGGCGCCGAGCCGGCAGCAGGTGGACCAGATGGAAGCGAAGCTCTCCTCGCTGGAAGCACAGGTGCCGCACGTACGGGACTTCGACCGCCAGTACGTGGGCATCGAAAGTGGCGGCCGGCAGCTTATCTACATCAACGCCTTCCACCTGCCGGAAGATGCCAGCACCAATCCGGCGCGCGAAGCGATCCGCGTGTGTGATGGCGGCCGGCAGTTCTGGGGGGCGGTGTACGACCCGGCCACCGGCAGCTTCAGCGACCTGCAGTTCAACGGCGGCAAAGTGCCGTCGCCCTGAGGCGGCGGCATGGGAATCCGCCTGCCCACCTGGGTCTGGATCGGTGCGGTCGCGTTGTCCAGCGTGGCCGGCATGGTCAACGTGGTGGGCTTCCTGGGCTTCGAGCACCAGGCGGTCAGCCACATGACCGGCAGCACCAGCCAGCTGGGCATGGCGATTGTCCAGGGTGACTGGCGCGCGGTCGGCCACCTGTGGGGCCTGCTGGTCGCCTTCTCGCTGGGCGCGATGCTCAGCGGCCTGCTGATCCAGGCCGAAACCCTGCAACTGGGCCGGCGCTACGGCGTGGCCCTGGCGATCGAATCGGCGCTGCTGCTGGTGGCCATTCCGTTGTTCGAACAGCAGCAGATCTGGGGCGCACTGGCCGCGGCCATGGCCTGCGGCCTGCAGAACGCGATGGCCACCACCTTCAGCGGCGCGGTGGTACGCACTACCCATCTGAGCGGCATGTTCACCGACCTCGGCATCGGCCTGGGCCATCTGCTGCGCGGCCTGCCGCTGCAGGTGCGCCGGTTGACCCTGAGCGGGCTGATCATCAGCGGCTTCCTCGGCGGCGGCATCGTTGGCGCGTGGTTGTTCATGCACTTCCGCTACGACGCCCTGCTCGCCCCCGCCCTGCTCACCGGCCTGACCGGCATCGTGTATGTGATGTACCAGCAATGGGCGCGCTGGCGGCATTGAGCCCAGGGCATCCACGCATGGCGTGGATCTACCTTCCCCTGCGGGACCACGGCACAATCGAGGCATGAGCCCGACCACTCCCGCTTCCGCCCTCACCATCGCCGGCTCCGATTCCGGCGGTGGCGCCGGTATCCAGGCCGATCTGAAGGCCTTCGCCGCGCATCGCGTGCACGGCCTGTCCGCCATCGCCGCACTGACTGCACAGAACACCCGCGGCGTCACCGCCGTGCACGTCCCCCCGGTCGCCTTCCTGCGCGCGCAGCTGGATGCCTGCTTCGATGATTTCGACATCCACGCGGTGAAGCTCGGCATGCTGGCGAATGCCGAAGTCATTCACACCGTCGCCGACGTGCTCGAACAGCGCCGCCCCGCGCACGTGGTACTCGATCCGGTGATGGTCGCCACCAGCGGCGCACGCCTGCTGGAAGACAGCGCGCTGCAGGCGATGCGCGAACGGCTGATTCCGCTGGCCACGCTGATCACTCCCAACACCCCCGAGGCCGAACTGCTGGTCGGCCGCAGCATCGGCAACGCCGACCACGCCGAGCAGGCCGCCGCCGCGCTGCTCGCCATGGGTGCCGGCGCGGTACTGCTGAAGGGCGGCCACCTGCACGAAGGCAACCGGGTGTTCGACCGCTACTTCGACGGCGTCAGCAGCGAGGAATTCATCCATGCACGGCTGCCGCTGGACGCGCACGGCACCGGCTGCACGCTGGCCTCGGCCATTGCTGCCCAGCTGTGCAACGGGCTCAGCCTGGCCAATGCCTGCGAGGCCGGCATCGATTACGTGGCACGCGGCCTGCAGCAGGGCTACGCGCCCGGCCGCAGCGAAGTGCTGGTGCTGGATCACTTCGGCGCGGCACCGCACGCATGAGCGCTGCGCCGCGCACGATCGCCGTGGACAGCGGCGATGGCCACCGCTACGAGATCATCGCCTGCGTGCCTGCACAGCCGCTGGCACGCCTGCTGTGGCTGCCGGCACTGGGCGTGGCGGCACGCCACTACCTGCCGCTTGCGCAGGCGCTGGCAGCGCGTGGCATCGCCGTCTACCTGCATGAGTGGCGTGGCAACGGCAGCAGTTCACTGCGTCCCTCGCGCACGGCCGACTGGGGTTACCGCGAGATCCTCGAACAGGATCTGCCGGCCAGCCAGACCGTGCTGGGCCACGAAGACGACGCGGGCAGCGCCCTGCCCTGGATCGTTGGCGGGCACAGCCTGGGCGGGCAGCTGGCCTGCCTGCATGCCGGTCGCAATCCGGATCGTTTCCAGCGCCTGTGGCTGGCGGCCAGCGGCACGCCGTTCTGGCGCGTGTTCCCGCCCCCGCGCGGTTGGCTGCTGCCGCTGTTCTACCGCTTCCTGCCGTGGATCGCACGTCGCCAGGGTGTGCTGCACGGCCGTCGCCTTGGCTTTGGCGGCAGCGAAGCACGCGGGTTGATCGCCGACTGGGCGCGGGTGGGCCTGAACAACCACTACGCCGCCGTGGGCCTGGACGAAGACCTCGATGCGCAGCTGGCACGCATCCATGGCAGCGCGCAGGCGGTGCTGATGGCCGACGACTGGTTCGCGCCGCCCGGTTCGATGCAGGCGCTGCTGGCCAAGCTGCCGAATGTGGCCTCACGCATGCGCGTGCTGTCCGCGCAGGAACTGGGCACGCGCGCCGATCACTTCGCCTGGATGAAAGCCCCGGACGCCGTGGCTGAAAGCTTTTTCATTCAGTTGAATGAAAATTTTCACAAAAGCGTTGACGACAGCCGCCGACATCCGCATAATTCCGCTCCTGTCGCAGGGCGCCCGTAGCTCAGTTGGATAGAGTACCTGGCTACGAACCAGGCGGTCGGGAGTTCGAATCTCTCCGGGCGCACCACTCGACAGGCTTCCAGCATCCGCCGCTGGAAGATGCAGTAAAATGTAGTAACAAAATTGATTGTGTACCGCGCGCCCGTAGCTCAGTTGGATAGAGTACCTGGCTACGAACCAGGCGGTCGGGAGTTCGAATCTCTCCGGGCGCACCA
>NZ_JAMOKY010000061.1:0-12629 GCF_024499815.1 Stenotrophomonas testudinis | reverse complement strand
CACTGTGGGTTTGCGGGGTGTGAGCCGCATGGATGCGGCGACCAAGCCCCCATGGATGGGTTCACGGCGTCCCCGCACACCCACAGCGCCCCGCCATCCCACGGAATGCCGCTCCTGATCTTGAGGTTGCCGGCAAGCGGCCGGCACTACCGCAGGTGCAGGGCGCAGCCCTGCCGAACCACCCCTAATCCTTGACCGGGAAATCCTCGATCGGCCGCAGCACGTCGTAGTGCTCCACATGCAGCTTGCCCTTCAACTTCGGCAGATCCAGCACCGGTTCATCCACCCGCGTATCCGGCAGCCGGTCCAGCAGATTGCGCACCAGCGACAACCGCCCCATCCGCTGGTCGTTGAAATCCACCAGCGTCCACGGCGCCGCATCGCGATGCGTGGCCCGCAGCATCGCCTCGCGTGCCTCGGTGTAGGCGCTGTACTTGCTGCGTGACTTCAGATCCACCGGCGACAGCTTCCAGCCCTTCAGCGGATCGCTGTGGCGCTCCTCGAAGCGCTTTTCCTGCTGCGCCTGATCCACGCACAGCCAGTACTTGAACAGCAGGATGCCGTCATCCACCAGCAGCTGCTCGAACACCGGTGCCTGGTGCAGGAACTGCTGGTACTCGGTCTCGCTGCAGTAGCCCATCACCCGTTCCACGCCGGCGCGGTTGTACCAGCTGCGGTCCATCAGCACGATCTCGCCCGCCGCCGGCAGGTGGCTGGCGTAGCGCTGGAAATACCACTGCGTCGATTCGCGGTCGGTCGGCTTCGGCAACGCCACCACCCGGCATTGGCGCGGGTTGAGATGCTGGCTGATGGCCTGGATCGCGCCGCCCTTGCCGGCGGTATCGCGGCCCTCGAACAGCACCAGCAGGCGTTGCCCGCTGTGCTGCACCCAGCGCGCCATCGCGGTCAGCTCCAGCTGCAGCGGCTGCAGCAGTTCGTCGTACTCCTTGCGCTTGAGCTTGCCCATCGTTGCACCACGCTGGAAGGAAGCCCGAGCGTAGCGCAGTGGTTGCCGAGGCGGTGTCGACGCTACCCGGCTGCGTCTACCCAGCCGTGTTCGCGCGCCAATGCCTGCAGCAGGGCCGACAGATCCGCGGCGAAACCGGCCATGTCGAACACGCCGCTGCGCCCGCGCGCCTGTGCCAGCTCGGTGCGCAGCGCGGCCAGGGCCGTCGGGTCGTTGCCCAGGGCGCTGGCGGTGGCGATGAAGGCGGCATCGTCGGCTACGTTCATGTGCGGCAGGCCGAGGTGATGGTTGAGGCTGCCGGCCACGCGCGCGGCGAAGGTGTCGCCGGGGCAGGTCAGCACCGGGCAGCCGGCCCACAGCGCATCGGAGGCGGTGGTGTGGGCGTTGTAAGGGTGTGTGTCCAGGAACAGGTCGGCCAGCGCATAGCGGGCGAGGTACTGCGGGTGCGGCAGCTTGGCCATGAACACCAGCCTTGCCGGATCCACGCCGGCCGCCTGTGCCGACGCACGCAGGCGTGCATCGGCCTCGCCCGGGCCGGATAGCAGCCACAGCACGCTGCCCGGCACCGCCTGCAGTACCGCGAAGGCGCGGGCCATGCTGCGCGGGTTGAGCTTGTAGCTGTTGTTGAAGCAGCAGAACACCACGCCCTGCGCAGGCAGGCCGCAGTCGGCGCGGGTCGGTGCAGGTTCCAGCACGCGGGTGTTGTCGGACGGCTGGAAGGCGCGCGGCAGGCGCAGCACGCGTTCGCTGTAATGCGGTTCCAGTGCCGGCGGCAGGGCGAAGGCATCGCCGACCACCGCATCCAGCCACGGTGCGCCGGATGTGCCGGGGTAGGCCAGCCAGTTCAGCTGCAGCGGGGCAGGGCGCATGGCCAGCACCTCGGGCGCGCCGCCACCGCCCCAGCCACGCAGGTCGAACAGTAGGTCGATGCCCTGCGCGCGGATCCGTGCAGCGGTCTCGGCATGGCGTTGGCCGGCCACGTCGTGCAGGCGCGCCGCGGTCTGCAGGCGCTCACGGATGCGGCTGCCGTCATCGCGGTTCAGCGCAAACAGGTGCAGCTGCAGTGCCGGGTCGGCCTGCAGCTGCTCCAGCAGGGCCACGGTCAGCAGCCCGGTGGGGTGCGCACCGAATCCATTGGAAAGGAAGCCGATGCGCAGCGGGCCACGTGCACGCACCGGCACCGCCGGCAGCGGGCGCACGGCCGCGGCCACCGCAGCGGCACGCATGCGGGCGCAGGCCAGTTGCTCGGCGGCGCTGGCGTCCTCGCTGAGGAAGGCGAACGGCTCGACCACGCCCTGGCCAGCAGCAACGGCGGCACGCACCTGTGCGGCCAGCGCGTCCACGTCCTGCCAGTCGCACAGGCGGCGCTGCCAGGCCAGGCGCTGCGCGGCGATATACGGTTCGCCGGGCAGCAGCGTGTGCGCGCGGCGATAGGCTTCGGCGGCACCTTCGGCATCGTCGGCATCTTCCAGCGCGTGGCCCAGCCACAGGGCGATGCCCGGGTGTTCCGGTGCCAGCGCGGAGGCCTGGCCGAGCAGCTGTGCCGCATCGGCGTGGGCGCCGACCATCCACGCCACCCGGCCAAGCCGGGCCAGGGCTTCGGGATGGTTCGGCCGCAGCTGCAGGGCGCGCCGCGCCGCCTGTTCGCCGGCTGCGATGTCACCGGCTTCCAGTTCAACATCGGCCAGCATCACCCAGGCGATGAAATCACCGGGCTGGCGTGCCAGCGCCTGCTGCAGTTGCTGTCGTTGCTGCCAGGCCGACATCGGCTCAGCCCGCCGACAGCTGGGCCAGCGCGTCGACCTGGTGCTCGTGGCTCAGGCGCTGCAGCAGGGCGTCGAGGTCGCCGGACAGGACGTTGGGCAGGTCGTACAGGGTCAGCCCTTCCACGCGATGGTCGGTGATCCGGCCCTGCGGGAAGTTGTAGGTGCGGATCCGCTGGCTGCGGTCGCCGCTGCCCACCTGCAGGCGCCGCGATTCGGCCTGCGCCGCGTCCTGGCGCTGGCGCTCGGCATCCAGCAGCTGCGCCTTCAGCCGCTTCATCGCCTTGTCGCGGTTCGCGTGCTGGCTGCGCTCGGTCTGGCATTCCACCACGACGCCGGTCGGCACGTGGGTAATGCGGATGGCCGATTCGGTCTTGTTGACGTGCTGGCCGCCGGCGCCGGACGAGCGGTAGGTATCCACCCTGAGGTCGGCCGGGTTGATGACGATGTCATCGACCTCGTCGGCTTCGGGAATGATCGCCACGGTCGCCGCCGAGGTGTGGATGCGGCCCTGCGATTCGGTGGCCGGCACGCGCTGCACGCGGTGCGTGCCCGATTCGAACTTCAGGCGCGAGAACGCGCCGCGGCCGACCACGCGTGCCACCACTTCCTTGTAGCCGCCGTGTTCGCCGGGGCTGTCCGATTCGATCTCGACCTTCCAGCCCTGGCGCTCGGCATAGCGGGCGTACATGCGGAACAGGTCGCCGGCGAAGATCGCCGCTTCGTCGCCGCCGGTACCGGCACGCACTTCCAGGAACAGGTTGCCCTCGTCGCGCGGGTCGCGCGGTACCAGCAGCAGGGCCAGTTCCTGTTCCAGCTCCTGCAGGCGGGCCTGGGCGGCAGCGATCTCCTCGTCGGCCAGCTCGCGCAGGTCGGGGTCGGCGCGCATGCCTTCGGCGGCGGCGAGGTCCGCCTTGGCACGGGCTTCGTCGGCCAGGGCAGTGGCGACCGGTTCAAGTTGGGCGAATTCGCGCGAAAGATCGCGGAAACGGTTGTTGTCGGCGACCACGTCGGGTTCGGCGAGCAGGCGTTCCAGTTCTTCGCGGCGCTCGGCCAGCGCTTCCAGCTTACGGCGCAGGGTCGGCGTCATCGGGTCTCACGGGTGGGTGGCGGTAGCCCGGCGTGGCCGGGAACAGGCGCTCGGCGGCGCGGGTCAGGTCGGCGTCGCCACTGAGCGCGGCCGCGCGCAGGGCGGCGGTCGGCGGGTGCAGCAGGCGGTTGGTCAGGCCATGGGCCAGCAGTTCCAGCACTTCGTCGGCGGGCTTGCCATTGGCCAGCTGCTGCCGCGCACGCTCCAGCAGCTCGGCGCGGGTGGCCTCGCCGAAGGCGCGCAGCTGCCGCAGGGGCGCCTGGTGGGCACTGGCCTGCAGAGTTTCGACGAAGCGCGAGACCTGCAGGTCGATGATCGCCTCTGCCTCGGCGGCCGCCTCGCGACGGCCGCGGCGGTTGTCTTCCACCGCGCGCTCAAGGTCATCGACGGTGTACAGGAAGGCATCGTTGAGCGTGCCGACCTCGGCCTCGATGTCGCGCGGCACGGCCAGGTCGAACAGCAGCATCGGCTTGTGCCGGCGCGCGCGCAGGGCCTTGGCCACCATCTCGCGGTGGATGACCGGTTCGCGCGCGGCGGTGGCCGAGAACACCACGTCGGCCTCGGCCAGATGGCGTTCCAGCTCGGTCAGCGGCAGCGCCACGCCGCCGTGGCGGGTGGCCAGTTCCTGCGCATGGGCCAGGGTACGGTTGGCAATCAGCAGGCGGCGCACCTTGCCTTCGCTCAGGTGCCGTGCAGCCAGCTCGATGGTCTCGCCGGCACCGACCAGCAGCACCGTGGAATCATCCAGGCGGGCGAACGCGTTCTGCGCCAAGCGCACCGCGGCCGAGGCGACCGAGACTGGATTGGCGCCGACCTGGGTATCGGTGCGCGCACGCTTGGCCACCGAGAAGGTCTGCTGGAACAGCCGGTCCAGGCGTTGCCCGAGCAGGCCGTGATCGCGCGCGGTGGACCAGGCATCCTTCACCTGGCCCAGGATCTGCGGCTCGCCCAGCACCATTGAATCCAGGCCGGTGGCGACCCGGAACAGATGGCGCACCGCATCGGCGTCGGCATGCTGGTACAGGTAGCCCTGCAGGTCGCCGGCCTGGCTGTGCAGCCACTGGTCCAGCGCCTGCGGCGAATCGGCCACCGCGTACAGCTCGGTACGGTTGCAGGTGGAAAGCAGGACCGCCTCGGCGATCTGCGGGGTATCGCGCAGCGAACCGAGCGCGCGCGGCAGCGCGTCACCGGCGAAGGCCGCGCGTTCGCGCAGCTCTACCGGTGCGGTCTGGTGATTCAGTCCGAGCACCCACAGGGTCATTGTTCAGTTGCTTGCGATAAGCTGCTGGCCATTGGACGACATTTTAAGGCCCCGATGCCGACGATGCCCGCATTGATTCGCATCCCCAGTGTTCTGCTGCTGTCCCTGGCCTTCAGCCAGGTGCTGGCGGCGGCGCCGGCCAAGGCCCCCGCACGGGGCCCGGCCAGCGAGGAACTGGCCCTGGAACCGGTGATGGCCGGTGAATTCGCCCTGCAGGCCGGCAAGCTGGCGGACGCCGCGCACTGGTACCTGCAGGCGGCCGAGCAGACCGCCGGCGATGCCGGGCTGGCCGAGCGGGCCACCCGCATCTCCATGCTGGCCAACGACGACGCCAGCGCCGCCAAGGGCCTCGCCCTGTGGGAGAAGCGCGCCCCCGGCTCGCTGTCCATGCGCAGTGCCGCCGGTGCGCTGGCGATGCGCCAGGGCAACGTGAAGGCCGCGCGCACCGAGCTGCAGGCCCTGTTGGCCGACCCCGACGATCGCGGCTGGAAGTTCGCGCTGGCCGCCCTGATGGGCGGTGGCCGCGACCCGGCCGTGCCGGCGCAGGTGCTGGGCGAGCTGGTCGATGCCAATGCCATTCCGCCGAAGATCGAGGCCTGGCAGGAATTCGGCCGGCTGGCCCTGCGCATGGAAAAGCCCGAGCTGGCCCGGCGCATGATCGACGAAGTGGTGAAGCGCTTCCCGGACGAGCCGCGGGTAGCCCTGCTGCGTGCCAGCCAACTGCAGCAGGCCGGGCAGACCGCGCAGGCGCTGGCGCTGCTGCAGGGGGTCGAGCCGAAGACCCGGCAGGACCCGGAGCTGCGCAACGCCGTGGCCATCGCCTATGACAGCCTGGGCCAGCCGGCCGCCGCCGAGCGGGTGCTGGCCGTCGGCCCGCAGAACGTGCAGACCTGGGGCATGCGCGCCTCGCTGCTGGCCAAGCAGGGCGACACCGCCGCACTGTCGGGCCTCTACAACGAGCTCTCGCGGCAGGCCGCCAAGCCGGACCCGGCGCAGCGCCTGCTGCTGGGCAAGATCGCCGAGTACCTCAAGCGCTACCCCGAGGCGGTGAACTGGTACCACAGCGTGCCGGGCGGCGACGAACTGAACGAGGCGCGCCTGCGCGCGGCCAATGCGCAGGGCCTGGCCGGCCGGCAGGCGCTGGCGTTGGACGAGGTGCATGCCATCCAGTCCGATGCCATGGTCGATGACGACGTGCGCCGCGATGCCTACCTGCTGGAAGCCGAGCTGCGCCAGCGCGCCGACGACCTGCCGGGCGAACTGGATGCGCTGGCCCGTGGCCTGGCGGCCTATCCGGACGAGAACGGCCTGCTGTACGCCCGCGCCCTGGCCTGGGAGCGGCGTGATGACATCGCCCGCGCCGAGGCCGACCTGCGCAAGGTGCTGGTGACCGATCCGGAGAACGTGCCGGCGCTGAACGCGCTGGGCTACACCCTGGCCGACCGCACCAAGCGCTACCAGGAAGCTCTGGAACTGATCGACCGCGCGCGGGTGGCCGAGCCGGACAACCCGGCCATCGTCGACAGCTACGGCTGGGTGCTGTATCGCCTGGGCCGCAACGACGAAGCCCTGGTGCAGCTGCGCCGTGCCTGGACGCTGTCCCGCGACCCGGAGATCGCCGCCCACGTGGGCGAGGTGCTGTGGGTGCTCGGCAGGCACGACGAGGCCCGCCACTTCTTCGAGGAAGCGGCCAAGCTCGACCCTGAAAACCGCGCGCTGCTGCGCGCCCGCGAGAAATTCAATCCATGAGTGTTTCCATGATCCGGCCGCTGCTGCTGGTGGCCGTGACCCTGGCGGTGAGCGCCTGTACCAGCGTGGGCACGCAGAAGACGCCGGCTCCGGACGTGGTCTATACCGTGTCGCCGGCCGCCGAGCGCGCCGAGGAAGCCCGCGTGCAGGCGCTGCGCGCGCAGCCTGATTACAGCTTCCATGGCCGGGTCGCGGTCAGCAAGGGAAAGAATGGTGGCAGCGGCCGCATCGACTGGGTCCAGCAGGGCAGCGAATACCGCATCCAGCTGAGTGCGCCTGTCACCCGCCAGAGCTGGACCCTGCAGGGGGATTCGGTACAGGGCGGGGCACGCCTGGAGGGGCTCGGTGATGGCCCGCGCGCCGGCGATGACGCCCGCCAGCTGCTGCTGGATGCCACCGGCTGGGATATCCCGGTCAATGAACTGTCCGACTGGACCCGTGGCCTGGTGCTGCGCGGTTCCGGCGAGAGCAGCGTGGAGCGCGATGCCGAAGGCCGCCCGCGGCGCATGCAGCAGGCCGGCTGGCTGATCCAGTACCTGGACTGGTATCCGGCCCAGGAAGGAAGCCCGGCCCTGCCGCGGCGCATCGAGGCCACCAGCCGCGAGGACGCCAAGGTGCGCCTGCTGGTCGACCAGTGGGGCACCGACGCGCCATGACCGCGCAGATTGACGCCGATGGCTGGTCCTGGTGGCCGGCCCCGGCCAAGCTGAACCTGTTCCTGCACATCACCGGCCGCCGCGCCGATGGCTACCATGAGCTGCAGACCGTGTTCCGCCTGCTGGACTGGGGCGACCGCATCGGCCTGCGCCTGCGCGACGATGGCCAGGTGCGACGGCAGGGCGAGGGCCTGGCCGGTGTTGCCGAGGCCGATGATCTGGCGGTGCGTGCGGCCAGGTTGCTGCAATCGGCTGCCAACATCGGTCAGGGTGCAGATATCGTCGTTGAAAAGCATGTTCCGGCGGGTGGCGGCTTCGGCGGTGGCTCGTCCGATGCGGCCACCGTGCTGGTGGTGCTGAACCGGCTCTGGCAGGCCGGCCTGGACGAGGAGGCGCTGGCTGCACTGGGCCTGCGCCTGGGCGCCGATGTGCCGGTCTTCGTGCGCGGCCACAACGCCTGGGCCGAGGGCGTGGGCGAGCGCCTGCAGCCGGTGGCCCTGCCGCCGGCCTGGTATGTGATTGCCGAGCCGGGCGTTCATGTCCCCACCCCGGCGCTGTTCGCTGACCCGGATTTGACGCGCGACTGCCCACAGGCGAAAATAGACGACTTCGCTTCCGGCGCTCTGGTCGGAAACGTGTTCGAGCCGGTGCTGCGCCGCCGCGAGCCTGCCGTCGAGGCGGTGCTTGCCGCGTTGAGCAGCATAGGCCAGGCACGTTTGACCGGGTCCGGAAGTGGTTGTTTCGTCGAGTTCGATTCGCAGGCTGCCGCAGAGCAGGGGCGAGCGGAGTTGCCGAAGGAGTTGCGGGCAAGGGTGGCCGCGGGCGTTGCACGTTCGCCACTGCTGGATGCACTCGAGCAACACTGATTCATCAATGCAGGGGCGTCGCCAAGAGGCCCAAGGCACCAGGTTTTGATCCTGGCATTCGGAGGTTCGAATCCTCCCGCCCCTGCCAATGCGGCTGCGTCCGCGCCATCCAGCGCATCACTGCGCGGGACGTGGAAACAGCCGCGGTGTTGTAAGCAGCAGGGGCCGCAGCGGTCCTTGCCGCTACCGGATCCCCGCCACTCGTCCCCGCCCGAGACAATCATGATGCAAGAGTCCCCGAACCTGCTGGTATTTTCCGGCAACGCCAACAAACGTCTGGCGCAGAACATCTGCAAGGAACTGGGAGTCCGCCCGGGCAAGGCACTGGTCTCGCACTTCTCCGATGGTGAAGTGCAGGTCGAGATCGAAGAAAACGTCCGCAAGCAGGACGTCTTCGTGATCCAGCCGACCTCGGCGCCGAGCGCGGAAAACCTGATGGAACTGCTGGTCCTGATCGACGCGCTCAAGCGCGCATCGGTGGCCAGCGTGACCGCCGTGGTGCCGTACTTCGGCTACTCGCGCCAGGATCGCCGCATGCGTTCCTCGCGCGTGCCGATCACCGCCAAGCTGGCGGCCAAGATGTTCAGCACCGCTGGCGCTGATCGCGTGCTGACCGTCGACCTGCACGCCGACCAGATCCAGGGCTTCTTCGATATCCCGGTGGACAACGTGTATGCGTCCCCGCTGCTGCTGGCCGACATCTGGCGCGCCTACGGCACCGAGAACCTGATCGTCGTCTCGCCGGACGTGGGCGGCGTGGTCCGCGCCCGTGCGGTGGCCAAGCGCCTGGATGACGCCGACCTGGCGATCATCGACAAGCGCCGCCCGCGTGCCAACGTCTCCACCGTGATGAACATCATCGGTGACGTCGAAGGCAAGACTTGCGTCATGGTCGATGACATCGTCGATACCGCCGGCACCCTGTGCGCCGCTGCCGCTGCCCTCAAGGCGCGCGGTGCGCTCAAGGTCGCCGCCTACTGCACCCACGCGGTGCTGTCGGGCCCGGCGGTGGACAACATCACCAATTCCCAGCTCGACGAGCTGGTGGTGACCGACACCATCCCGCTGAAGGACGCAGCGCGGGTGTGCAACAAGATCCGCCAGCTGAGCGTGGCGGAAATGCTGGCCGAAACGATGCGCCGCATCGCTTTCGGCGAATCGGTCAGCTCGCTGTACGTCGACTGATTTTTTCGTCCCTGCCGGCAACGGTAGGGACACCCCCCAGGTGCTTCTGGTCGCGGAAGCATCTTCAATCGCCGAGCCGCAAGGCAAGGCAACAACCTGAGTAGTCGAAAATGTCGAAGACCCATGAAATCAAGGTCACCAAGCGTGAACTGCAGCGTAAGGGTGCGAGCCGCCGCCTGCGTCACGCTGGTGTGATCCCGGCCATCGTGTACGGCGGCACCGCCGAGCCGGTCGCCATCAGCCTGGACCACAACGAAATCTGGCTGGCCCAGCAGAACGAGTGGTTCTACGCCTCCATCCTGGACCTGAACCTGGATGGCAAGGTCGAGCGCGTGCTGCTGCGTGACATGCAGCGCCACCCGTACAAGCAGCTGATCATGCACCTGGACTTCCTGCGCGTGAACGAGAACGAAGCCCTGACCGCTTCGGTTCCGCTGCACTTCATCAACGAAGACACCTCGCCGGCTGGCAAGGCTGCCGACGTCGTGGTCACCCACGAACTGAAGGAAGTCACCATCAGCTGCCTGCCGAAGGACCTGCCGGAGTCGATCGAAGTCGACCTGGGCGCCCTGAATGCTGGCGACGTGGTGTACCTGTCCAACATCAAGCTGCCGAAGGGCGTGGAAATCCCGGCCCTGGCGCTGGGCAAGGACCACGACGACGCCATCGTCACCGCCAAGCACGGCAAGGAAGACGCTGCCGACGCTGAAGCTCCGGCTGCCGAGTAATACCGTAGCGGTGCCTGCCTCCGGGCAGGCACCGTTCTGGAAGGAACCATGGCAGGACTGCGACTGATCGTCGGTCTGGGCAATCCCGGATCGGAACACGCCCGGACCCGGCACAATGCCGGGTTTCATTTCGTTGAGGCCCTGGCTGAAAAAGCCGGTGCACGCTGGAATGTGGACAGCAAGCTGTTCGGCGAGACCGCCAAGGTCGAGATCGCCGGGCAGACCGTGTGGCTGCTGAAGCCGGCCACCTTCATGAACCTCAGCGGCAAGTCGGTCACCGCCGCACAGCGGTTCTGGAAGATCGAGCCGGAGGAAACCCTGCTGGCCCACGACGAACTGGACCTGCCGCCCGGCGTGGTACGGCTGAAGTTCGACGGCGGCCACGGCGGCCAGAACGGCCTGCGTGACACCATGCGCCTGCTCGGCCACGGCAAGTTCCATCGCCTGCGCGTGGGCATCGGCCATCCCGGCCACAAGGACCGCGTGGTGGGTTGGGTGCTCGGCCGTCCGTCCAAGGACGACGACGTGCTGATCGCCCGCGCCATCGACGACGCCATCGACGTGCTGCCGCTGGCGGTACAGGGCGATTTCAACGAAGCAATGAAGCGGCTGCACACCCCGAAGTAACCGGTCCGGTACCGACCGTTGGTCGGTACGGAGAATGATTGGAAAAGCAGCGCCCACCTCGCTGCTTCCCCAATCACTTTCACCCCAGAGAGCTGTCACCCATGGGTATCAAATGCGGCATCGTCGGCCTGCCCAACGTCGGCAAGTCGACCCTGTTCAACGCGCTGACCAAGGCGGGCATCGCCGCGGCGAACTTCCCGTTCTGCACCATCGAACCGAACGTCGGCATCGTGCCGGTGCCGGACCCGCGCCTGGGTGAGCTGGCGGCGATCATCAACCCGCAGAAGGTCATCCCGACCGCGGTGGAGTTCGTCGACATCGCCGGCCTGGTGGCCGGTGCAGCGAGCGGCGAAGGCCTGGGCAACAAGTTCCTGGCGCACATCCGCGAAGTCGATGCGATCACCCACGTGGTGCGCTGCTTCGAGAACGCCGACGTCATCCACGTCAACAACAAGGTCGACCCGATCTCGGACATCGAAACCATCGATACCGAACTGGCCCTGGCCGACCTGGACAGCGTCGAGAAGGCACTGAACCGCGCCGAGCGCGCCGCCAAGGGTGGCGACAAGGAAGCGGCCGCGCGCAAGCCGGTGCTGGCCAAGTTGCAGGCTGCCCTGGCCGACGGCAAGTCCGGTCGCTCGGTCGGCCTGGACGAGGAAGAGAAGGCGCTGGTCCGTGACCTGTTCCTGCTGACCCTGAAGCCGGTGATGTACATCGCCAACGTGTTGGAAGACGGCTTCGAGAACAACCCGCACCTGGACGCCGTGCGCGCCCATGCCGCCGCCGAAGGCGCGCAGGTGGTGCCGGTGTCGGCCGCGATCGAAGAAGAGCTGTCCCAGCTCGACGACGAAGACCGCGACACCTTCCTGGCCGATCTCGGCCTGAGCGAGCCGGGCCTGAACCGCGTGATCAACGCGGCCTACAGCCTGCTGGGCCTGCAGACCTATTTCACCGCTGGCGTGAAGGAAGTCCGTGCGTGGACCGTACGCAAGGGCGCCACCGCCCCGCAGGCCGCCGCGGTCATCCACACCGACTTCGAGAAGGGCTTCATCCGCGCTGAAACCATCGCGTATGACGACTTCATCAAGTACAAGGGCGAAGCCGGCGCGAAGGAAGCCGGTCGCCTGCGCCTGGAAGGCAAGGAATACCGCGTGCAGGAAGGCGACGTGCTGCACTTCCGCTTCAACGTCTGATCCCGCTGCAACGGATCGACCCCGGACGCCCCGCCTCGAGCGGGGCGTTCGCGTTTCCGGCATCGGTTTGTGCGCTGGACAAAAAATGACCACGCTTCGAAACGCCTGCCGCGCAACGTTCGCACACACTTGTCCACACCAAACCCCCACCGCTTTCCACGCGCGGTGTGGAAAACCGCGGGGTCAGATCCCTTTCCACGGAAAAGCGCTCCGACGCCGATCAGTGCAGCCACGCCGTGGACAAAATTTCACCACGCGTGGAAACGCCTGTGGCGTAACGCTCGCACCCACTTGTCCACATCAAGTTCCCATCGCTCTCCACGTCCCGTGTGGAAAACAACCGGGGCCGTGGACAAAAAACCACCACGCCCGGAAACGCCTGCGGCGCAATGCTCGCGCCCACTTGTCCACACCAATTTCCCATCGCTTTCCACGTGCGGTGTGCATAAACAACAAGGCCCGCCAATGGCGTAATGCTGTTCACTTAAGCAGCTGGGCCAATCAGAATCCGATGCCAGTCTTCTGGCATCGGATTTTTTGTGTC
>NZ_JAMOKY010000060.1:0-12659 GCF_024499815.1 Stenotrophomonas testudinis | reverse complement strand
GAGGACGGTGAAGATTTCCAAGACCCGCTATCCGGTAGATCGCAAGGCTGCACCGCTTAAGTGAACAGCATTACGCCTTTCGGCGGCCTTTTCAGTTGCGGGGCTTGGGGTCAGAGCCCCGCTGGAGCGAGGGATCCGACCCTGCCTGGCGTTACAGGATGTAGCGGCTCAGGTCCGGGTCCTGCACCAGTTCACCCAGGTGCGCATCGACGTAGGCGCTGTCCACGGCCAGGGTTTCACCGTCGCGGTCCGGTGCTTCGTAGCTCAGTGAATCCAGCAGGCGCTCCAGCACGGTGTGCAGGCGGCGCGCACCAATGTTTTCCTGGCGTTCGTTCACCTGGAAGGCGATCTCGGCCAAGCGGTCGATGGCATCGGCGGTGAAGCTGACCTTGACGCCCTCGGTGGCCAGCAGCGCTTCGTACTGCTTGGTCAGCGCGGCCTTCGGCTCGGTCAGGATGCGCACGAAGTCGTTCTTGCTCAGCGCGCCCAGCTCCACGCGGATCGGGAAGCGACCCTGCAGTTCCGGGATCAGGTCGCTGGGCTTGGCCAGGTGGAACGCGCCCGAGGCGATGAACAGGATGTGGTCGGTCTTGATCGTGCCGTACTTGGTGGACACGTTGGAGCCTTCCACCAGCGGCAGCAGGTCGCGCTGCACGCCTTCGCGGGAGACATCGCCGCCAGACGAGCCTGCGTCGCCGCGCTTGGCGACCTTGTCAATCTCGTCGATGAAGACGATGCCGTGCTGTTCGCAGGCTTCGATCGCCGCGGTGCGGATGTCGTCCTCGTTGACCAGCTTGCCGGCTTCTTCCTCGATCAGCAGCGGGCGCGCGGCCTTGATGGTCAGCGTGCGCTTGTGCGCCTTGGCGCCGCCGCCGAGGTTGGCGAACATCGACTTCAGCTGCTGGCCCATCTCCTCCATGCCCGGCGGGGTCATGATGTCCATGCTGACATTGGCGGCCAGGTCGAGTTCGATCTCGCGCTCGTCCAGCTCACCGTTGCGCAGCATCTTGCGGAACTTGATGCGGGTCTCGTTGTCCTGCGCCGACGGCTCGTTGCGGGCCACTTCCGGATCGAAACCGATGCCACCACTGCGGCGCGGAAGCAGCGCATCGAGGATCCGGTCTTCGGCGCGTTCTTCGGCCTGGGTACGCACCCGCACCTTGGCCTGTTCGCGATAGAGCTTGACCGCGGTATCGGCCAGGTCGCGGATGATCTGCTCGACGTCCTTGCCGACGTAGCCGACTTCGGTGAAGCGGGTGGCTTCGACCTTCACGAACGGCGCATTGGCCAAGGTGGCCAGGCGACGCGCGATCTCGGTCTTGCCGACGCCGGTGGGGCCGATCATCAGGATGTTCTTCGGCATCACTTCATTGCGCAGCTCGGGCACCAGCTGCATGCGGCGCCAGCGGTTGCGCAGGGCGATGGCCACCGCGCGCTTGGCGTCGTGCTGGCCGACGATGTGCCGGTCCAGTTCCTGCACGATCTCGCGTGGGGTCATGGTGGCGGAGGAAACTTCGATCTTCGACATGGATGTGCTCACGAATTCGTTGTCGGTAGCGCCGGGCCATGCCCGGCGGATCGGGGAGCGTTACAGCTCCTCGACCACCACGTTGCGGTTGGTGTAGATGCAGATGTCGCCGGCGATGCCGATCGCTTCACTGGCAATCGTGCGCGCATCCAGTTCGGTGTGCGCCATCAGCGCGCGTGCGGCCGACAGTGCGTAGGAACCGCCGGAACCGATGGCGATGATGCCGTCCTCCGGCTCGATCACATCGCCGGTGCCGCTGATGATCAGCGAGGTTTCCTTGTCGGCCACGGCCAGCAGGGCTTCCAGCTTGCCGAGGCGGCGTTCGGTACGCCAATCCTTGGCCAGCTCGACGGCGGCGCGCTGCAGCTGGCCATGCTTTTCCAGCTTGGCCTCGAACAGCTCGAACAGAGTGAAGGCATCGGCGGCGGCACCGGCGAAGCCGGCCAGCACCTGGCCGTCGCGGCCAAGGCGGCGCACCTTGCGCGCGTTGCCCTTCATCACCGTGTGGCCGAGGGTGACCTGGCCATCACCGGCAATGGCCACGTGATCGCCGCGGCGCACGCAGACGATGGTGGTGGCGTGGAAAACATTGGGATTCTGACTGGGGTCCATGCGGCCTCCGATAGCTGTTCACGGGACATGGGGACAGCGCCGGGAGCGATCAAGCCCGCGCGGACGGATGCCGTTCAGCGCTTGGCATGCGAAGGCCGCTCTGGATTCGGCTCGATGCCCCAGGCGATGTACCAGTCCTCGCCCTGGGTTTCGATGGGGTGCTGGGTGCGGCCCGAGCCGTTGCCACAGGCCAGCGCGTCGGCCGCGCAGTAGCGGTCACAGCCCCAGCAGATGCGTTCGGGGTGCCGGGGAAGCAGGGGAATGGGCTTTGCCATGCTGGCGGTTTCCTCGTGGCCTGCGGCCACGATGCGCCGATGCGCCCCACCCTGCCCTGATGCAGATCAAGCGAGGGCTGTTGCGCTCGCCGGGCACGGCCCGGCGCTACCCGGTCGGTTTGCGCTTGGCGCGCGGATGCGCGGCGTCGTAGACCTTGGCCAGGTGCTGGAAATCAAGGTGGGTGTAGATCTGCGTGGTGGCGATGTCGGCGTGGCCAAGCAGTTCCTGCACGCCGCGCAGGTCGCCGGAGGATTCCAGGATGTGACTGGCGAAACTGTGCCGCAGCATGTGCGGGTGCACGTGCTTGAACAGGCCCTGGCGCTGGGCCAGCTGGCGGATGCGGATCTGCACCGCACGCTGGCTGATCGGCCCCTTGCGGCCGGGGAACACCGGCGTCGCCGGGCCACCACCACTTTGCGCGCGCCAGGACAGCAGTGCTTCGCGCGCGGGCCGCCCGAACGGCACCCGGCGCTGGCGGTTGCCCTTGCCGAGCACGTTGACCAGACCGCTGTCGAAATCTAGGTCGCGCCAGGTCAGCGCGCACACTTCGCTCAGGCGCAGGCCGGAGGAATAGAACAGTTCCAGCAGCGCGCGGTCGCGGCGGCCGAGTTCACCTTCCGGTTCCAGTTCGACCAGCTGCACCGCTTCATCAGCATCGAGCACCTGCGGCAGGCGCCGCGGCGCACGGGGCGCTTTCAGGCTCGCGGCCGGGCTCACCTCGATGCGCCCGTGCTTGAGCAGCCAGGCGTAGAAACTACGGCAGGCCGACAGGCGGCGCTGCAGGCTCTTGGCCGACAACCCGCGACGATGCTCATCGGCGACGAACTGGCGCAGCGTTTCAGCATCCACTGCCTCCACCGCCACGCCGCGCGGCTCCGCCCACACGGTGAGCGTGTCCAGGTCACGGCGGTAGGCGTCGAGCGTATGCGCCGACATCCGCCGTTCCACCTGCAGGTGCTGCAGGAAGTGCTGTACCGCGCTCATCGTCGTGCGTCCCGGCTCAGCGCTCGAAGCGCTTCAGGCCGGTGACAAGGGCATCACCCATCATGCGCAGGAACAGCGTGCCCATGCCCGGGTAGAAGCGGTTGGCATCGTGGCTGCCGACTGCGATCAGGCCGATGCCCGGCAGCGGCAGCAGTGCGGTGGTCTGCACTTCATCGCTGCGCGCGCCGTACAGCACGGCGTTCTTCTCAGGCTGCAGGCGCCCGCAGATCGGCTCGCCGTCCTTCAGGCAATCGCGGAACGGGCCCAGCTGCGCGTCGTCTGCGGCGATCACCTGCAGCCATTCGGCCTGCTCCAGACCAGCCACCGGGGTGTGCACCACCAGGCGCACCAGGTCACCGGCAAAATCTTCCTGCAGCGAGGCCGCCATCGCACGCAGGGTGTCGGCGGCGTTGTCCTGCTTCATCAGGGCCAGGGTCAGCTGGTGCGTACGCACCGCCAACCGCTCGTTGACCTGGGCGGTCGCGCCCAGGTCGGCCAACCGTCGCGCCAGCTCGCGGTTCTTCTCGCGCAGCACTTCCAGCTGGTAGCTGGCCAGCGACGCGGTCGGGCCGTCATCGCGCGGCACCACCAGGGTCAGGGCCAGGTCCGGGAACTGCTTGAGGAAGCCGGGATGGCGCCGCAACCACGCAGCGACGTCATGGCCCCCGAGCTTGTCGACGGTCTCACTCATGCGATCCACTCCCCTTCGAAGACGAATGCGGTCGGGCCGGCCATCACCACCGGCTGGCCGTCGCCCGGCCACTGGATGCGCAGTTCACCACCGGGCAGGCTGATGCGTGCATCGGCCTGCAGCCGGCCGCGCTGCATCAGAGTGACGGCCGCTGCGCAGGCACCGCTGCCGCAGGCCAGGGTTTCGCCGACGCCACGCTCGTACACGCGCAGGCGCGCATGGTCCGGACCCATCACCTGGGCGAAGCCCACGTTGACTGACTGCGGGAACGACGCATGCTGCTGCAGCAGCGCACCGACACGCTCGACCGGAGCGGCATCGACCAGGCCTACTTCGATGACCGCGTGCGGATTGCCCATCGACACCGCCGAGAAGCGCACGGTCTCGCCCTGCAGCGGCATCAGGTATTCGTCGCGCGCATGGGCGAAGCCCACCAGCGGCACCTGCGATGGTTCGAACGCCGGCACGCCCATGGCCACCGAGAAGCGGCCATCGCCCAGCACCTGCACCTCGTGGCTGGCCAGCGGGCTGTCGATCACGAAGCGCTCGCCTTGGGCACTGCCCTCGCGCACCAGCCAGGCGGCGATGCAGCGCGCGCCGTTGCCGCACTGCTCGGAATTGGAACCGTCGGCATTCCAGATCCGGTAGGACGCCACCGAGCCGTCCGCACGCGGGGCCTCGATGGTCAGGATCTGGTCGCAGCCTACGCCGGTGTGGCGGTCGGCCAGGCGCGCGGCCACTTCAGGGGTGGGCGGCGGCGTGCCGTCACGCAGGTCGATCACTACGAAATCGTTGCCCGCACCGTGCATCTTGCTGAAGCGCAGGGCGTTGGAGCCAGCCTTACTCATTCCCACCGTCCACCGGCTTGATCGGGTCCGGGGTGACCGAGGGGCTGCCGTCGCTGGTCGGCTGGGTGGCTTCCGGGGTGGCTTCGGGCTCGACGGCCGGTTCGACCGTCTCTTCCACCGGCACCGGCTTCTGCGGCAGTACCAGCGGGCCCTTGTTGCCACAGGCGGACAGGAACAGCAGCGAGGCCGCTGCCAGCGGAATCAGAATGACGTTGCGATGGGGGATCTTCATGCGCCCGAGTATAGCCATTGGCAGCTGAGCGGTAGGTGGAGGGTGCAGGGCCACGCATCCGCCGGGCATGGCCCGGCGCTACCGCAACCGTGCACCCCAGGTAGCGCCGGGCCATGCCCGGCGGGAGCCTTATTCCCGCGGGGGCAACGGCCGTGTCCACAGCCAGATCGCCACCACGGTCATGCTGCCGATGGAAAACCACTTCACCCAGGCGATCGGCACGCACCACAGCATGATGCCGGCGCACGCGGCCATGGTGATCGTGGCCATCCACTTGCCGTAGCGGCTGACCGCACCGTGCGCCTGCCAGTTGGCGATGGCCGGGCCGAACCGCGGATGCTGCAGCAGCCAGGCGTGCAGGCGCTCGGAGCCGCGCGAGGCGGCCCAGGCCGAAATCAGGATGAATACGGTGGTCGGCAGGCCCGGCACGAAGATGCCGACGATGCCGGTGCCGAGGCTGGCATAGGCCAGCAGCCACCACGCCCAGCGGAAACGCACCACGCGCGGCGGCGGCGCGTCATCCGGGGGCGGTGGTGCGGGCGTGGTCATGGCCGCAAGGATACCGGTTCAGGGTGCCAGGCAGTGCCCGGCACCCTGTCGCCATCACGGCTGGACGATGCCCAGCTGCTGCAGCACGAACGCATACGACTCGGACAGCTCGCGGTAACGCTGGAAGCGCCCGGACTTGCCGCCGTGGCCGGCTTCCATGTTCGTGCGGAACACGATCGGGTAGTGGCCGGTGTTGTCGTCACGCAGCTTGGCCACCCACTTGGCCGGTTCCCAGTACTGCACCTGCGAATCCCACAGGCCGGTGCCCACGAACAGCGACGGGTAGGCCTGCTTCGTGACGTTGTCGTAGGGCGAGTAGGACAGCATGTAGTCGTAGTACTGCTTCTGCTCCGGGTTGCCCCACTCGTCGTACTCGTTGGTGGTCAGCGGAATGGTCGGGTCGAGCATGGTGGTGACCACGTCGACGAACGGTACCTGCGCCACCATCACCCGGTAATCCTGCGGCGCCTGGTTGGCCACCGCGCCCATCAGCAGGCCACCGGCGCTGCCACCGGAGGCGGCGACGCGGTCCTTGGCCGCCCAGCCCTGCGCCACCAGGCCACGGGTGACGTCGATGAAGTCGTTGAAGGTGTTCTGCTTGTGCAGCAGCTTGCCGTTCTCGTACCAGTCGCGGCCCATTTCCTGGCCGCCACGGATGTGGGCGATGGCGTAGACCACGCCACGGTCGAGCAGGCTCACCGCGGTCTGGTTGAAGTACGGGTCCATCGACATGCCGTAGCTGCCGTAGGCGTACTGGAACAGCGCGCCCTTGCCATCCTTCTGGTAGCCCTTGCGGTAGACCAGCGACACCGGCACCTTCACTCCGTCGCGCGCGGTGATCCAGACGCGGTCGGTCTCGTACTTCGAGGCGTCATAGCCGATGACCGGCTGCACCTTCAGCTGGCGACGCTCACCGGTGGCGGTGTTCAGTTCGAACACGGTGGTCGGGGTGGTCATCGAGGTGTAGACGTAGCGCAGCCACGGCGTGTCGGCCTCGGTGTTGTCGCCCAGGCCCATCGAATACGCCGGCTCATCAGCCTTCACGTAGTCGCTGCGGCCATCCTTGAACAGCAGGCGGATGCGCTCCAGGCCTTCGGAACGTTCGGCGATGGCGGTGTAGCTGTCGAACAGCTCGAAGCCTTCGATGAACACCGCATCGTCGTGCGCGATCCAATCCTTCCACTGCGCACGCGAAGTGGCATCGGTGGGAGCGGTGACCAGCTTGAAGTTCTTCGCACCGTCGTTGGTGCGGATCACCCAGCGACCGTCGTAATGGTCGGCGTCGTACTCGACGTCACGCTGGCGCGGGGCCAGCACGGTGAAGGTGGTCGGGTCGCTGGCCGGGGCGTAGCGCTCTTCCGAGGACACGGTGCTGTGCACGCCGATGGTGATGAAGCGATCGTCGCGGGTGCGGCCGATGCCCATGTAGAAGCTGTCGTCCTTCTCTTCGTAGACGACGGTGTCGGCGCTGGCCGGGGTGCCCAGCACGTGCTTCTTCACCCGCACAGTCAGCAGGGTCTCCGGATCGTTCTCGACGTACAGCACGGTGCGGTTGTCGTCGGCCCAGACCAGGTTGCCGGAGCTGCCGGTGATGACGTCGGGAAGCACCTTGCCGGTGGCCAGGTCCTTGAAGCGGATGGTGTACTGGCGGCGGCCGACATCATCGTCGGCCCAGGCCAGCAGCTGGTTGTCCTGGCTGACTTCCATCGCGCCGACGCTGAAATAGCCCTTGCCGGCGGCCATCGCGTTGACGTCCAGCAGGACTTCCTCGGCCGCCTCCATGCTGCCCTTGCGGCGCGCGTGGATGGGGTAGTCCTGGCCGGTCTCGTAGCGGCTGTAGTACCAGTAGCCGCGCTCGCGCGCCGGCACGCTGGAATCGTCCTGCTTGATGCGGCCGACGATTTCCTTGTACAGGGTGTCCTCAAGCGGCTTCAAAGGCGCCAGCAGCTGATCGGTGTAGGCATTCTCGGCCTGCAGGTAGGCCAGCATGTCCTTGTTCTCGCGCTTGTCGTCGCGCAGCCAGTAGTAATCGTCGTTGCGGGTGGCGCCGAACGGCGCCTTGACCTCGTGCGGGTGCTTGGCGGCATCCGGCGGAACGGGCGGGGTGGCGGCGGTAACGGTGCTGGTCATCAGGCTGGCAAGCAACAGGCAGAGGGTGGATTTCATGAGATAAGGGTCCTGGTGCGGTTACGCAATGGCGTCCGTGGCGTAGGTCGAGTCGAGCTTGCTCGACTGACCGCAACCGCAGTCGAGCAAGCTCGACTCTACCACTGCTGCAGCGGCCACTGCCGGCGGCGTACCATGGCGGCATGAGCACCCTGCCCCACACGCCGGGCTACAGCCGGCGCAGCCATGAGATCGCCCCGTTCCACGTGATGTCCCTGCTGGCCCGCGCGCAGGCGCTGGAACAGGCCGGCCACGACGTGATCCATCTGGAGATCGGCGAACCGGACTTCACCACCGCCGAGCCGGTCGTGCGCGCCGGCCAGGCCGCACTGGCGGCCGGCCATACCCGCTACACCGCCGCGCGCGGCCTGCCGGCCCTGCGCCAGGCGATCAGCGGCTTCTACCGCAGCCACTACGGGCTGGACATCGATCCCGATCGCATCCTGGTCACCCCCGGCGGTTCCGGCGCACTGTTGCTGGCCAGCAGCCTGCTGGTCGATCCGGGCCGGCACTGGCTGCTGGCCGACCCCGGCTATCCCTGCAACCGCCACTTCCTGCGGCTGGTGGAAGGCGGCGCGCAGCTGGTGCCGGTCGGCCCCGATACCGCCTACCAGCTGACCCCCTCGCTGGTGGAACAGCACTGGAATGCCGACAGCGTTGGTGCGCTGGTCGCCTCACCCGCCAACCCCACCGGCACCGTGCTGTCGGCCGATGAACTGGCCGCGCTGTCGACCTCGCTGCATGCGCGCGGTGGCAACCTGGTGGTGGACGAGATCTACCACGGCCTGACCTATGGTCTGGATGCGCCCAGCGTGCTGCAGGTGGATGACAGCGCCTTCGTGCTGAACAGCTTCTCCAAGTACTTCGGCATGACCGGCTGGCGGCTGGGCTGGCTGGTGGCGCCGCCGGCGGCGGTGCCCGATCTGGAGAAGCTGGCGCAGAACCTGTACATCAGCGCGTCGAGCATCGCCCAGCATGCCGCCCTCGCCTGTTTCAGCGAGGAATCGATGGCGATCTTCGAGCAGCGCCGCGAGGCGTTCCGCCAGCGCCGTGATTTCCTGCTGCCGGCCCTGCGCGAGCTGGGCTTCCGCATCGAGGTGGAGCCGCAGGGCGCGTTCTATCTGTACGCCGACGTCAGTGCGTTCACTGACGATGCGCAGGCGTTCTGCGCGCACTTTCTGGAAACCGAGCACGTGGCATTCACCCCGGGCCTGGATTTCGGTTTTCACCGCGCCAACCAGCACGTGCGCCTGGCGTATACGCAGGAAGTGCCGCGGCTGCAGGAGGCCGTTGAGCGGATTGCGCGTGGGTTGAAGCGATTCCGGTAGCGCCGGGCCACGCCCAGCGGAATTTTTGCGGCGCGACCCGACAACGAAAAACGCCGCCCGAGGGCGGCGTTTTTCATTCCATCACTTGCCCCCCAAGCGCTCCCACAGGAAGCTGTAGGCCAGGGCCGACATGTGTGCGGCCTGCGCATTGTTGGCTGCGCCGCCGTGGCCACCTTCGATGTTCTCGTAGTAGGTCACGTCCTTGCCGGCGTCGATCATCTTCGCTGCCATCTTGCGGGCGTGGCCCGGGTGCACGCGGTCATCGCGGGTGGAGGTGGTGAACAGCACCGGCGGGTAGGTCTTCTTCGCGTCGAACAGGTGATACGGCGAGAAGGTCTTGATGAACTCCCAGTCGCTGGTGTCCGGGTTGCCGTACTCGGCCATCCACGACGCACCGGCCAGCAGGTGGCTGTAGCGCTTCATGTCCAGCAGCGGCACCTGCACCACCACCGCACCGAACAGTTCCGGGTACTGGGTGAGCATGTTGCCGGTGAGCAGGCCACCGTTGCTGCCGCCCTGCACGCCCAGGTGCTTGGCGGTGGTGATCTTGCGGGTAACCAGATCCTGCGCGACCGCGGCCATGTCTTCATAGGCCTTGTGACGGTTCTGCTTCAGCGCCGCCTGGTGCCAGCGCGGGCCGTACTCGCCACCGCCACGGATGTTGGCGACCACGTACACGCCGCCCTTCTCCAGCCAGGCGCGGCCCATGCCACCGGAGTAGCTCGGGGTCAGCGAGATCTCGAAACCACCGTAGCCATACAGCAGGGTCGGGTTGGAACCATCCAGCTTCATCGCCTTGTCGTGCACCACGAAGTACGGCACGCGGGTGCCGTCCTTGCTGGTGGCGAAGTGCTGCTCGATCACCTTGCCCTCGGCATCGAAGAAGGCCGGCATGGTCTTCAGCGTTTCCGGGGCCTTGCCGATGTCGGCCAGGGCCAGGGTGGTCGGGGTCAGGTAATCGGTGGCGGTCAGCCAGACGGCGTCGCTGTCGTTGCTGTCCACTGCACCCACGGCAAGGGTGCCGAAGGCCGGCGCACCGACGAACTCACTCTTCTGCCAGCCGTTGGCACCCGGGGTCAGCACCGACAGGCGGTTCTTGACGTCGTCGAGCACGTTCAGCACGAGGTGGCTCCTGGTCCAGGTCGCACCGGCCAGCGAGGTGGTCGCGGTCGGGGTGAACAGGACTTCGAAATCACGCTTGCCGGCCAGGAAATCGTCGAGCTTGGTCGCCAGCAGCGAGCCGGAGGCGTAGGTCTTGCCACCCACGGTCCACGGGTCGCGCAGTTCCAGGGTCAGCCACTGCTTGTGCAGGCCCTTTTCCGCCGAGTTCGGCGCATCGATCTTGGTCAGCGTGCCGTTGTCGGCGCGCAGGTACAGCTCGTTGTTGTAGAAGGCCAGCGTGCGGCTGACCAGGTTGCGCTCGAAGCCCGGGGTGTCATCGTGCATCGCCGCGATGTACATGTCTTCCGGCTTGCCTTCGTAGACCACGCTGGCCGAGGCCAGCGGCGTGCCGCGCTTCCACAGCTTGGCCACGCGCGGGTAGCCGGAGGTGGTCATCGAACCGGTACCGAAATCGGTGTAGACGAACACCGAATCACGGTCGATCCAGCCCAGGCCGCCCTTGGATTCGGGGCGGAAGAAGCCGTCCTTGATCCAGGTCTTGTTGGCCAGGTCGAATTCGCGGGTGACATCGGCATCGGCACCGCCGCGCGACAGCGCGATCAGGCAGCGGCTGTAGTCCGGGCGCAGGCAGTCGGCGCCATGCCAGACCCAGTTTTCGCCCTCGGCCTTGTTCAGTGCATCCAGGTCGAGCACGGTTTCCCACTGCGGCGAGGCCTTGCGGTACTCGGCCAGGGTGGTGCGGCGCCACAGGCCGCGCTCGTGCTGCTGGTCCTTCCAGAAGTTGTAGTAATAGTCGCCGATCTTCTGCACGCCGGGGATCTTGGCGTCCGAATCGAGCACCTCGCGGATGCTGGCTTCCATCTGCTTGAAGGCCGGGGTCTGCGCCAGGCGGCCCTCGGACTTGGCATTCTGTTCCTTGACCCAGGACAGCGGCTTGTCGCCGGTGACGTCCTCCAGCCAGGCGTAACGGTCGGTTTCTTCAGCAGCCACGGCGGTCCCCACCGAAGCAGCGGTCATCATGCCGGCCAGCAGGCAGGCGGAAGCGAATCGTGACATTGCGGTTCCAGGCAGTCATAAGCGCTGGAACGCTAGCACGGATCCCCGGGGCCGCCCCCGTGTCGAAGGTCAGGCCGCAGCGGTACGCGCGCGCCGCGCCCGTGCCGGCAGGCGCCGGGCCTGCGTGCCCGGCTGGCGCAGGCGGCGCAGCCAGGCCCGCCGCGGCAACGGGCAGCCCAGCAGCGCCCACCAGGCCGACACCGGCATGCCCACCAGCCACAGCGGCAGCCAGCCCACCCAGACACTGCTGCCGCGTGCCGCCGGCCACACCAGCACCAGCGCGAGCCCGGCCAGGGCCAGCTGCTGCACGCTGCGCAGCAGGCGGCGGTCGGAGGCAAAGCTGTCGCGTTCAGCAGGGTTGCGACGGGAAGAGCGAGTGTTCATGGGCGTTCTCGACGATTCAATGGCGGCCAGCTTGGCCCGCTCCCTTCTCACAGACTGCGACCGCCATTGACGGAACGAGCACACACAGTCGACCATGCTTGGGCACCCAATGGAGCTCGCTCCCGCATGTCCTCGATCCGCCCGTTCTGCGCCGTGTTGCTGGCTCTGTCCCTTGGAGGCCCCGCGCTGGCCGCCAGCGACCCGCCGTCGCCACGCGCCAGCGCATCGGGGGCCTCCGAATATGGTGCGCCGATCGATCTGCAGCGCTTCATGGGCACCTGGTACGTGATCGGCCGCGTGCCGAACTTCATCGAACGCGGCCACGTGGCCAGCGTCAACGAGTACACGCTGCGCGAAGACAACAAGGTGGGCATCGTCTACCGCTACCGCGATGGCTTCGGTGCGCCGCAGCAGGAAGTGCGTGCACGTGCAAGCGTCGACGCCGACAGCGGCAACCACGCCTGGCGCACCTGGTTCTACCGGATCGTGCCGACCCATTCGCGCGTGCTGGAAGTCGCCCCGGACTATTCGTGGGCGATGATCGGCTACCCGGGCCGGGAGATGGCCTGGATCTTCTCGCGCCAGCCGGACATGGACAAGGCGCTGTACAAGGAGCTGGCCGAGCGCCTGCGCGACGAGTACGGCGTGAACACCGACAAGCTCAAGCGCGTGCCGCAGCACGCCGACCAGGTCGGCAAGCTGGGCTACGAAGTCCCGAACGTGCGCTGAGAAAGCGCCGCCGGGCATGGCCCGGCGCTACCCGAACGATACCGGGCCATGCCCGGCGGATTTGTCACGTGCAAATACCGGTAGTGGGGGGGGGGGGGGGGGGGGGGGGGGGGGGGGGGGGGGGGGGGGGGGGGGGGGGGGGGGGGGGGGGGGG
>NZ_JAMOKY010000006.1:0-181155 GCF_024499815.1 Stenotrophomonas testudinis | reverse complement strand
CGCGCCGGCCGCCGCCCCCGCGCCCGGCCGGCCGGGGCCCCGCCCGCCCCCCCCGCCCCCACCGACATAAAACACCGGCGCCCGGGGGGGGGGCCGCGCCTCTACAGAACCTCCGCCTCACTCGGCGATGTTGCGCGCCTCGGCCGTGCCCAGGATCTCCGGGTGCTGCACCCGCTTGCGACGGTTCAGCAGCGGGTGCAGGAACACCGCACCGACGATGATCGCCACGCCCAGGTAGAACCACGGCGTCACTTCATGCTGTTCGCGCAGCAGCACCACCGCCAGCAGCACGGCATAGACCGGCTCCAGGTTGGTCACCAGCTGCACGGTGTAGGCGCTGAGATGACGCAGGGCGACCAGGGCCAGGGCAAACGGCAGCAGCGTGCAGACCCCCGACAGCACCAGCAGCAGGATGCCGTCATGCAGGTTGGGCACCACCCACAGCGGGCTGGCCAGTGCCGGCAGCAGGTACGGCAGCACCGGTGCCAGCAGAGTCAGGGTGAGGGTGCCGGCACCCAGTTCCAGCGCGGTCACCGTCAGCGGGTCGGCATGGCTGACCATGCGCTTGTTGAGCGAGCCGAACACCGCCACCAGCAGCGCCGACAGTGCACCGACCAGCACGCCCAGGCGCATGCCATCGGGCACGCCGCCGACCACCAGGGCCACGCCCGGCAGCACCGCCAGGCCGAAGGCGAGTTCGCGCAGCTGGAACGGGCGCTTGGCCACCCAGGGTTCGATGATGGAGGTGAACACCGGCGCCAGCGCGATGCAGGTGGCGGCCACCGAGGCATTGGCCAGCTTCACCGCGCCATAGAAGGTCAGCCAGTGCAGGGCGACCAGCGCACCGATGCCGGCATAACCGGCCACCAGCCGCAGGGGCAGGGTGCGCAGCCCCCGCCAGACCCGGGGCAGCAGGGCCAGCATTGCCACCACCAGCAGCATGCGCCACCACACCAGCGGCAGGGCGGGCAGGGTGATCAGCTTGCCGAGGATGGCGGTGACACCCCACAACAGGACACAGAAATGAATCTGCCAGAGCGCTTTGCGGGTGTCGGGGGTCGTCATCCGTGTATTGTGCGGCAAGCACGGGGCGGCCGGCGATGGTGTGGGCCGCCTGCTGCATCCCGTCCACGGAGTCCGAGCCATGCCTGCCGACCGTTTGCTGCGGGGTTGGGCCGCGCTGACCGCGCTGGTCGCTGCCACCTCACTGCTGCTGCAGTACCTGTTGCTGGTCAACGGCCCCGGCGGCAGCGTGGGCATCGCCGCGGCGACGCTGCGGTTCTTGGGCTACTTCACCATTCTCAGCAACCTGGCCGTGTGCCTGGGCTGCCTGCGCCTGGCATCGGGGCGAACGCTGCGGGCGACCCTGGCGGCGCTGCTGGCGCTGTGCATCGGCGTGACCGGCCTGGTCTATGCGGTAGCCCTGCAGGGGCTGTGGCGGCCCACCGGCCTGCAGTGGTGGGTCGACATGGGCCTGCACTACGCCGTGCCGCTGCTGTACCTGTGCGGCTGGCTGCTGCTGTTGCCGCACGGGGGCCTGCGCTGGCGCGCGCTGTGCAGGGTGCTGCTGGTGCCGGTGGCTTACCTGGGCTGGGCGATGCTGGTGGCCGCGCTGATCGGGCAGGCCCCGTATCCCTTCCTGGAATGGCAGCGGATCGGCCCTGCCGCGTTCGCGCTCAACGTGCTGCGCGTGGCCGGCGTGTTCGTGCTTGGCTGGACGCTGTTGTGGGCGCTGGATCGCTGGCGCCGTCGCTGAGCCGCTGCAGGGCCATCGCCGCGGCGGGATTGCGTGCCTTGCCCGCGCCGATGCACAGCAGGTAGACCTCGCGCGGCTGCGGCACCGCCGGTTCGGCGAGGCAGGGCAGGTCGTCCACGGGTTCGCCGCGTGACCAGCGCCGCGCACGCTCCGCCCAGCGCTGTTGCTGCGGACGCGGCAGCCCTTCGCGCAGGCGCGCTTGGCTGCGCTTGATCCGCGCGTAAACGAAGCCGGCGCTGACGTCGCCGTGCAGCGGGGCCTCGTCACTGTCCTCGATCACCAGGGCCACGCCATGCCGGCGCGCGGCGGTGACAAGGTCGGGGCCATGCACCTGCGCGTTGCGCACTTCCAGCGCATGCTGCAGCGGCACGCCCTGCAGCGTCTTCGGCAGCGCGGCCATCAGCGCTTCCAGTGCCACTGCATCGGCCGGGTGCTTCGGGTCGAACTGCCACAGCAGCGGACCCAGCCGATCAGCCAGCGCCAGCGCGGCCTGCAGGAACGGCGCAGCCGCGTCGACGATGGAGGACAGGTCGCGGCGCTGCACGAGATAGCGCGGCGCCTTCATCGAGAATCGGAATCCATCCGGCGTCTGTGCCGCCCACTGCGCGCACTGCGCTTCGGTGGGCGTACGGTAGAAGGTGCCGTTGATCTCGATGCAGCGCAACGCGTGGCTGGCGTGCGCCAACTCCTCGCGCTGCGGCAGGCCTTCGGGGTAGAACTTGCCGCCGCGCCACTCGGGGAACACCCAGCCGCCGATGCCGCAGCGGATCGCGGCGGGCGTCACTGGCCGTGGTCCGCGAGCCAGGCAGCGTACCTGGCTGGCGCGCGCTGCCGCCAGTCGAGGGCGGCCCGTGCGTCGCGGTAGCGCAGGCAAGGAATGATGGTGGAACCGGTGCTGGATGGATCACTGTGGACCATGACACCCCTCCTATGGCACGGGGCAGGATCGGCCGGCGGCCGTTACCATCGCGCGAAACCCCGGTGACGGCCTGCACATGGCCGCAACCCCTGTTCGGAGATGGTGCTGGATGAACAACTGGATTGGAGGCGCCGTGCTGCTGGCCTGCGCAACGATGGCAAATGCGGCCGAGACCGCGCCGACCCCGGCGCAGCTGCAGGACCTGGATGCGACCGTCGAGCGCGTGCGCGCGCAGTTCGACGTGCCCGGCGTGTCCGTGGCCGTGGTCAAGGATGGCAAGGTCGTGCTGGAACGCGGCTGGGGCGTGCGTGAGCTGGGCAAGCCGGCGCCGGTACAGGCCGATACCCTGTTCGCCATCGCCTCCAACACCAAGGCCTTCACCGCCACCTCGCTGAACCTGCTGGCCGAGGACGGCAAGTTGAAGATGGACGACAAGGTGATCGACCACCTGCCGTCGTTCCGCATGTCCGATCCGTTCGTGACCGGGCAGATGACCCTGCGCGACCTGCTCTCGCACCGCAGTGGCCTCAGCCTGGGCGCAGGCGACCTGCTGTTCTGGCCGACCACCTCCTACAGCAATGCCGAGGTGGTGCAGCGGCTGGGCCAGGTGCCGCTGAAGGGCGGTTTCCGCGAGCGCTATGCCTACGACAACATCCTCTATGCGGTCGCCCAGCAGGTGATCGAGAAAGTGTCGGGCATGAGCTACCAGCAGTTCCTGCAGACGCGCATTTTCGACAAGGTGGGCATGGCCGGCACGCGCTACAACGCCGACCACCTGCAGGCGGGCGACAACGCGGCGATCGGCCACGCCAAGTACGATTTCAAGGACCTGCGCACCGTTGCGCCGCTGACCTGGTCGAACAACGCTGGTGCTGGTGGCATCTATTCCAGCGCGCATGACATGGCGCGCTGGATGCAGGTGCAGCTGGCCGAGGGCGCGCTGGCCGATGGCACGCCGCTGTTCAGTGCCAAGACCCAGAAAGAGATGTGGCAGATGATCACGCCGCAGGCCATCGCCGCGCCGAGCGTGCCCGAGCTGGAGCCGGCACGCGCCAACTTCGCCGGGTATGGCGAGGGCTGGAGCCTCAGCGACTACCGCGGGCAGAAGCTGGTCTGGCATACCGGCGGTTGGCCGGGCATGGTCTCGCGCCTGACCCTGGTGCCGGGGCAGAAGCTGGGCGTGGTGGTGCTGACCAACCAGGAATCGGGTGCGGCATTCAACGCCATCACCCTGAGCGTGCTCGATGCCTACCTGGGCGGCGAGAAGCATGACTGGGTCGATGCCTACGCCAAGGGCGTGGCCAAGGGCCAGGACAAGGCCGATGAAGCCTGGGCCAAGCACCAGGCCGAGCGTGCCAGGGGCAGCACGCCGTCGCTGCCGCTGGCCGCCTATGCCGCCACCTACCGCGACCGCTGGTATGGCGACATGGTGGTGTCGGCCGAAGGCAAGGGCCTGCGCCTGCGCTTTGCCAAGACCGCGCAGCTGACCGGCCGCCTGGAGCACTGGCAGCACGACACCTTCATCGTGCGCTGGGATGACCGCTCGCTCAACGCCGATGCGTTCGTGAACTTCAGCCTGGACCCGGACGGCAAGGTGCGCGAGGTGCACATGCAGTCGATCTCGGACCTGACCGATTTCAGCTTCGACTTCCAGGACCTGCTGTTCATCCCGACTGCCCGGTAGACGCCGACCTTGGTCGGCATTCGGCAGGACGCCCACCAAGGTGGGCGACTACCACCATGCTAGGCGGACGCGTACCCGGCCATGCCCGGCGAACGCAGGGAACACGCCGGCCATGGGATAATCCCCGCGCTGATCTGGCGAGGGAATGTGATGTTTCGTTGGTTTGAATCCCTGATTCCGGTGTTCCCGCCCGTGGACGGCCGCATGCCGCCGCAGAAGGTGCTGCCGTTCTACCTGCACTACCTGCGCCCGGTGTGGCCGGTGCTGCTGGCCACCCTCATCGCCGGCCTGCTGCTGGCGCTGGTGGAAGTGGCGATGTTCGATTACCTGGGCCGCATCGTCGACATGGTCGCCGAGCAGCCCGGTGCCGGCTTCTTCCAGCGCCACGCCAACGAGCTGGGCTGGATGCTGTTCATCACGGTCATCGCGCGGCCGATCCTGGTCGGCCTGCACAACCTGCTGGTCAACCAGGCCATCGTGCCGGGCCTGAGCAACCGCTCGCGCTGGCTGATGCACAACTACGTGGTGCGGCAGAGCCTGAGTTTCTTCCAGAACGATTTCGCCGGCAGCGTCGCCAACCGCGTGATGCAGACCGGTACGTCGCTGCGCGAATCGGCTGTGCAGATGGTCGATTCGCTCTGGTACATCGTGGTCTACACCGGCACCGCGCTGTACCTGTTCGCGCAGGCCGACTGGCGGTTGATGATTCCGCTGGTGCTGTGGATGGCCGCCTACGTGGTGATCATGTGGTACTTCGTGCCACGCGCGAAGGAACGTGCCTGGATCGCCTCCGAAGCGCGCTCCAAGGCGATGGGCCGCATCGTCGACGGCTACACCAACATTCCGACGCTGAAGCTGTTCGCCCATGGCGGCCGCGAGCAGGCCTACGTGGCCGAGTCGATCGAGGAACTGGCGGTCAAGCACCGCGCGCAGACCCGCATCACCACCGGCATGGACCTGACCATCGCCATCGTCAACGGCTTCCTGATCGCCGGTACCTGCGGCCTGGCGCTGTGGCTGTGGAATGGCGGGCACATCACGGTGGGCGCGATCACCCTGGCCACCGGCCTGGTCATCCGCATCCACAACATGTCCGGCTGGATCATGTGGACCATCAACGGCATCTTCGAGGACATCGGTACGGTGCAGGATGGCATCACCACCATCGCCCAGCCGCTGACCGTGCAGGACCGCGAGGACGCCGTGCCGCTGCAGGTTGCCCACGGCGGCGTGCACTTCCAGGACATCCACTTCCATTACGGCAAGAAGGGCGGGGTGATCGCCGGCCTGGACCTGGTGGTGAAGCCCGGCGAGAAGATCGGTCTGGTCGGTCCGTCCGGCGCAGGCAAGTCGACCCTGGTCAACATCCTGCTGCGCCTGTACGACCTGGAAAGCGGCCGCATCCTGATCGACGGGCAGGACATCGCCCACGTTACCCAGGAAAGCCTGCGCCAGCAGATCGGCGTGGTCACCCAGGACACCTCGCTGCTGCACCGTTCGATCCGCGACAACCTGCTGTATGGGCGTCCCGATGCCAGCGACGAGCAGCTGCGTGCGGCCGTGGCCAAGGCGCGTGCCGAGGCCTTCATCGACACGCTGGTGGACGGGCAGGGGCGTCGTGGCTATGACGCGCACGTCGGCGAGCGCGGCGTGAAACTGTCCGGTGGCCAGCGCCAGCGCATCGCCATCGCCCGCGTACTGCTGAAGGACGCACCGATCCTGGTGCTGGACGAAGCCACCTCGGCGCTGGATTCGGAAGTGGAAGCGGCGATCCAGGACAGCCTGGACGAGCTGATGGGCGGCAAGACGGTGATCGCGATCGCGCACCGCCTGTCGACCATCGCACGCATGGACCGGCTGGTGGTGATGGACCAGGGCCGCATCGTCGAAACCGGCACCCATGCCGAGCTGATCGCCGCCGGTGGCCTGTACGCGCGCCTGTGGGCGCGGCAGACCGGTGGGTTCGTGGCTGCCGACCAATGATGGGATCGGGTCGGAGCCCTCCCTGCGGGAGGGATCCGACCCCAGCCATGCATCCCTTGGTGTCGGATCCCTTTCCGCAGAAAAGGGCTCTGACCCCGGTGTGTTTCCGGAGACCCGCATGATCCACCCGCTACGCCCTTTGCTGCTCGCGCTCGCCCTGGTCAGTTCAACCGCGGCCGCCGCGCCAGCCCCCGTTCACGGCGACACGCTCGATCAGGTGGTCCTGCTCAGCCGCCACACCCTGCGCGCGCCACTGGTGTCCTCGGGCACGCTGGCCGAAGCCACGCCGCATGCCTGGACGAAGTGGGATGTTGCCGCCGGCGAGCTGACCACCAAGGGCGGGGTGCTGGAGGTCTACATGGGCCGCTACCTCGGCCAGTGGCTGCGCACGCAGCAGCTGCTGCCGGCCGGCGGCTGCCCGCAGGCCAGTGACTTCCATGCGCTGGCCAACAGCCTGCAGCGCACCCAGGCCACCGCGCAGTTCTTCATTGCCGGCGCCTTCCCCGGTTGCCACGTGACGGTGGAACAGCGTCGGCCGCTGGGCACGATGGATCCGCTGTTCGAACCGGTGATCCATCGCGACGACGCCGGCTTCCAGCGCCGCGCCCTGCGTGCCATGCAGAAGGCCGAATCAAAGGCGCGTTTGGGCCCGGATCTGCAGGTGGTGGAGGGCGTGGTGGAACACGCGGCCTCGCCAGCCTGCACGGGACGCAGCCACTGCACGCTGCGTGCGGGCGACAGCCAGTTACGCGCGGAAGCGGGCAGGGAGCCGGGGGCGTCTGGTTCGCTGGCGCTGGCCAATGGCATGGTCGATGCGCTGCTGATGGAGGACTACCAGAACGCGATGGGTACTGCGGCCGGTTGGGGCAGGTTGCACGACGATACGCAATGGCAGGCACTGGCGCGGGTGCGCAATGCTTACCAGGACATCCTGTTCGGCACGCCGGAGGTGGCGCGCGATGTGGCGGCGCCGCTGCTGTCGCACATCGGTGCCGCGTTTGCCGATCCGCAGTCGCCGAAGGTGAGCCTGCTGGTGGGCCACGATTCCAACATCGGCGCCGTGCTGGCGGCGATGGGGGTCTCTGATTACACGCTGCCGGGCCAGCTGGAAAAGACGCCGATCGGCGGCCTGCTGCAGTTCGAGCGCTGGCGCGGGCAAAGCGGCGAAGCGCGTTACCGGCTGGTGTATGTCTATCCCACCCGCACGCAGTTGCGTGACGCGGTTCCCTTGACTGATGCACGGCCGCCGGGGCGGGTGGAGTTGGCCCTGCCGGGATGCGGGCAGGACGGATGCAGTGACGTGCAGTTCGAGCGCCTGCTGCATCGCGCGGTGAAGTGAATGCCATGCACGCCATACGTGGATGAACCCCATCCCGAACGCCGAACAAAAAACGGCCCGGGTCTCCCCGGGCCGTTCCGTTTCCATCTCACACCCAACCAATCACTCGATCGGCTGGTCCAGCATCAGCTGGCGTGCGAACCGCACCGGCGGTGCGCCGTAGGACAGCATCTGGTCGTGGTAGGCCTTCAGGTTGAACGTGTCGCCCAGCTTGTCCTGCATCGCCTTGCGGGTGTCGAAGTGTTCCTGCGCACCGACGAAGTAGGTCGGCAGCTGTGCCGAGGTCAGCTGCGCGCGCACCCACTTGCCCGAGGCTTCGCTTTCCTGCTGGAACGCGTCGTGGGTCATCAGGTGCATCGCCTTCTCGCGATCCCAGTTGTCCACGTGCACGCCCTGGTCGAGGATCGCGTTGGAGATTGTGCGCAGGTAGAACTTCAGCTGCACCAGGTGGAACAGCGGGTCGTTGTTGAGGTAACCCTGCTCCTGCATCATGCGCTCGGTGTAGACCGCCCAGCCTTCGGCAAACAGGCCCGATCGCAGCACCGCACGCAGGGTCGAGGGGAACTTTGCCGAGTGCCAGCCTTCCAGGTAATGGCCCGGGGTGCCTTCGTGGATGCTCAGCAGGTGGATCATGCGCGAGTTGTACTCACGCAGGAACGAGTCAACCTGCTTGTCGTTCCAGTCGTCCGGAATCGGCGAGACGGCGTAGAAGGTCTTCAGGTTCTTGTCCAGCGGGCCCGGCGAATCGCAGTAGGCCACGGCCACGCCACGCTGGAATTCCGGCATCAGGATGATGTCGACCGGCGCATCGGGCAGGGTCATCAGGTCGTGTTCGCGCACGAACGCGGTGGACTGCTCCAGTGCCGCCTTGGCATCGTCGACCACCTTGTCGCGCGCCGGCTTGTCGGCGTAGGCCAGTTCCAGCGCGGCTTCGATGGCCTTCTGCTGCTGCTCGTCGGTCGGCTGCGCCGGCATCTCCGGCGCGCCCGGCTTGTCCTTCAGCACGGTCTGCGCGATGCCATACATATCCTCGCGCACGCGCTTGAGTTCGGCGCGCGCACGCTCACCGATCTCCTGGCGCGACAGGGAGGAGTTCAGCGCGAACTTCAGCTTCTGGTCGTATTTTTCTGCACCGATGCGGAAGTCACCCTTGGCGTTCGGTACCAGGGTCTTGTCCAGCCAGGTCTGCTGCTCGTCCACGGCCTTCTTCAGGCCGTCGATGGCGGCCTGCAGGCGCTGCTGGTCGGCCTGCGGCAGTTCGCCGATGTGCGGGGTGATGAAGGTATCGACGATGCTGAGGATGCCCTTGTTCTGCTTGGCCACCGTCTCGGCATGGATCTTCGGCACGCGTGCCGGGTCCAGGTTCTCACGGGCCTGGGCGAAGATCGCCGGCAGCTTTTCCATGCGCGCGGTGGCCGACTTCAGGCGGTCGGGCAGCGGTGCGAATTCGCGCGCCATCAGGCCGTACAGGGCACTGCCGGCCAGGCCGTTGTAGACCTGCGGGTCCCACTTGCCGGACTGCAGCACTTCGCTGTTCCAGATTTCCGACTGCAGCTGGTTGCGCAGGATCGCCGCATCGACCTGGTTCTCGCGGCCGAGCTTGGCCACGTCGATCTTGTCCAGTTCGGCGAGCAGGCCTTTGTAGGCCGCCACGGTCTTCTGCTGGCCGGCCGCGCTCAGGTCGTCGATCTCGCTGTCATGGCGGTGGTCGCCGATCTGCGTGGCGCTGACCGGGGACAGCTGCATCCACGTGTCCAGCGCACGCTTGGACAGGTCGGCGAAGGCGGTGTCGACCGCCGCGTCGCCGGCCTGCTGGCTGGCGGCCGGGGTGGAACCGTTGGTCGGGGCGTCGGCCGGCTGGCAACCGGCCAGAGCGGCGACCAGGGCAAGGGCAAGGAGATGCGGGCGCATCGGCGTTCCTGTACTGGGATCAATCCCCGAGCATAGGCCCCGCGGGGCGCTTTGTCCCCCTGCCATAGGCTTACCATGGGCGCTGGCAGGACTCCCAACGCCCCGGAGGGCAACCCCATGCAGATTCAAGGAAGAAGCCTTTTCATCAAGCCAGGCGGGCTGGTTGCGCTTGTACTGGCAGCAGCGCTGGCGGGCTGCGCTGCGCAGGGCGACCACGCCGCCTCCGCTGGCGGCGCCGCGGCCGAGGCGGTGGCCTCACCGGACGGCGCGTTCCTCGCTTACGAGCACGATGTGCAGGTGCAGCTGGAAGCTACGCAGATCGCATCGCGCATCCAGCAGGTCACCCAGGCCTGCCAAGGTGCGAAGTTCGGTGATTGTGCGGTGCTGGAAGTCGACCAGCGCAGCGGCGAGCGCCCCAGTGGCGAGGTCAAGGTGCGCATCGCGCCGAAGGGCGTGGAGCCGTTGATCGGCCTGGCCGGTGAAGGCGGGCAGGTACAGGCGCGCACTACCCGCGCCGAGGATCTGGCCCAGCAGGTGGCCGACACCGCGCTGACCAAGGCCCGGTTGGAAAAAGAACACGCCCGCTTGCTGTCCTACCAGGAGCGCAAGGATCTGAAGATCGAGGAACTGATGGCGATCACCACGCGCCTGTCGGAGATCGAGGCGGGCGTGGAGCAGGCCAACAAGGATGCCGCGCAGCAGCGGCGTCGCATCGATACCCAGCTGGTGACGCTGCACTTCGATACGACTTCGGGCCAGCGCAGCCGCAGTGAGATCGGTGAAGCGCTGAGTGAATCGGGCAGCATCCTCAGCACCAGCATCGCGTTCCTGATCCGCGCGGCGGCGGCCCTGCTGCCGGTCGCCATCGTGGCGCTGCTGGCCGGCTGGGGCATCCGCGCATGGCTGCGCAGGCGCCGTCGCAAGGCGTGATCGAACGCAGGGGGGTAACGCCGGGCCATGCCCGGCGAATCTCAGTGCAGTGGTAACGCCGGGCCATGCCCGGCGAACCCTCAGCCTTCGTCGGTCTCGTACTCGACGAACACATCCAGCTCCAACGCCAGCTCCTGCACCGCATCGCGCACCTTCTGCGCGGTGCTTTCGTTGCCGACTTCCACTTCCAGTTCGTGGATGCCCGGGCCGATGTCATCGGACAGCCCGGCCGAACTGGAATCGTCGTCATCCATGTGCGGCATCAGGTCGTCGGTTTCCTCGACGTGTTCGATGCCTTCCAGGCCCAGCAGCAGATCGCTGATGGCGCGGGCGTCGTCTTCGGTTCCGGTGATGCGCAGTCGCAGCATTGCCATGGCAGGTACACGGTGTGGGGTTGCGTGCAGCCTAGCCAGCGGCGGGCAAAGACCGGGTGACGGTGCAGTCAGCCGGTCGTGGGCGGGCGGCCGAGCAGGCTGTCGGGCAGAGCGGGGATGGGCGTGCGTTCGTCCTGCGCCTGGGGCAGCAGCCAGTCGATGAACAATCGCGCGGCCGGGCTGGGCGGCTGCGCCTCGGCATGCACCACGTAGTAGGCATAGCGCGCCTTCAGTGCCGGGCCAGGCAGACGCACTACTTCATAGCGCTGCAGGTAGGGCTGGGCCACATGCGTGCGCGCCAGCACCGCGCCCATGCCGTACACCGCCGCGCGCATCGCATCGGTGCTGTCGGCGAACGTGTGCATGGGCGGCAAGGGTGAGGGCGGTCGCACGCCGGCATGGCGGAACCAGTCACGCCAGCCCTGTGGTGAAAGGTCGGTCAGCAGCGGCAGCTCGGCGATCCGCGCCGGGTCCTGCAGCGCCTCCACGCCGGGCAGGGCCGGCGAGGCCACCGGGAACAGGCTGTCGTCCATCAGGTGCTGCGCATGCAGGCCGGGCCACTGGCCCAGGCCGTAGCGGATGCCGACCTCCGGCCCGTTCTCGTCGTAGCGGTCCAGGCCGCTACCGGTGTGCAGTTCGATGCGGATGTGCGGATGGGCCTGGGTGAAGCGCGGCAGGCGTGGCAGCAGCCAGCAGTAGGACAGCGAGCGCAGCGTGGCGATCCGCAGCGGCACGCTGTCCGCATCCGGCTGCAGGTGGTGGGCCACGGCGGCGACATCGGTGAACGCAGCGCTGGCGGCGTCGGCCAGCTGACGGCCCTCCGCGGTCAGGCGCACGCCGCGGGCGTGGCGCAGGAACAGGCGCACCTCCAGCACCTCCTCCAGGCGGCGCACGTGGTGGCTGACCGCGCTGGCGGTCAGGTGCAGCTCCAGCGCGGCCTGGGCGAAGCTCTGGTGGCGCGCGGCCACCGCGAACACGGCCAGCGCAGGGAGCAGGGAAGGGCGTAGCTGCATGTCGAGCCTCAAACCATATTTGTGGCTGGCAGCGATACTACGCGCTTGTGCGGCAGGCGTCTGCGGATGATCCTGTTGGCCCAGACACAGCGCAGGCGCAGGACGGAGGCAGGGCATGAACGCGGTACCGCAGGTGGCAGAACGCGATTGGCGCACCCCCTTGGAATTGACCCTGCTGGGCGCGATCTGGGGCTGCTCGTTCCTGTTCATGCGCGTGGCCGTGCCTTCGTTCGGCCCGTTCGCGCTGGTCGAAGTCCGTCTGGTGCTGGGCGCGCTGGTGCTGATGCCGTTCCTGTGGCGCGCCCGCGCCCAGTTCCCGTCGCGCCGCTGGCTGTGGCTGGCCCCGATCGGCCTGATCAACTCGGCACTGCCTTTCGTGCTGTTCGCCTATTCGGCCGAGCACGCACCGGCGGCCATCGGCGCGATCTGCAACGCGATGACCGTGCTGTTCGCTGCGCTGATCGCCTTCCTGTTCTTCGGCGAGAAGATCGGCGTGCGTCGCGCCAGTGCACTGCTGGTCGGCTTTGCCGGCGTGGTGGTGCTGGCCACGGCCAAGGTGTCGGGCCTGAGCATCGGTATGGCCGTGCTGGCCGGCGCTGCGGCCTCACTGCTGTACGGGCTGGGCGTGAACCTGGTGAAGCGGCACATGACCGGCCTGCCATCGGCCGCTGCCGCTGCAGCGACGCTGGGCTGCGCCTCGCTGTGGATGCTGCCGATGGCGGTGACCCACTGGCCGCAGGCGGCGATCCCGGGCAAGGCCTGGGGCGCAGCGATCGCACTGGGCGTGGCCTGCACCGGCCTGGCGTTCCTGATGTTCTACCGCCTGATCGGCCGCATCGGCCCCTCGCGCGCGTCGACGGTGACCTATCTGATTCCGTTGTTCGGCGCGGCGTTCGCGTGGTTGTTCCTCGGCGAGCCGGTGACCCTGCAGATGCTGATTGCCGGCGGCCTGATCCTCGGCAGCGTGGCCGTCAGCCAGAAGGGCTGACGGCGCCCACAGACGGGTGGTGCCGGGCGCTGCCCAGCGGCGTCATCGATGCTTGCGCGCGCGGCTGTGGATCTTGATCTGGGTCCGCCTTGGAGCGAGCCGAGCACCGCAGGTCCGGCGAGGGCGAAGAGGCGCGGGTGTCTGAGCGCAGCGAGTTCCGCGCCGTCCCTCGACGGGCCGAGGAGCGCAGGGAACCGGCGCGCAGCGCCGGCTCGCCGACGGCGGCGCGTTTCTTTTGGTTACTTTTCTTTGCGCGGGCAAAGAAAAGTGACGCCCATGAACGAGGAATCGCCTTCAGCACGTGTCAACTGAGAAAAGTCGATGTGCTACCGCACCGGCACCGGAACATTGCACAGGTCGATATGCCCGGCCGGGCGCTTGTAGAAGTCATCCACGCGGTTGCGCCGCGCTTCCACCGTATCGGCGAAGGTCTTCGAATCGGTGCGCAGCACCTGGATCGGCGTGCGCTCGGCCTCCGGCACGTCGCTGGCGCGGCGGATCGAGACGATCGGCGTGCGCAGCTTCGGGTCTTCATAGAAGCCCATCGGCGCCGGCCCGCGCGGAATCGCGCTGAGCAGCTCCATGCCCTTCAGCACGCGGCCAACCACGGTGATGTTGCGGTCCAGCTGGCGCGGTGACTGCCCGGTCACCACGTACAGTTCGGCGCCGATGCTGCTGTCTTCCTCGTTGCTGCGGCCGGCACCGAGCATGCCGTAGCAGTGCGCCAGCCAGGCCTTGCCGGCCTGCGGGTCCTGGCCCACCGGGAAGCCATCGACGAACCCGGTCTGCGCGGCCCAGCCATCGCGGTCGGGCAGCACGCTCACCTTCAGGCCGGCGCTGGCACGTTCGAATTCGGCCGGCAGCTTGCGCGCGGCACTGCCGAACGGTTTGGCCTTGGCCGCGTCATCAGCGTCGGCATCGCCGAACTGCACCACGAAGTTGTCCTGCGAACGGTAGATGCTGGTGCCGTCCCAGAAGTGCTCATGGGCGAAGGTCTGGATGTTGGCGACATGGCGCGGGGCGAACTGCGGCGCCAGCTCGATGATCACCCGTCCGGCCGGCAGATCCATGTACAGCAGGTTGGCCGGGTCCGGGGTGCGCCAGTCGCCTGCGGCCGATGCATCGAGGATCTGCTGCGGGCTGCGGTAGGGCGTGGCGGCGCTGGCCAGGGCCGGCAGCAGGCAGGCGAGGGCAAGGGTGGTCAGGGCAAGGCGACGATGGTGCGACATGGAAACCCCGGAACATGAACGAGCTTCCGATTCTGCGCGACAGGCTCGCCCACGCCAACCTGCACGGTGACTAACGACACATTCGCTATAGCGCACTTCACACTACTGTTGACTCCAACATAGTGGAGGGCCGGTCATGAGCGAGGACGACGTCCACCTGAAGAAGTTCCAGAAGGAGCTCAGCGCCGGAACCGTGTCGCTGGCTCTGCTGGCGGTGTTGGCCCGGGCCGGGGAGCCGCTGTACGGCTACCTGATCGCCAAGGAGCTGGAGCGCGTGGGCGAGGGCGTGCTGAGCGGCAAGCAGAGCGCGCTGTACCCGGTGCTGCGCAACCTGGAGGGCGCCGGCCTGCTGGAAAGCCATGTCGAGCCGTCCAGCAGTGGCCCGCCGCGCCGCTACTACCGCATCAATGAACGTGGCCACGAGGTGCTGGCGCAGTGGCGCCAGGCCTGGCAGGCCACCCGCGATTCCGTCGATTCCGTGTTGGAGGGGGTACCGCAATGAACGAGCAGAACCTGGCAGGCACTGGCCTGCCCACCACGATCGCGCAGTACCTGGCACAGCTGCGCGCGGCCCTGCAGGGTGCCGATCCGGCGATGGTGCAGGACGCCCTGTACGACGCCGAGGAGTACCTGCGCTCCGAACTGGCCGCGCAGCCGGGCCGCAGCGAGGCCGACGTCATCGCCGACGTGGCCGGCAGCTACGGCGCGCCGGAGGAAGTGGCGGAGATCTATCGCGAGACCGAGGTGACCGTGAACCGTGCGCTGCGTACGCCGCGTGCCGATACCAGCCCGGTGCTGCGCGCCGCCGCCGAGGCCAGTGGCGTGGCACCGGCCGCGCCGACCCCTGCGCCGGTGCAGCGCTCGCTGATGGCGCGCTTCTTCGGCGTCGTGCTGGACCCGCACACCTATGGCGCGCTGTTCTACATGCTGCTGTCGCTGGCCACGGGTACCTTCTTCTTCACCTGGGTGGTGACCGGGCTGTCGCTGTCGCTGGGCCTGATGATCCTGATCATCGGCATACCGCTGACGGTGCTGTTCTTCGGTTCGGTGCGCGGGCTGGCGCTGCTGGAAGGGCGGCTGGTGGAAGCGCTGCTGGGCGAGCGCATGCCGCGCCGGCCGCAGTACACCGACCGCAGCCGCACCTGGCTGCAGCGCATCGGCGACATGTTCACTGATGGGCGCACCTGGCTGACGCTGCTGTACTTTCTGCTGATGCTGCCGCTGGGCATCGTCTACTTCACCATCGCGGTGACCCTGCTGGCGGTGTCGCTGGCCTTCATCTGGTCGCCGGTGGCGGCGCTGTTCGACTCGACCGCACCTAGCATCTACATCGATGGCACCAACGTGCTGCCGCTGGAGTTCACCCCGGTGCTGGCGGTGGTGGGCGCGCTGCTGCTGCTGGTGACGATGCACCTGGCACGCGGCATCGGCAAGCTGCATGGGCTGCTGGCCAAGAACCTGCTGGTGCGGCTGTAACGGCAGAGGGGTGGGATCCGATCGTGCCGGGGTCAGAGCCCTTTCCGCAGGAAAGGCATCCGACCCCTCGGCGGGGATTTACCCCGCCTTGCGCCGCAACGGGGTGACGTTGCTCTTCTTCTTCGTGGCCTTGGCGGCCGGTGCTTCGGCATGGGCGGCGAAGAAATCGCGTACCTTCGGGTACACCACTTCGCGCCAGCGGCGGCCGCTGAAGATGCCGTAGTGGCCGGCGCCTTCAACGATGAAGTGCTCGCGGCGGTCGGCCGCGATGCCGGTGCACAGCGCCTGCGCCGCTTCGGTCTGGCCGAGGCCGGCGATGTCATCCAGCTCGCCTTCGATGCTCAGCAGGGCAGTATCGCGGATGGCCGACGGGTCGACCTTCTCGCCGTTGACCACCCACTCGCCACGCGGCAGCAGGAAGTCCTGGAACACCACCGAAATGGTATCCAGGTAGTACTTGGCCGGCATGTCCAGCACGGCGTTGTACTCGTCGTAGAAATTGCGATGCGCGTCGGCGTCTTCCAGATCGCCCTTGACCAGGTCGGTGTAGAAATCCCAGTGCGAACTGAAGTGGCGGCTGGGGTTCATCGACAGGAAGCCGGCGTGCTGCAGGAAGCCCGGGTACACGCGGCGGCCGGCGCCTGGGTAGCTGGCCGGCACGGTGTGGATGACGTTGTTCTCGAACCACGACAGCGGGTTCTGCGTGGCCAGGTTGTTCACTGCGGTGGGGCTGCAGCGCGCATCGATCGGGCCACCCATCATCACCAGCGTGCGCGGGGTCGGCTCGCCACGGCTGGCCATCAGCGAAACCGCAGCCAATACCGGCACTGTCGGCTGGCACACGCTCACCACGTGCAGGCGTTCGACGCCCAGGTGGCGGATGAACTCCTGGATGTAGGCGATGTAATCGTCCAAGCCGAACTCACCTTCGCTGGCCGGCACCATGCGCGCGTCCACCCAGTCGGTGACGTACACGCGGTGGTCGCGCAGCAGCGTGCGCACGGTATCGCGCAGCAGCGTGGCGTGGTGGCCCGACAGCGGCGCCACCACCAGCACGAACGGCTGGTTGAGCATGGTGTGCAGCTGGTCGGCTTCGTTGCTGTGGCGCTTGAAGCGCAGCAGCTTGCAGAACGGCTTGCTCACTTCCTCGTGCACGACGATCGGCACGCGCTCGCCTTCGACCTCGATTTCGTTGATGCCCCATTCGGGCTTCTCGTAATCCTTGCCGATGCGATGGAAGAGTTCATTGACCGCCGCCAGGCGATCAGCGCCCGGCATCTGCGACCACCAGTGGCCCTGGTTGGCGAAGAATCTGGCGTTGGCCTGGGCCTGGTGCACCCAGGGGGCGAGCAGGTTGCGGGTCAGTTCGTGTAGTTGATAGAGCATGACGACCGAATATGTATGGTCATATGTTGCCGCGCAGCATATCCCATCAGGGCGTCCCACGGGTTAAGTCTGCTAAAAATAATGAATCCGGATTCACATCTTTTCCAGCGCGGCGGCCTCCTCGGCCAGGCCGGGGCCCAGCCACAGGTGTGAACCAACGGCCTGCAGGCCCTGGCGGGCCAGCTCGCGGCGGTACCAGCGTGCCGGCCGGGCCTGGAAGCCCTCATGATCGCCGTCGAACTCATCCTCGGCGGCAAAGGTCTCCAGGAACGCCACGCCGGCGGTCAGCTCGGCCACGCCGGCCAGGCCGGCCCGCAGCTCGCGGTCGGGCACGTAGTGCATCACGTCCGAACACACCAGCAGGTCGACCGGGGCGCAGGGCCGCAGCCAGGCGAAATCGCCGAAGCTGGCCATGTGCAGGTTGCGGGTACGTCCGTAACGGCGCACAGCGTACTCGCTGCTGTCGAAGCCTAGGTAGTGGACCTTCGGACGCAGCTTCAGCAGCGGCGCGCGCCAGGCGCCTTCGCCGCAGCCGATGTCGAGCACGCTGCGCACCGGTCGTTCCAGGTAGTACTCGGCGGTGGCCACGGCCAGAGCGACCTTGCGCGCCAGGCGAGCACTGCCGCCGATCTCGGCACGGCGGTACCAGCGTTGGAAATAGGCGGCGTCGTAGGTCTTGTCCATGGGGCAGGGCACGTAGAGGGTGAAAACGGCGCCTATCGTACGGCGTCGCGGCCGTGGTGCGGCAATTGGCCGCGGCAGCCACCCATGGGGTGGCTCTACTGCGACAATGGCCACCCATCCCCGCCAGCCGCTGGAGCGAGCACATGCAGAGCTATTACTGGGTCAAGACCTTCCACATCGTGTTCGTGGTGGCCTGGATGGCAACGGTGTTCTACCTGCCGCGCATCCTGGTGAACCTGGCCGAGACCGCGGGCCAGCCGGCGGTGGGCGAGCGCCTGCAGCTGATGGGCCTGCGCCTGTACCGCTTCGGCCATTCGATGTTCGGCCTGGCCTTCGTGCTGGGCCTGGTGCTGTGGCTGGGCTACAAGGTCATCCCCGATTTCCCGACCATGGTCGCGCCCGGTGGCGCCGGCTGGCTGCACGCCAAGCTGGGCCTGGTGGTGCTGCTGCTGGTGTACTTCATCTGGACCGGGCGCCTGCTGAAGGGCGTGGCCAAGGGCCGTGCGCTGCCGTCCTCGCGCGCGCTGCGCTGGATCAACGAGATCCCGCTGCTGGCCTTCATTCCGATTGTCTGGCTGGTGCTGGCCAAGCCGTTCTGAGGCGTGGATGCCGTCAACGCGCAAACGAGAAGAGCCGGGCATCTGCCCGGCTCTTTCGCTTCTGCAACCCTGCATGTTGCCGGCCAGCGGCCGGCACTACCGGCTTATGCGGCTTCGTAGGTGCCGTAGCTGCGCAGGCGGGTGTAGCGCTGTTCCAGCAGCTGTTCGGTGGACAGCTTGTCCAGCGCTTCCAGTTCGTTCAGCAGCACGGCCTTCAGGCGCTTTGCCATCTGGGTCGGGTTGCGGTGGGCGCCACCGGTCGGCTCGCGCACGACCTTGTCGACCAGGCCCAGGTCCTTCAGGCGCGGGGCGGTCAGGCCCAGCTGTTCGGCGGCGTCCTTGGCCTTGCCCGCGTCCTTCCACAGGATCGAGGCGCAGCCTTCCGGGGTGATGGTCGAGTACACCGCGTATTCCAGCATCACGGTGCGGTCGCCCACGCCCAGCGCCAGCGCGCCGCCGGAACCGCCTTCACCGATGACGGTGCAGATGATCGGCACCTTCAGCTCGGCCATTTCCATCAGGTTGCGCGCGATCGCTTCGGACTGGCCGCGCGATTCGGCGTCGATGCCCGGCCAGGCGCCGGCGGTGTCGATCAGGGTCAGCACCGGCAGGCCGAAGCGCTCGGCCATCTTCATCAGGCGCAGCGCCTTGCGGTAGCCCTCCGGCTTGGGCATGCCGAAGTTGCGCTTGATCTTTTCCTTGGTGTCGCGGCCCTTCTGGTGGCCGATCACCATCACCGAGCGGCCGTTGATGCGGGCCAGGCCGCCCATGATGGCCTTGTCGTCGGCGAAGGCGCGGTCACCGGCCAGTTCCTGGAACTCATCGAAGATGATGCGCAGGTAATCGGCGGTGTACGGGCGCGACGGGTGGCGGGCCAGCTGCAGCACCTGCCACGAGGTCAGGTTGCGGAAGATCTGCGCGGTGCGCAGGCGCAGCTTGTCCTGCAGGGCGTGAACCTCGGCCTCGACATTGACCGCCGGTCCGGCACTGGCGTTGCGCAGCTCCTGGATCTTTGCTTCCAGGTCGGCGATGGGTTGCTCGAAGTCGAGGTAGTTCGGATTCATCGGAAGCCGTCGTGTAAAGAAGGGGGGAATTCTAGCCGAATGCGCAGCAATGGCCCGTACGCCTTCGTCTGGAAGGCGACGGTACCCCAGCCGGGCAGGGGGGCGCCAGTCAGCTCAGGGCATGACCACGGCGCTGCGGGCCATTTCGGTGCTGCGGAGAGCGACGAAGTCGTTGTAGGCCTGGTTGGCGGCCACCGGCAGCTTCGAGCCCAGCGTCGCGGTGGCCTGGGTGAACGCCATGCTCGCCTGGAAGTCTTCCTTGCGCAGGGCCTTCTGCTCGGCCGCGGTGCTGGCCTTCAGCCAACGCGCGTAGAGATCGCGCAGCGGGCCGGCGTGGGCCTCGAAGGCCGGATCCAGCGCGGGCAGGCTGGCCGGGGCCGGTTCCAGGGTGTAGACCGGGGCCACGTAGCCGGCCGGATGCTCGCGCTTGAACGCGCCCGGTTCGCCCATGCCTTCCTCGACATAGGTGATGAAGTCGGGCGCGGTGAAGATCTTGGTGCTGATCTTGCCGCCAGAGGAATCGACGTGGGCGACGATCTGTTCCTGCGGGAACGGCTCGCGCACGCCGAAGTTCCAGGTCTTGTCGATGAACAGGCCGTGGAACTTGTCGAACGGACCCTTGAACGCCACGCCGCCGATCTCGATGCCCAGGCCGCTGGCGCCGAAGTTCTTCAGCCTGTCTTCGCCGGTCACGTAGATCTCGCGCGCGGTGACGTACTCGCTGAGGGTCGGGTTGATCAGGCCGCCGCGGCTGTCGACGTAGACATTGAAGCGCACATCGCCCAGGCGCTCGGTGTGCAGCGTGTGCTCGCCCGGCGCGAGGCTGACCGGGCGCGAGGCGTTGGGCGCCACCGGCAGGTCCTTGCCATCGATGCTGATGGCCAGCGGCGTCGCGGTCGGGTTGTCGATCTCGAAATCGACCTTGGACGAACAGGCGGCCAGCACCAGGGCAGCGAAGCAGGGGAACAGCAGTTTCACGAAGGTCTATCGTCCTTGATGGCAACAGCGGAATAACGCAACGCGTGGGCCAGCCTCAGTTGGCCCACGGCGGGCTGTAGCGCACTTTCAGCGTGCGCACGGCCGGATCGGCGCGCAGCGCCTCCATCAGCTTGGAGTCGATGCGCACCGCGCTCTGCCCGGATACGTCGAGCATGCCTGCCACGCCGCCCTGCGGGCCCTTCAGCAGCAGGTCCAGGCGCAGCGGTGTGCGCCCGGGGCGATGGCGGTCGAGCAGGGCATTGACGCGTTCCCAGACCGGGCGCTGCTGGCGCAGGTCCAAGCGCAGCGACAGGCGCGTGGCGTAGTTGGCGCAGACCTCATCGAAGTCCCAGCACTGGCGGATGCGCAGCGCGTAGCCACCGTTGAACTCGTCCTCGCGCAGGCCACCCTTGACCACCAGGATGCGGTCCTTGGTCATCAGGTGGCCGAACTCGGCCATGGCATCGGAGAACGCGCTGCACTCGACGCGGCCGCGGCCATCCTCGAGCTGGATGAAGATCTGGCTTTCGCCCTTGCGGCGCACGCCGACCACCTGGCCGGCCAGCACGGTCGGCACTTCCGGGCGCCAGCGCTTCTCGCCGCCGTTGCCACCACCACCACCGCTGTTGCTGGAACTCCAGATCTTCTCCACCGAGCCCAGGTCGTTGCCGACCAGGTCGCGCACATCATCGCGCCACGGATCGAACGGGTGGCCGCTGAGGTAGAAGCCCAGCGTGTCGCGCTCGCCATTCAGGCGCTGCAGCAGCGGCCATTCCTCGGCTTCGACCAGGTCCAGCTGGATGGTCACCGTGCTCGGATCGGGACCGCCGAACAGCGAGTTCTGGCCCGAGGCACGCTCGCGCGCCATCTGCTCGGTGGCCTTGAGCACCTCCGGCAGCTGCAGCATCAGCGAGGCACGGTTGTGGCCCAGCTCGTCCAGCGCGCCGCAGTTGATCATCGCCTCCAGCGTGCGACGGTTGAGCTTGGCCGAACCGACGCGGGTACAGAAGTCGAGCAGGTCCTTGTAGTCGCCGCCCTTCAGGCGCTCGTCCACCACCGCTTCGCAGGCACCCTGGCCGACGCCCTTGATCGCGCCCAGGCCGTACTGGATGGTGTCCGGGGTGACGGCTTCGAACATGAACGCAGAGTGGTTCACCTTCGGCGGCAGCACGGTCAGGCCGAGATTACGCACCTCGTCCAGGAAGCCGACCACCTTTTCGGTGTTGTCCAGGTCCGAGGACAGCGTGGCCGCCATGAACTCGGCCGGGTAATGGCGCTTGAGCCAGGCGGTCTGGTAGCTGACCAGCGCGTAGGCGGCGGCGTGCGACTTGTTGAAGCCGTAGCCGGCGAACTTCTCCATCAGGTCGAAGATCGCATCGGCCTTGGCTTCGTCGACGCCGTCCTTGGCCGCACCCTCGCGGAAGATCTCGCGGTGCTTGGCCATTTCGGCCGGCACCTTCTTGCCCATTGCACGGCGCAGCAGGTCGGCGCCGCCCAGCGAGTAGCCGCCGACGATCTGCGCCATCTGCATCACCTGCTCCTGGTACACCATGATGCCGTAGGTGTCCTTCAGGATCGCTTCGGTGCGCGGATCGGGATAGATGATTTCTTCCTGGCCGTGCTTACGCGCGTTGAAGGAAGGAATCAGGTCCATCGGGCCGGGTCGGTACAGCGACACCAGCGCGATGAGGTCTTCGAAGCGGTCGGGGCGCGCGTCCTTCAGCAGGCGGCGCATGCCCGAGGATTCGAACTGGAACACCGCACCGGTGTTGCCGTTGGCGAAGATGTCCTTGTAGGTGGGCGCATCGTCCAGCGGGATCGCGGCGATATCCACCGGCGGGATGCCGGCGCGCTCGTGGCGCTTGTTGATCGCCTTCACCGCCCAGTCGATGATCGTCAGCGTGCGCAGGCCGAGGAAGTCGAACTTCACCAGGCCGACTTCTTCCACGTCGTTCTTGTCGAACTGGGTGACCGGGTTCTTGCCCAGGCCGTTCTCATCGTGTTCGGCGTACAGCGGGCAGAACTCACTCAGCGGCTCGGGCCCGATCACCACGCCACCGGCGTGCTTGCCGGCGTTGCGGGTCAGGTCTTCCAGCTGCAGCGCCAGGTCGATCAGGTCGCGGACGTCGTCTTCGGTTTCGTAGCGCTGGATCAGTTCGGCCGACGCCATTTCCGAGCTCGGGCCTTCCTTGCCCTTGCCCAGCGCATCCTTCAGGTGGATGCCGAGGATGTTCGGGATCAGCTTGGAAACGCCGTCCACCAGGCCGTACGGGAAGCCCAGCACGCGCCCGGAGTCGCGCACCACTGCCTTGGCGGCCATGGTGCCGTAAGTGATGATCTGGCTGACGCGTTCGCGGCCGTACTTGCGCGCGACGTAGTCGATCACCTCGTCGCGGCGGTCCATGCAGAAGTCGATGTCGAAGTCGGGCATCGACACGCGTTCCGGGTTCAGGAATCGCTCGAACAGCAGGTTGTACGGCAGCGGGTCCAGATCGGTGATCTTCAGCGCCCACGCCACCAGCGAACCGGCACCCGAACCACGGCCGGGGCCGATCGGGATGCCCTGGTTCTTGCCCCACTGGATGAAGTCGGCAACGATCAGGAAGTAGCCCGGGAAGCCCATCTTGATGATGGTGTTGAGCTCGAACTCCAGGCGTTCGAAATACTCTTCGCGGGTCTTGCCGGGCGCGAGCGGGTTCTTCTGCAGGCGCTCTTCCAGGCCGTCGCGCGACATCTTCTGGATCCAGGTGTCCAGGGTCTCGTCGTCGGGCACCGGGTAGTTGGGCAGGAAGTAGGTGCCCAGCCGCATCTCGATGTTGCAGCGCTCGGCAAGCGCCAGCGTGTTGTCGATCGCATCGGGAATGTCGGCGAACAGCGCGCACATCTCCTCGGCAGACTTCAGGTACTGCTGGTCGCTGTACTCGCGGGGGCGCTTGGGATCGTCCAGCACGCGGCCGGTGGAAATGCACACGCGCGCTTCGTGCGCGCTGAAATCGGTCGGCGCCAGGAAGCGCACGTCGTTGCTGGCCACCACCGGCAGGCCGCGCTGGCCGGCGGCCATCAGCGCGAAGCGGTTGAAGGTTTCCTCGCCATCGCGGCCGGTGCGGGTCAGCTCCAGGTGCAGGCCATCGCCGAACGCGCGCTGCCAGTCGGCCAGCTGCTGCTCGGCCAGGTCATGCTTGCCGTCCAGCGCCAGGCGGCCGGCCAGGCTGTCACGGCCGGCCAGGGCGAACAGGTTGGCATTGCCCGCCTTCAGCCAGTCCGGGTGGATGGCGACGCCGCCTTCGGGGCGGTGGCCTTCCATCCAGGCACGGGTCAGCAGCCGTGACAGGCTGAGGTAGCCCTCGCGGTCGCGGCACAGCAGGGTCATCCGCCACGGGTCCTGGCCTTCCTCGGTGATCATCACGTCGGCGCCGGCAATGGGCTTGATGCCCACGCCTTCGGCGGCCTTGTAGAACTTGACCAGGGCGAACAGGTTGTTCAGGTCAGTTACCGCCAGCGCGGGCATGCCGAGTTCGACCGAGCGCGACAGCAGGTTGGCCTGCTTGGCCTTTTTCGGGTCCGCCTGGTCCGGTTTGGCCGGCACGCGGATGGTCGAGTCCGCCAGCGAGAACTCGGTGTGGACGTGGAGATGTACGAAGCGGGAGTTGGACATGCCGGACCAGGTTGGAGCGCGCGGGCCCCGGGTGCTGACGGGGAAATCGTCGCCGGGGTCGGGAAGCGCTGGAGTGCCCGGTCAGGGTAGCGAGGGCAGGGGGTGGCGACAAGCTCTTGACATGCCCGGGAAGACGGCCGGGTTCAGGCGTGCTGGAGGTTGCTTTCTGTAGAGCCGAGCCCATGCTCGGCTGTCCACAGCAGCCGAGCATGGGCTCGGCTCTACAACTCCAGCAGGCTCAGGCGATGGCCGCCACAACCTGCGGCACTTCCAGGCATTCGCGCACCGGGGCGAAGCTGCGGCGGTGTTCATCGCAGGGCCCGTGCGCGCGCAGTGCGGCCAGGTGCGCCGGGGTGCCGTAGCCCTTGTGCTGGTCGAAGCCGTACTGAGGGTGCCGCACGTGCAGGTCCTGCATGTAGCGGTCGCGCGAGACCTTGGCCAGGATCGAGGCGGCCATGATCGCGCGGTCGATGCCATCACCGCCGACCAGCGCCTGCGCCGGCAGCACCAGGCCCTTGGGCACGACGTTGCCATCGATGCGGGCGAAGCCGGCCACGTGGGCCACGGCCGCCACCACATCGCGCATGCCCTGCAGGGTGGCCTGGTAGATGTTCAGGCGGTCGATGGCGTTCACGTCCACCAGCACCACCTTCCAGGCCAGCGCCCGTTCGATGATGCGGTCGTGCAGCTGTTCGCGGCGCGCCGCGGTCAGCTGCTTGGAATCGTCCAGGCCGTTGATGCGCGGCCGCGCCGGGTCGAACACCACGGCGGCCACGGCCACCGGGCCGGCCAAGGGCCCGCGACCGGCTTCGTCGACGCCGGCCACCAGACGCCCGGGCTCGACCACCGCCGCGCCGTCGAACAGGACCAGGCTGGCCGCAGCGGCAGCGCGACGGCTCATGCGGGTTCCTGGTTGCGCACCAGCAGCTCGCCCACCGCGTCGGCGGCACGGGCGGAGGCATTGCGGCGCAGGCGCTCGTGCAGGCGCTCGTAGGTGTCCTGCAGGTCAGCGGTGCGCTGCGGGTGGTCGAACCACTGCTGGATGGCCGCGGCCAGCTTGTCCGGCGTGCAGTCGTGCTGCATCAGTTCCGGAGCAAGATCCTGCGCGGCGAGGATGTTGGGCAGGGCGAAGCGGTCGACCTTGATCAGCCCCAGCGCTTTCACCAGGCGGTAGGTCAGTTCGTTCACCCGATAGCCGACCACCATCGGCCGCTTCACCAGCATCGCCTCCAGGGTGGCCGTGCCGGAAGCCAGCACCACCACGTCGGCGGCGATCATCGCCGTGCGTGCCTGGCCATCGAGCACATGTGAGTACGCCACCGGCAGCGCCGAGCGCGACAGCTGTTCCTCGATCAGGCGGCGGCAGGCGGCGTTGGCCGCCGGCACCACCACGTGCAGGCCGGGGATGCGTTCGGAGACCTGCCAGGCCGCTTCGAAGAACGGTTCGCCAAGGCGCGAGATCTCGCCCAGGCGGCTGCCCGGCAGCACCGCCAGCACCTTCGCCGAAGCGGGCAGGCCGAGCGCGGCGCGGGCTGCGTCGCGGTCACCGTGCAGCGGAATGTCATCGGCCATCGGGTGGCCGACAAAACGCGCATCGATGCCGTGCTTCGCATAGATGGGCGGTTCCATCGGGAACAGGCACAGCACCAGGTCGGCACTGCTGCCGATCTTCTCCGCGCGCTTCTCGCGCCAGGCCCAGACCGAGGGGCTGACGTAGTGCACGGTGGGAATGCCGCGCTGCTTCAGCCAGCGCTCGATGCCCAGGTTGAAATCCGGGGCGTCGATGCCGATGAACACATCCGGCTGCCATTCCAGCGCACGCTCGCGGAATGCCGAGCGCAGCTTGAGCAGGCGCGGCAGGTGGCGCAGCACTTCGGTCAGGCCCATCACCGCCAACTCGCTGGCGTCGTGCCAGGTCTGGCAGCCGGCGGTGCGCATGGCATCGCCGCCGATGCCGGCGAATTCGGCATGCGGGAAGCGGGCCTTCAGCTCACGCACCAGGCCTGCACCGAGCAGGTCGCCGGACGCTTCGCCCGCCACGAGCGCGATCCGCAACGGGCGCTCGCTGAGCACCCGCTGCGCCGGCACGCTGCCGGCCATCGAGGCCAGCGGGATGACGGCAGCGCCGGCCGGCGCCTGGCCGGTCGTGCTGCTCATCGCAGCAGGTGCCTCTCGGTGTGCTCGATGAAGTCCAGCATGGAGCGGACGTCATCGCTGGCCTGTGCCTGCTCGGCCAGCTGCTGCTTGGCTTCGGCCAGCGGCAGGCCGGCCACGTACAGGGTGCGGTAGGCGCGCTTGATGGCGGTGATGCGCTCGGCATCGAAGCCGCGGCGCTTGAGGCCTTCGCTGTTGATACCACGCGGGCGGCCCAGCGAATCGGTGCCGACCATGGTGAACGGCGGCACATCGCCGTTGGTCAGCGCACCCATGCCGAGGAAGGCGTGGGCACCGATGCGGCAGAACTGGTGGGCACCGGCGAAGCCGCTGATGATCACGTAGTCGCCGACGGTGACATGCCCGGCCAGGGTGGTGTTGTTGGAGAACACGCAGAAGTTGCCGACGTGGCAGTCGTGGGCCACGTGCGTGTATGCCAGCATCCAGTTGTCATTGCCGATGGTGGTGATGCCACCGCCGCCGCCGGTGCCGCGGTTGAGGGTGACGAACTCGCGGAACACGTTGCGGTCGCCGATCACCAGTTCGGTGCGTTCACCGGCGAACTTCTTGTCCTGCGGCTCGCCGCCGACCGCGACGTGGCCGATGAAACGGTTGTCGCGGCCGATCCGGGTCGGGCCGTGGATGCTGCAGTGCGGACCGACCTCGGTGCCGGCGCCGATCTCGACGTCGGGACCGATGATCGTGAACGCGCCCACGCGGACGTCGTCGGCCAGTCGAGCCGACGGATCGATCACCGCGGTGGGATGGATCAGGGGAGCGCTATCGGTCATCTCGTTCCTCCGTACAGGGTCAATCGCGGGTGCCGGCGCACAGCACCTCGGCGCAGGCGACGACTTCACCGTCGACCTTGGCCACGCAGTCATACACGGCCATGTTGCGGATCACGCGCTTGATCTCGACGTGCATTTCCAGCACGTCGCCCGGCACCACCTGCTTGGTGAAGCGGGCCTTGTCGACCTTGACCATGTAGAACAGCTTGGACTGCGAATCGCGGCCCAGGGTGAGCTGGGTCAGCACGCCGCCAGCCTGGGCCATGGCTTCGATGATCAGCACGCCCGGCATGATCGGCTGGTTGGGGAAATGGCCCTGGAAGAACGGCTCGTTGATGCTGACGTTCTTGGTGGCGACGATCCTGCGGGCTTCGTAGTCGATCGACAGCACTTTGTCGACCAGCAGGAACGGGTAGCGGTGCGGCAGAAGCGTCTGGATCTGTGCCATGTCCGGCAGGGTCTGGGGCTGGCTCATTCTTTCTCCTTGCTCACAGACAGGATGCGACGGGCCAGTGCATCAAGCTGCTTGAAGCGCGCGGCGTTCTTGCGCCACGTGCGGTTGTCGGTCAGGGGCGTTCCGGACGAGTACTCGCCCGGCTCGGTGATGGAGTTGCGGACCACCGATTTACCAGTGATCACGACCTTGTCGCAGATTTCCAGGTGGCCGACGACGCCAACGGCGCCGCCGAGCAGGCAGTAACGGCCGATCTTGGCGCTGCCGGCGATGCCGGTGCAGCCGGCGATGGCCGAGTGGGCGCCGATCTGCACGTTGTGCGCGATCTGCACCAGGTTGTCCAGGCGCACGTCTTCGGCGAGCACGGTGTCTTCCAGCGCACCGCGGTCGACGCAGGTATTGGCGCCGATCTCGCAGTCGTCGCCGATGCGCACGCCACCCAGCTGCGGCACCTTGATCCACTTGCCGGCGTCCATCGCCAGGCCGAAGCCATCGGCGCCGAGCACGGCGCCGGGATGGATGCGCACGCGCTTGCCGAGCTTCACGCGGGTGACCAGGGTGACGCGGGCGATCAGTTCGCAGCCGCTGTCGAGGATGCAGTCTTCGCCGATGATGCTGCCGGCGCCGATGATGCAGTTCTCGCCGACCACGCTGCGCGCACCGATGGTGACGAACGGGCCGATGTGGGCGCTGGCGGCCACCTGGGCCTGCGGATCGATGACCGCGCTGGGATGGATGCCCGGCTCACGCACCGGCGCGACGTCGAACAGCGCGGCGATCTTGGCGAAGGTGGTGTAGGGATCCTTGGCGACGAGCGCGGCGCCGGGGGCGGCCTCGGCGTCTTCGGCACGCAGGACCACCAGCGAGGCCTGGCTGTCGGCCAGCTGCGCGCGGTAGCGCGGGTTGGCAAGGAAGGTCAGCTGGCCGGCACCGGCATGGGCGAGGGTGGCCACGCCACGGATGGCGGTGGCGGGGTCGCCATGGACCTGCAGGCCGAACTGATCGGCGAGTTGCTGGGCGGTGTAGGTAGGAGTATTCACGGCGGGAGTTTAACGTGTGGAGCCAGTCCGGTCATGCGGCGCGGTTCCACGGCGCCTTCCTGCTACCGGGTGGAGGCGGCGGGTGGCCTTGGTCAGGACACGCAAAATCCCCTCCATGGTGCTCGATGGCGCCTTGCTCGTGTGCGCTGTCCTGCGCACACGGCAAGACCGGGGTTGGGCGTCCTGCCCAACCCGCCCGAGGCATGCCTCGGGCCCATGGCGCCAACGGTCCTGCCCAGGGCCACCCGCCGCCTCTGGACACGTCCCGGCAGGCGGCCAGCATTCGAAGCCTGTGTAGAGCAAGGCCATGCTCGGCTCACCGTGTGTGAACGCGGCAACGAAAACAAAAACGCCGGGCAGAGCCCGGCGCTTCGTAACCCGCCTGGTGAAGTGCCCCCCTTCTGTTAAGGGGGGCGCGCCAACGGCGCGGGGGATAGGGAGCAGGATAGGCCCCGCGGTTTGCATCGCAAACCGTGGGAACGTTTGGTGGCCAGTTAGAACTGGCCACCAAACGTAAATTGCAGGCGCTCGATTTCGTCGCCGTCCTTCTTCTTCAGCGGGAACGCGTAGCTGATCGAGATCGGGCCGACCGGGGCGCGCCACAGCAGGGCCACACCGGTGGACACGCGCAGTTCGTTGGCCTTGACGTTGCTGGTGCCGTTGTAGACGTTGCCGAAGTCGACGAAGGCCGACACACGTGCCGACGGGCTGTCGAACAGGCGCGGGAAGTACGCTTCCACCGAACCGACGGTCTTCACCGAGCCGCCCAGCGGCTGGCCGTTCGGGTAACCCGAGGTCGCCTCGCGCGGGCCCAGGGTGTTGTCTTCGAAGCCGCGCACCGAGTTGGTGCCGCCGGCGTAGAAGTTCTCGTAGAACGGCAGGCCCGTGGCGGTCACCGTCTTCACGTAGTCCGACGAAGCCGGGGTGCAGTCCACGGTCTGGGTCGGGTTCGGATTGTCGGTGGTAGACGGCGTGTAGCAGATGTTGCGGGTGTAGTCCTTGCCGTAGCTGTCACCGTAGCCGATTTCGGCGCGGGTGTTGATCACCAGCGACGGCATGATCGGCCAGTACTTGCTGATCTGGTAGTTCAGCTTGAAGTACTCGACAGTCGAACCCGGCAGCGTGGTTTCCAGGCCGATGCGCTGGTAGGTACCGCGGGTCGGCATGAAGTAGTCGTTGCGCGAATCGCGCGCCCAGCCCAGCTCCGTGCGCCAGGCATGGAAGGTCTTGCTGCCGATGGCGTTGATGTAGTCGATGATCGACTCGGGGGTGGAACCCGGGTACGTCGTGATCTGGTTGCTGTCGATGCCGAACATCAGCGAAACGCTGTCGGTCTCGGTCAGCGGCACGCCGAACACCACCTGTGCCGAACCATTGGTGCTGTTGTACTGCGCGGTGTTGAAGTCGGAGTAGTCCAGTTCGCGCCAGGACAGGTTGTAGCCCAGCGACACGCCGTCATCGGTGAAGTACGGGTTGGTGTAGCTGAAGCCGTAACGCTGCAGGTAGCTGCTGCGCGAGGCTTCCACCGACACGCGGTTGCCGCCGCCGAGGAAGTTGTTCTGCGACAGCTGCACCGAGGTGGTCATGCCATAGGACTGCGAGTAGCCCAGGCCGAACACGAAGCTGCCCGAGGTGGTTTCCTTGACGTTGTAGACCACGTCGACCTGGTCGTTGCTGCCACTGACCGGCGGGGTTTCAACGTCCACCGACTCGAAGTAGCCCAGGCGCTGCAGGCGGATCTTGGAGCGGTCGATCGCGGCCTGCGAGTACCAGCTGTTCTCGAACTGGCGCATTTCGCGACGCATCACTTCGTCGGAGGTGCGGGTGTTGCCCTTGAAGATGATCCGACGCACCGACACGCGCGGGCCGGGGACGACCTGCATGTTCACCGCGACGGTCTGCTCGGCACGGTTGGTGGTCGGGATCGGGTTCACCTTGGCGAACGCGTAGCCGATGTTGGACAGCGAATTGGTGATCGCGTCGGAGCTGAACTCCAGCAGCGCACGCGAGAACGTGTCGCCGGCGCGCTGCACGACCATGCGCTCGACATCTTCCTGCGGCAGGACGGTATCACCGCTGACCTTGATCTCGGAGATCTTGTACTGGTTGCCTTCGGTCACGCCGGCCGTCACGAACATGTCGCGCTTGTCCGGGCTGATCGAGACTTGGGTCGAGTCGATGCTGAAGTCGACGTAGCCGCGGTCCAGGTACCACGAGTTCAGCTTTTCCAGGTCGCCGGACAGCTTTTCCTTGGAGTACTGGTCATCGCGGCGGTACCACGACGCCCAGTTGTGCTCCTTGGATTCCCAGGTTTCCAGGATGTCCTGGCTGTCGTATTTCTCGGTACCGACCAGGTTGACGTGCTGGATCTTGGCGGCCTTGCCTTCCTTGATCGCGATGGCGATGTCCACGCGGTTGCGGTCCAGCGGGCTCACCGTCGGGGTGATCTCGACGTTGTACTTGCCACGGTCGTTGTACTGGCGGCGCAGTTCCTGCGTCACGCGGTCCAGGCTCAGGCGGTCGAAGGTGCCGCCCTCGGTCAGGCCGATGTCGGACAGGCCCTTGAGCAGCTGGTCGGACTTGATGTCCTTGTTGCCGGTCACGGTCAGCTTGTTGATCGCCGGGCGTTCCTTGACGGTCACGACCAGGATGTTGCCCTGGCGATCCAGCTGCACGTCTTCGAAGAAGCCGGTCTTGTAGAGGGCGCGGATGGTCTCGCCGACCTTGCTGTCGGTGACCGTCTCGCCACGTTCCACCGGCAGGTAGGTGAACACCGTACCCGAACTGATGCGCTGCAGGCCGTCGACGCGGATGTCGCTGACAGTGAAGGGCTCGGCTGCCTGGGCCAGGGCGGGAGCGCCGGTGACGGCGGCGAGGGCGAGGGCCAGCAGGCGGCGATTGGGGAGTCGCGTCATGTCACGTCCGGTAGGAAGGTCGATTTCATTGGTACGGGATGCCGGCGCTGTAGACGCCAAAAACGTGGAAAAGTTCATCGCGGGACCAGGCCGAGGATGTCGTTGTAGAACGCCAGACCCATCAGCCCGGCCAGCAACGCCAGGCCGATGTACTGACCTGCGGCGATGGCACGCTCGCTCAGCGGGCTGCCCTTGACCAACTCGATAAGGTAATACAGCAGGTGCCCGCCGTCCAAGATGGGAATCGGCAGCAGGTTGATGATGCACAGGCTCAGCGACAGCAGGGCAAGGAACTGCAGAAACCAATCGAGGCCGCGTTTGGCCGAAACATTGGCCACGCGGGCAATGGTGACCGGGCCGGAAACGTTCTGCAGCGAGGCTTTGCCGGTGACGATGCGGGCCATCATGCCCAGCGAATCGGAGGCCAGGCGGCCGGTTTCGCGCACGGCCACGGTCACCGCATCGAGCGGCCCGTAGCGCATCAGGGTGTCGTAGGCGGGGCTGAAGGCGCCCGAGAAGCCCACGCCGATCTGCCAGACCGGCCTGCCCTGGCCGTCCTTGCCCGCGCGCGGGGTCACTTCCAGCGCCAGGCGCTCGCCACCGCGCAGCACTTCGATCATGCCCGGGCCGCCACGGCGGCCCAGTTCCTGGATCTGCGCGCTGACCTGGTCGGCGCCATCGATGCGCTGGCCGTCGATGGCTACGATCAGGTCACCCGGCTGCAGCAGGCCGGCCACGGCCGAATCGGCGGTAAGGCTGTCCACCTGCGCCGGCTGCAGCGATGCCTGCCACTGCAGGCCGGCCAGGCTCGGCACGCGGCGTTCATCGAAGCCGGCCGGCAGCTGCGACAGCGGCAGCGTGCGCTTGCGCACCTGGTCGCTGCCGTCCAGTACCTCCAGGGTCACGTCACGCCGGTCCATCGCCGCCGCGGTCAGGGCCATGCTGGCATCGCCGAGGGTGACCACGTCGCGGTCGTCCACGCGCAGCACGCGGTCGCCGCTGGCCAGGCCGGCGCTGGCGGCGATGCCGGTGGTGCGGCCGATGGTGGCCGAATAATCCTGCTTGCCGATCACGAACATCGCCCACAGCAGCAGGATGCACAGCAGCAGGTTGGCGATGGGGCCTGCGGCGACGATCGCGATGCGCTGCCAGACGGTCTTGTGGTTGAAGGCCTGCCCGCGCTCATGCGGGTGGACCTCGACCTCGCGCTCGTCGAGGAACTTCACATAGCCGCCCAGCGGCAGGGCAGCGATGGCGAACTCGGTGCCGTGCTTGTCGCGGCGCGACCACAGCGGGCGGCCGAAGCCGACCGAGAAGCGCAGCACCTTCACCCCACAGAGGCGGCCCACCGCGTAGTGCCCGAATTCGTGGAAGGTGACCAGCAGCCCGAGGCTGACGATCATCCACCAGACCGATCCGATGAAGTCAGTCATGCAGGCTCACGGTGGCGGTCAATGGCAGCGGCGTCATGCGGTATGGGCGTGGCGTTCAGGCGGCGTCGATGGCGTTCAGGGTCAACTGGCGGGCCCGCTGGTCGGCGGACAACAGGCCGTCCAGTGTATCGGCTGCTTCGGTCGGCAGTGTTGAAAGAGCGTTAGCAACCAGCGCGGGAATGCTCAGGAAACCGATCCGGCCCTGAAGAAACGCTGAAACAGCCTCTTCATTGGCCGCGTTCAGCACCGCCGGAGCAGTGCCGCCGGCCTGCATCGCCTGCCAGGCCAGGGCCAGGCAGGGGAAGGCCTCGGTGTCCGGGGCTTCGAAATCGAGCCGGCCCTGGGCCAGCAGGTCCAGCCCGGACACGCCCGATTCGATGCGCTGCGGCCAGCCCAGGCCCACGGCCAGGGTGGTGCGCATGTCCGGCAGGCCCAGCTGGGCCAGAGTCGAGCCGTCGACGAACTCGACCAGCGAATGGACCAAGCTCTGCGGGTGGACCAGCACCTCGATGCGTTCGCCGGGCACCTTGAACAGGTGGTGCGCCTCGATCACTTCCAGACCTTTGTTCATCAACGTCGCCGAATCGACCGAGATCTTCGGGCCCATGGACCACTTCGGGTGGGCAACGGCCTGGGCCGGGGTCACCTGCTCCAGTTCGGCGCGGCTGCGGCCACGGAACGGACCGCCCGAGGCGGTCAGCAGGATCCGGCGCACGCCGGCCCCGTCCAGGCTGGCATCGCGCGAGCGCAGGCACTGGAAGATCGCGCTGTGCTCGCTGTCGATCGGGATGATTTCGGCGCCGGCACGCTCGGCGGTGCGGGTCAGCAGCTCGCCGGCAAGCACCAGCGATTCCTTGTTGGCCAGCAGGATGCGCTTGCCGGCGGCGGCGGCCGCCAGGGTCGAGGACAGCCCGGCCGCACCGACGATGGCGGCCACCACGGTGTCGCAGGCATCGCTGGCGGCCAGCTGGTCCAATGCGGCAGCGCCGGCGTGCGCCTCGGTGGCCAGGCCGGCGTCGCGCAGGCCGTCACGCAGCTCGGCGTACAGGCTCTCGTCGGCGATGACCGCATGCGCGGGGCGGTGCTGGCGGCACAGCGCCAACAGCGCCTGCACTTGGCGGCCGGCGGCGAGCACGGTGGCCTGGTAGCGTTGCGGGTGGCGGGCGATCACGTCCAGCGTGGAGGCGCCAATCGAGCCGGTGGCGCCGAATACGGCGACCCGGCGCAGGTCTGCAACAGCATCCATGGTCAGAATCCGAAGATTTCCTTGCCCAGCGCGAACACCGGCAGGGCAGCCAGCACACCGTCGACGCGGTCCAGCACGCCGCCGTGGCCAGGAATGAGGTGACCCGAATCCTTGGCGCCGGCATGGCGCTTGATCAGGCTTTCGTACAGGTCGCCCAGCACCGAGGCGAACACGGCCACCACCGAGGTGACCAGCAGGCCCGGCAGGTGCGCGACGTCCACGCCGGCCAGCCAGCCCAGGCCGACGGCCACGGCGACACCGGCCAGCAGGCCGCCGAACAGGCCTTCCCAGGTCTTGTTGGGGCTGATGCGCGGGGCCAGCTTGTGCCTGCCGAAGTGGCGGCCGGCGAAATAGGCGCCCGAATCGGCGGCCCAGACCAGCGCCAGCGCAGCCAGCAGCCACAGGTGGCCGTTGTGCCCCGGTGGATCGCCGCCGGCATGGATCAGCACCAGCGAGGCCCAGGCCGGGACGATGGCGAGGGTGCCGGCCAGCAGCTTGAGGATGCGGGCCGGGCTGCCCGGCTGCGCGCCGAAGGTGAAGAAGCGCAGCCAGACCAGGGCCGCCAGCCACCAGGCCACGCCAACCAGGGTCGCCAGCTGGAACAGCACCAGCGAACTGCCATCGGCCCAGACCATCAGCACCATCAGCAGCAGGTTCAGCACCAGCAGCACGGTACGGGCCAGGGTGTCTTCGATGCCGGCCAGCTTCAGCCATTCCCACAGGCCGATCAGGAACACGGCGGCGGCGGCGGCAGCCAGCCACTGGGTGGGCAGCAGCAGGATCGCGGCAATGGCCACCGGCGCCATGATCAGCGCGGCGAGAACTCGGGTTTTGGTCATGGGCTGGGCGTCTCGGTGGCCAGGGCGGCGATCTGGGCGCTGGTCAGGCCGAAGCGGCGTTCACGGCTGGCGTAGGCGTCCAGCGCCTGCTGCAGCTGCCCGGAATCAAAGTCCGGCCACAGTGCCTCGGTGAACCACAGTTCGGTGTACGCCAGCTGCCACAGCAGGAAGTTGCTGATGCGGGTATCGCCACCGGTGCGGATGAACAGGTCCGGCGGCGGCAGGTCGGCCAGGGCGACCTGGCGGCCCAGCAGCGATTCGTCGATCTGCTCGGGCAGCAGGCGGCCGGCAGCCACTTCCGCGGCCAGCGCACGGGCGGCGCGGGCGATGTCCTGGCGGCCACCATAGCTGGCGGCGATCGACAGGGTCAGCGTGGTGTTGTCGGCGGTGCGCTGTTCGGCCAGCTGCATGCGGCTGACCAGCCCGGCACCGAAGCGCTCGCGCTCGCCGATGAAGCGCACGCGTACGCCACGGCGATGCAGTTCGTCCACTTCACGGTCGAGGGCGCCGAGGAACAGCTTCATCAGGGCATCGACTTCTTCCTGCGGGCGGCCCCAGTTCTCGCTGGAGAACGCGAACAGGGTCAGCGCCGGAATGCCCAGTTCAAGGCAACGGTCGATGGTACGGTTGACCGCGCGCGCGCCGGCACGGTGGCCGATCACGCGCGGGCGGCGGCGCTGCTGTGCCCAGCGCCCGTTGCCATCCATGATGATGGCGACGTGGCGGGGCAGGGCGGCCGGCAACGGAGGCGGGACTGAAGGCATCGACTTCAGACCGACAACAGTTCCTTTTCCTTGTCGGCGACGACCTTGTCGACGTCCTTGATGCTGCTGTCAGTCAGCTTCTGGATGTCGTCTTCGCCGCGCTTCTTCTCGTCTTCGCTGATCGCCTTGTCCTTGACCAGCTTGGCCACTTCCTTGTTGGCGTCCTGGCGGATGTTGCGGATGGCGATCTTGGCGCCCTCGCCTTCCTTCTGCACCTGCTTGGCCAGCTCCTTGCGGCGCTCTTCGGTCGGCGGCGGCATGTTGATGCGGATGGCCGCGCCCAGCGTGTTCGGGGTGAACTCGTGGTTGTACAGGCCCTTCTCGATTTCCTTGATCATGCTCTTGTCGAAGGGCGTGACCAGCAGCGAGTGGGCATCGGCGTTCGAGATCGACGCGACCTGGTTCAGCGGGGTGCTGGCGTTGCCGTAGGCATTGACCGTGACGCGGTCCAGCAGGGCGGGAGTGGCACGCCCGGTGCGGATCGAGGTGAGGGTGTGCTTCAGAGCGTCGATGCTCTTGGCCATGCGCGTCTGCGCGTTGTTCTTGATGTCGTTGAGCATCGCCCGGGTCCTGGATGTAACTGGAATCGGGCGATTATAGGCGAATACGGGACGCTGACGGGCCTGGATCGGCCCGCAGCACGCCTGCCGCTCAGGCTCAGGCCGGATCGCGGCCCTGGACCAGGGTGCCGATGTTGGCGCCGCCGAGGATCTTCAGCAGCTCGCCCGGCTGGCCCATGTCGAACACGCGCATCGGCAGGTCGCTGTCACGGGCCAGGGCGAAGGCCGCGGTATCCATGACTTCCAGGCCGCGGCGGATCACTTCGTCGTAGCTCAGGCTGTCGAAGCGGACCGCATCGCTGTGCTTGTTCGGGTCCTTGTCGTACACGCCATCGACCTTGGTGGCCTTCAGCAGCAGGTCCGCGCCGATCTCGATCGCGCGCAGGGCGGCGCCCGAGTCGGTGGTGAAGAACGGGCTGCCGACGCCGGCGGCGAAGATCACCAGGCGGCCCTTTTCCAGGTGGCGGATGGCGCGGCGGCGGATGTAGTCTTCGCACACGTCGTTGATCTTGATGGCGCTCATCACGCGGGCCTTGGCGCCGAGCTTCTCCAGCGCGTCCTGCATGGCCAGGGCGTTGATGACCGTGGCCAGCATGCCCATCTGGTCGCCGGTGACGCGGTCCATGCCGCCTGCGGCCAGGCCGGCGCCGCGGAAGATGTTGCCGCCGCCGATCACCAGCGCCACTTCGGCGCCCGCCTGCTGGGCCTCGATCACTTCACGGGCCAAGCGGTTGATGATCTTCGGGTCGATGCCGTAGTCCTCATCTCCCATCAGCGCCTCCCCGGACAGTTTCAGAAGGATGCGGCGATAGGCGAGCTTGGACATAGGGACCTCGTGAGCGTGGAAATCGCGGGGATTCTACGCGCATGCGGCGCGCGGCCAAAGTATTTTGTGCACTGCGGCGCAGAAGGTCGCACTGCCCCGTTCAGCCGGAGCAGCGGGTTCAGCCCAGTTCGGCGCCTGCGGTGGCAGACAGCTCATCATGCCCCAGTTCGCCGGGCGAGCGCGCGATGACGCGGTTACGGCCCAGGTTCTTGGAGCGGTACAGCACGTCATCGGCCGCCCGCAGCAGGTCCTGCACGCCGGCAAAGCGCTCGTAACCGCCCTGGGTGGCCACGCCGGCGGAGAAGGTCACGAACAGCGGCCCGCCCTCGAGCTCGACCATCGGGGTGGAGACGATGCTGGCCAGGACGCGGCGGATGACGTCCAGGGCCACCGCTTCGCTGGTGTTGGGCAGCAGCGCGACGAATTCTTCGCCGCCGAAGCGGGCCACGGTGTCGCTGTTGCGCAGCTGGCCCTGCAGCTTGCTGGCGAACACGCGCAGCACCTCGTCACCGGTCAGGTGGCCGTGGGCATCGTTGATCTTCTTGAAATCGTCCAGGTCGATGAAGGCCACCGACAGCGGCCAGCCCTGCCGGCCGGCGCGCTGGAACTCCTGGTCGAGCACGGTTTCCAGCTGGCGGCGGTTGAGTACGCCGGTGAGGGCGTCACGGTGGGCCTGGTCGGCCAAGCGCTTGGCCCGCGCCTCGAATTCGTCGGCGCGGCGGCGCGCCTGCTCGGCATCCTGCATTTCGCGCAGGTTGCGCAGCGTGGTCAGTTCCTGTGCGTGGTCGATCAGCTCGCGCACGCGGGAGGGCGAGCTGAGGCCGGTCTCGAACAGGCTGGCGATGTCCGGCAGCGCGTCGCTGATGCGCGCCAGCATCTGGTCGAAGCGCGCGCTGTCCAGCTGCAGGCGCTCGTGGACCTCGTGCAGGGCGCGTTCGCGCGCGCCGTCGGCATCCTCGTCCAGCCAGATGTCGGCGACCGCGCCTGAGAGCTGTACGCAGGCCTGGAACGTGTTGTCGGTGGCGGGCTCGGACTCGCTCAGGCGGATGCTGTCCACCAGGTAGCGCGGCAGGCCCCACTGTTCGGCCACCCAGGCGCCGACGTCGGCGTGGGTGCAGCCCAGTTCCTCGCGCTCGCGGGCGAGCAGGTCCAGGTTGCCGCCGGCTTCGCGCAGCAGGGGCAGGTAGCGCTCGGATTCGGCCTGGGCCAGGCACAGTACGCCCATGTCCTGCAGCAGGCCGGCCAGCATCAGCTCTTCCAGCCGGCGCAGGCCGCGGGCCTGGCCCAGCTGGCTGGCGGCCAGGGCGCTGAGGATGCTGCGCTTCCAGGCGCGCTGGCGCAGGTCGTGGTCGGCGCCGCTGCCGCCGGTCAGGCCCTGGGTGACGGTGAAGCCCAGCGCCAGGCTGATGGTGGCGTTGAGGCCGAGCATGGTCAGTGCCTGGCCGAGGTTCTCGATGCGACGCCGGCTGGCATACAGCGGCGAGTTGGCGATGCGCAGCATGCGAGCGCTCAGCGCCATGTCGATGGCGATGATGTCGGCGGCGGTGGCGATGTCCGCTTCCGGGTCCTGGGCCAGTTCGATGATGCGCAGGGCAATACCGGGAGGCGAGGGCAGGTTGCGGCACAGCGCCAGGGCAGCAGTCAGCTCAGGAGGCATGTCGGATCGTTCAATTCCATTAGGACAAGAATACCTAGGGATACATCACAGTCTGCGACTTTTGTTCCTGTTATGCGATTGCGTATTCCCCTGTGTCGAGTATCGGCTTGAATGGCGGATAACGCAAAGATCCTTGTCCTGGATGTGCGCACCAGCGGTGCGCACCCATAGATGAGAGGGGTGTGCGCACTAACAGTGCGCACCCACAGGTCTGAAGGCCTCGGGTCCACGGGCCCACAGGCATAAAAAAAGAGCCGCGGTTTCCCGCGGCTCCTTCTGGTCGTTTCGCAGCCGGTGGGCTGGAATCAGACCTGCATCGCCTTGGCAACTTCGGCGGCGTAGTCTTCAACCACCTTCTCGATGCCTTCGCCCACGACCAGCAGCTGGAAGCCAGCCACGTCGGCGCCGGCGGCCTTGACCACCTGCTCGACGGTGGTGTCGCCCAGCACGTAGGTCTGGCCGTACAGGGTCACTTCGCTGACGATCTTGTTGATCTTGCCGGCGATGATCTTTTCCAGGATGTCGGCCGGCTTGGACTTGTCCTTCTCGGACATCTTGGCCAGTTCGATTTCCTTTTCCTTTTCCACGAACTCGGCCGGCACATCGGCAGCCTTGTTGTGCGGCGGCTTCAGCGCAGCCACGTGCATGGCCAGGCCGCGTGCCAGCTCGACGTCGCCGCCGATCAGGTCAACCAGCACGCCGACCTTGCCGTTGGTGTGGACGTAGGCGCCGACGTTGCCGGTGGTGTCGACCTTGACCAGGCGACGGATCTGGATGTTTTCACCCAGCTTCTGGATCGCGGTGGCGCGGGCTTCTTCGACGGTTTCGCCGGAGGCCAGCTTGGCGGTCTTCAGGGCTTCGGCGTCAACGGCGCCCGATGCCAGAGCGGCAGCGGCGACGGAATCGACGAAGTTCTTGAAGTTGACGTCGTTGGCAACGAAGTCGGTTTCCGAGTTGATCTCGACCAGCACGGCCTTGCCGCCGTCCTGGGCCAGGCCCAGACGGCCTTCGGCGGCCACGCGGTCAGCCTTCTTGTCGGCCTTGGCGGCGCCCGACTTGCGCAGGGCTTCAGCAGCGGCGTTGATGTCGCCGCCGGCTTCGGTCAGCGCCTTCTTGCATTCCATCATGCCGGCGCCGGTGCGCTCGCGCAGTTCCTTGACCAGGGAAGCAGTGATTTCCACGGGATTACCTCACGAAAGAAAGGGGTTGGGCCGGCATGGTGGCCGGCCCGTGTGACAGTGTCCGGTCGCCGCGCCAGTGGCAGCGGTCAGGACAGGTGGGCGCAGGGCGCCCACCGGGGCCTGGATCAGGCCTGGGCTTCGCCCTTGTCAGCAGCAGCCTTCTTGGCCGGTGCGCGACGGGCCGGCTTGCCTTCTTCGGCGGCAGCGGCTTCGGCGAACTCTTCTTCACGCACCGAAGCAGCGTGCGGAGCAGCAGCCTTGCCTTCCAGCACGGCGTCGGCAGCGGCGCGGGCGTACAGCTGCACAGCGCGGATGGCGTCGTCGTTGCCCGGGATCGCGTAGTCGACCAGTTCCGGGTTGTAGTTGGTGTCGACCACGGCGATGACCGGGATGCCCAGCTTCTTGGCTTCCTTGATCGCGATGTCTTCGTGGCCGATGTCGATCACGAAGATGGCGTCCGGCAGACGGTTCATGTCCTTGATGCCGCCCAGCGAGGCCTCCAGCTTGTCGCGCTCGCGACGCAGGCCCAGCACTTCATGCTTGACCAGCTTCTCGAAGGTGCCGTCGGATTCACCGGCTTCCAGTTCCTTCAGGCGGGCAACCGACTGCTTTACGGTACGGAAGTTGGTCAGGGTGCCGCCCAGCCAACGCTGGTTCATGAACGGCATGCCGCAACGCTCGGCTTCTTCACGGATGGTTTCGCGCGCGCTGCGCTTGGTGCCCAGGAACAGGACGGTGCCGCGCTTCTGGGCAACCGACGAGATGAAGTTCATCGCGTCGTTGAACAGCGGGACGGTCTTTTCCAGGTTGATGATGTGGATCTTGCCGCGGGCGCCGAAGATGTACGGAGCCATCTTGGGGTTCCAGTAGCGGGTCTGGTGGCCGAAGTGGACGCCGGCTTCCAGCATCTGACGCATGGTGACCTGGGGCATTGCAATACTCCTGATGGGGAACCGGCGATTCCGCCCGCGGGGTAGGTATGCGGGACGCGTGGAAGCGCTGATGGTTCCGGGGTTGGGCTTCCCTGTTGCCTCCGTGGCCGAACTCCTTGCGGAGCACCCCGGCACGGATGGGGGCAACAAGTGTGGATTCGCCGATGACGTACGGCGTGGACGGTGTCCCGCGCACAGGGCGGCAGGACATCCGGGGAATTATAGCCCGGAGGCGGCGTCCACTGCAATTGCGGGTTCCGGTGCGGGCAGGATCAGCGCCTGCCCATCCTGCAGTTGGGCCCGGAAACGGCCGCCGCGGTAGCCGTCGGCACGGGCCGGCAGCTGCCAATGGCGCTCCCGGGCTGCCAGCACATACCCGGCGAGACCCGGCAGCAGCACGTGCGGCTGGCCCTGTGCGTCCTCGTACACGAGGTCGCTGAGGCGGGCGTGGCGGAGCCCCTCATTATGCAGTCTCAGCTCGGGCTGCGCCGCATCGCCGGCCCTCTCCACCCAGAGGCGAGCCCGCGCGCGGGCGGGATCACCGCCGCGGAACAGCGGCAGGGAATAGCGGGGCTGCCGGCGGTCATCGGGGGTCAGCAGCACCCGGTAGGCCTGTTCGGCGGCGACCGGTGCGGGCGTGCGTGGCAGCAGCCAGACCCGCTGGCGGGCGCCGGCGGGCAGGTCGATCAGGGTGGGGCTGGCCAGGACCTGCTCGCTGCGCTGCAGCCGTTCGGCACCGGTCTGCTGGTCCCAGGCCCAGATCTGCAGGCGCCCGCGCCAGGGCGCCGGGCCGGGGTTGTGCAGCCACAGTTCGGTACGGCCGCCGGCCGCGGGCAGCTGCAGGGTGGTCGGCACCAGCTCCAGTGCCGCCGCCGGCAGGGCCAGCAGCAGGGCCAGCAGGCCGGGCAGCCAGCGCCTGGGCATCAGTAGTAGACCGTCGGTGGTTCGGGCAGCGCGGGGTCGCCTTCGTCCCCGGTCGGCGGTGCGAGCTCGCGGACCTGTGCGGGCAGGGCAGGGGCCTCGCTGTACTGTGCGGGGACCGGGCAGGGGTCGGTCGTGCCGGGCGTGGTGGCGCAGCCCTCGACCACCACCAGGCGGATCTGCAGGGCGGTGGTCGCCGGCTCGGCGCGGGCGGTCATGCTGGCTGCCAGCATGGCTGTCATCGATAGCGCACGTACCACCGGCTGTCTGCCCTGCTGGAAATCCCTGAGCGCGGTATCGGCTGCGATCGGCGGATCTGTAGCGTCAGCTTGCTCGACTTCCGCGCAGTCGAGCATGGCTCGACTCTACAAAAGGTGCAGTCGAGCATGGCTCGACTCTACAAAAGGCGCAGTCGAGCATGGCTCGACTCTACAAAAGGCGCAGTCGAGCATGGCTCGACTCTACAAGGTGCGCGGGGATTCAATAGGTGATGGTCACCGTGATCCGGTCGTTGTAGGTACCGGCCGGCGGCTGCCCGGTAACCGGCGGCACGCGGCCGTAGATGGTCAGCTGCTGCGCCGTGCCGGTGCCGGTGCCGCTGGCAGTGTCCACGGTGAGGGTGTTGCCCCAGCGCTGGCTGCGCGCGGCATCGCGGTACAGCTCGTAGCCCAGGTAGTACCTGCTGCCACCGATGGTCGTGCTCATCCGCCGGGTGCTGGTGGCGGCGGGGTTGTTCTGGCCGTTGTCGAGGCTGACCTGGTAGGCGGTGTTCTTCAGGCAGGTCAGGGTCAGGGTGGCGGTCTGGTCGATGTTGGCGGGGATGCCGCCGGTGACGTTGCCGAAGTTCATGTCGGTGGTGACGTAGCTGCCACACAGCGGCAGCACGTTGGCGGTGGCGGTGAAGCTGAAGGCCGCGCTGGCCGTGGCGTTGCCTGTGGCGCCGCCGTTGCACGTGGCCGGCACCGTCGCGGTGCCGAGCAGGACTTCGTTCCAGGCCCAGGTGAGCACCACGCTGGCACCGCTGAAGGTGCTGCTGTAGCCACCGGAGGCCAGCACCTGGTTGGCCGGGATCTGAGCCGTCAGGCTGGTGCTCTGTGCGCCGCTGCCGCCGGTCAGCAGTGGCACGTTGTAGCTCATGGTCAGTTCCTGCGCCGGCGGTGTCCCGCGCGGCACCAGGCCGGTGACCTCGCTGAGGCTCGGGGTGTTGTAGAGCTGGAAATTCATGGTGTCGGCGGTACCGGTGGTCATCGTCCGCCAGGCGGAGTTGCTGCCGCCGGTGCCGGGGCCAATGCCCACGCAGACCCGCACGCCGGTGGTGGCCAGCAGGCTCAGCGCGGCGGTGTTGCAGGTGACGGTGATGTTCAGCGTGGCGGTGGTGGGGCCAGCCGCGAGGCTGTTGATGGTGTTGAAAGGCAGGGTCGGGTTGGCGGTCGCCACGCAGGTCGCGGTGGCGCGGGCCGGCGCCGCCAACGCCAAGCCGGCCAGCAGCAGCAGGACCAGCAGCAAGTCTCGGGCGGTCATCGCGCGGTCTCCGGGATGCATTGCAGGGCGGCCGGGCGCGGCTGCGCGCCGCTGGCCACGACCTGCTGCTGCTCCGGTACGCGGGAACGGCACTGGCCGCTGCTGGTAGTGACGTACAGCGTCGTGCCGGGGCTGACGTCCTCCAGGTACAGCAGGCCGTCGTAACCCACCGTGGCCTGGCGGCCATCCGGCAACCGGACCTCGCTGCCGGGTTCCAGCGGTTGGCCCTGCAGGTCCTGCAGGATCAGGGTCACCGACGGCCTTGCGCGCAGCTTGAAGGTCACCCCGGTACCGGCACGCTGGCGCGGCGTGACCCAGTCCTCGATGCGGTCGGCACGCATGTTGGCCGGCAGGTCCAGGGTGTCGATCGAGACGCGGTTGCGCTGCCAGGACAGCAGTGGGCTGACCAGCAGCAGGCCGCGGTCGTCGGTCACGCCGATCAGCCGGTTTTCCAGCCGCACCGGCACGCCGCCGACGCCGCCGGTGCTGACCACCGCGAAGGCATCGGAAACTTCGCGCGTGGCGAAGGTATGCCCGTCCATCCACACCAGGCTGCCACTGGCGCTGGCATAGGCGAAGTTCAGTCCGCCCTGGCGCGATGCGCCGAATGAGTAGCGGCCGACGTCGTTGAGGATCCCGACCTCGGCCAGGCCGCCGGTGCCGTCGTCGCCCTGGCGGACCTGGGCGCGCCAGCCGATGCCGCTGGCGCTGCCATCGCCCGGCACCGGCTGGGTGACATCGGCCACCCAGCTCTGGGTACCGCCGTTGCGCTGGCTGGACACGCTGGCCTGGCGGTTGTTGCCCAGGCTGGCGGTCAGTGACAGGTAGATGCTGCGGTCCTCGGATCTGTCCAGATTCTGGTTGATCGACAGGTAGGCCGACCAGCGCGCACTCCAGCTGCGTGACCAGAACAGGCTGGCATAGCGGTTGTCGTCGCCGTCGGGGTAGCGCAGCCGCAGGTAGCTGGCGCTGAGCGTGCCCAGTTTCAGCAGGTCCACGCCGACGGTGGCCTGCTCGCTGATGCTGGGTGGCAGATTGTCCTGCAGTGCGCCCAGATCGCGGAAATCGCCGTGGCTGCGCACGCTGCGCAGGTTGAAGTTGAAACGGCGGTTGTTCCAGCTGTAGCCCACCGCCCATTGCCCGCCCTGCAGGCCCTGATAGCGGCTGTGCGCGTAGGCCAGGTTGACCACGCCGGCGCTGCCCAGCTGCCACCAGCCGCCCAGGCCGGCCTCGGCCAGGCCGGCGCCGCCCTCGGCATGGGCCTCGCCGGTGAAACGGTCGCTGATGCCGCCGCGCCAGGTGGCGCTGGCCACGGTACGGTCGTCGTAGGCGAAGGAGCGCTCGCCGAACTGCTCGCGCAGCCGGCCCACGCCCAGCGACCAGTCCGACAGGCCCTTGGCCAGCAGCTGCTGGGTGCCATAGAAACTGAAGTCCAGGGTCTGCATGCGGCCGAACGCATCGGTCACCACCACCTGGGCGCTGCCGGTGCCGCTGATCCCCGGCTGCGCAGCCAGCTGGAACGGACCGATCGGGACCTGGCCGCTGTATTGGCGCAGGCCGTCCACGTAGAGCTCGACGGTGGAGGGCACCACGGCCTGGCCGAGGAACGACGGGGTCGGGGTCAGCACGCGGTAGGGCTGCAGCCCATAGTTGCGGCCGATCTGGATGCCGCCCAGGCGCACCGGTCGTGACCAGTCGACGTAGCCGCTGTAGAAATCACCCACTTCCAGGGTCAGCGCCTGCTCCGGAAAATCCTGCGTCCAGCGCGTGTCCAGGCGCACGCTCTCGCTGCGCCAGTGGCGATCCTCGGCCTGCTGGTAGCGGCGGCTGATGGCGGTGTTCTCGAACGTGCCGTCGCCGAGCCCGAAGATGCGCAGTTCCGAGGCCACGCTCAGGTTGGCCAGGTCGTCGACGCGGCTGCCGTACACGTCGTAGTTGAACAGCACGCCGGGCGAGGCCTTGCCGCTGGGCGCATTCACCTGCGGGCGGCTGAGCACGGTGGTCGGCAGGGTCAGCTGGTCCAGTGGCACGTCCAGCGCGAGGGTCTGCAGGCCGGCGTCATAGCGCACCACCACGCCGTTGAGCTGGTCCAGGAAAACCGGCGCCTGGCCGGTAGCGTTGAAGCCGAGCTGGCGCAGCACCTCGGGGCTGGCCTGCAGGCGGCCACGGTCTTCGACGAAGGGCAGCAGCCCGCGCGGCGTGCTGTTCAGCAGCACGTCCAGGTACAGGGTCTGGGTGGCGGTGAGCGGGGTCGGTGCCGGCAGGATGGCATCGGCCGACACCCCGGAAACATCGGCGGCAAGCGTTGCCGCGGGAGCCAGGGCCGCACCCAGCAGCGCGCTCACCAGGGCCTCAGCGAGCCGCTGGGGGCGATAGCGGTGTCTGCGCGGACTCGCCATTGAGCTTGGCCGTGATCTCGTCGTTGTCGCGGTCGATCGCCGTGCGTTCCAGCGGCCAGCGCATTACCTGCCCGGGCAGCACGTAGCCGAGCAGCCCGGGGTAGATAATGCGCGGCCGCTTCGCGCTGCCCAGCGCCAGGTCGGCGATCTGCGCATAGCTGTTGCCGCTGTTGCGGATTTCCACGCCGTTGCGGCCATCGTCCAGCCGCACCAGCTGCGCCTGCAGCTGCGGGGCCACCGTGCCGCCACCGCCGGGCTGGATGAACACCGGGATGGAATAACGGAGGACGAACTGCATGCCTTCGGCGCGGGTGGCCAGGTCCGGCACCTCGTCGACGATCAGGCGGTAGAACTGCTGGCTGGCAGGTGGCTGCGGATCGGTGCGCATTACCCGGATCAGCTGCTGCTGGCCGGCCGCCATTTCGTGCATCGGCGGGGTGGCCATCAGGTCGGTGGTGGGCAGCAGCTGCTCCTCGCCGTCCTGCTGACTCCAGCGGAACACCCGCACCTGTACCTTCACCGGTGACGCGCCACTGTTGGTCAGCCACAGTTCGGCGGCGCGCTGGCGCGGGTCCATCTGCAGGCTGGTGGGCGCCACCTGCATGCTGGTGGCCGCCGCCGCGGTGGCCGCCACGGCGAGGCCGAGCAGCAGCGCCACCCCGATGGCGAGCCACGGGCGGGGAAGGGCCATCCGATGCCACCCCATCAATAGGTGATCGTTGCGGTGACAGTGTCCAGGTAATTACCGGCCGCGGCGTTGTTGGTGCTCAGGTTGGTGATCTGGCCATACACCTGGTAGGGCACCGCCAGACCCGTGCCGATACCGGCCTGGGTGTTGGTGCCCGAAGTGGCGCCCCACACGAGGGTGTGCGCGGCGTCCTGGTAGAGCTGGTAGCCGACGAAATTGTTCGCCGTGACCGCCGCATTGGTGTTTTTCATCCGCCGGGTAGTCACGTCGTTCGCGGTGCCGGCATTGGCGCCCGCGTTGAGCGAGATCGTGTAGGGGGTCAGTGCCGAGCACTGTGCGGTGACCGTGCCCTGGCCGACCGTGGGGGTGGCGGTGGTCGACGCGGCCGTGCCGAAGTCGACGTTGGTGGCGGCAGCTGCGGTGATCGTGCACGCCTTGGTGACGACCAGGGTGACGTTGAAGGTGGTGGTATCGGCGGCGGCGGCAGGGCCGGCCAGAAGCAGGGCCACGGCCCAGATGATGGGGGAACGGACTACAGATCGCATGTACAACCTCCCTGACCCGAGGGTCTGTTGAACAGGACGGTGCGGCACGTTCTGGACCGCATTTGTGACTGTCTGGTTCAGCCTGGGCGGGTAAGTGTCTGTATTCAGTGATATTTGCGTTGAACAAAGCGTGGGGTGGGTCACGTTTTCACGGTCCTTGCCGGATCCGTGCATCGTCAGTATCCCCAGTTGGGTGGCGTTCGTTCAGATTGCGGCCGGATCGGCGATAATGGGTGCCATGAGCGTGAATCTGAAAACCCCGCAGGAAATCGAGGCGATGCGCATCGCCGGCCGCCTGGCCAGCGAAGTGCTCGACATCGTCACCCCCCACGTCAAGCCCGGTGTCACCACCGAGGAGCTGGACCGCATCTGCCACGACCACATCGTGAACGTGCAGGGCGCCACGCCGGCCAACGTCGGCTACCGCGGCTTCCCCAAGAGCGTGTGCACCTCGGTCAACAATGTCATCTGCCATGGCATCCCCAGCGAAGGGAAGGTGCTCAAGGACGGCGACATCATCAACATCGACGTCACCGTCATCAAGGACGGCTGGCACGGCGATACCAGCCGCATGTACTTCGTCGGCACGCCGTCGGTGATGGCCCGCCGCCTGGTCGAAGCCACCTACGAAGCGATGTGGCGCGGCATCCGCGCGGTCCGTCCGGGCGCGACCCTGGGCGACATCGGCCATGCCATCCAGAGCTATGCCGAAAGCGAGCGTTTCAGCGTGGTACGCGAGTACTGCGGCCACGGCATTGGCAAGGTCTACCACGATGAGCCGCAGGTGGTGCATTACGGCCGCCCGGGCCAGGGCCTGGTGCTGCAGCCGGGCATGACCTTCACCATCGAGCCGATGATCAACGAGGGCACCCGCTACAACAAGGTGCTGCCGGACGGCTGGACCGTGGTGACCAAGGACCGCAAGCTGTCGGCACAGTGGGAGCACATGATCGCGGTCACCGAGACCGGCGTGGACGTGCTGACCCTGTCGCCGGGCGAATCGCAGGTCTCCTGACGATGCTGCCGGCGGGTTCACTGCTGGACGCGCCGGCCGATTCGCTCGAGGATCCCGAATGGGCGTCTGCCGCACGGCAGGCGCTGCAGCAGGCCGATGCGCGCCTGTACCGCCGCTTCGACCAGGGCGACAACATCGAGCGCCTGATCGCGCTGCGCGCGCGCGCCGCCGACCACCTGATCCGCCTGGCCTGGCAGCGTTGCGTGCCGGCCGGCAGCGGGTTGTCGGTGTTCGCGGTGGGGGGCTACGGCCGCGGTGAGCTGTTCCCGCGCTCGGATATCGACCTGCTGGTGTTCGGCGATGCGCCTGCGCAGCTGGCCCATGAGGCTGGGCTGTCGCGACTGTTCGCACTGCTGTGGGACTGCGGCCTGGCGGTCAGCCATGCCGTGCGCTCGGCGGCGCAGTGCCGTGAGGCTGCCGCCGACCAGACCGTACTGACCGCACTGATCGAAGCCCGTCCGATCGTCGCCGACGAGGCGGCCCGGCGCGCGCTGCGCGGGGCCATCGACGACCGCGAACTGTGGCCGGCACGCACGTTCTTCCTGGCCAAGCTGGAAGAGCTGCGCAACCGCCACGAGCGCTTCGGTGATACCGCTGACAACCTGGAGCCGGACCTGAAGGACGGCCCCGGTGGCCTGCGCGATCTCAACACCCTGGGCTGGATGGCCCTGCGTGCGTTCGGCGTGCGTGACCTGGAAGCGCTGGTCGGCCTGGGCCACCTGGGCGCCGATGAAGCGGCTGCGCTGAAGCGCGAGCGCGCGGTGCTGGCACGCCTGCGTTTCGGCCTGCACCTGGTGGCGCGCCGCCCGGAAGAGCGCCTGCGCTTTGATTACCAGAAGACCCTGGCCGCGCGCCTGGGCTTCGAAGACGACGCCGAGAACCTGGGCGTCGAGAAGATGATGCAGGGCTTCTACCGCGCCGCCCTGGTGGTGCGCCGGATCAGCGACCGCCTGCTACAGCGCTTCGAGGAGCAGTTCGACGGCGAGGCGCAGCCGGAACCGTTGACCGTGGGCTTTTCGCTGCGCCGCGGCTACCTGGCCGCCAATGATGCCGAGTGGCCGTGCGGTGACGTCGGCCAGGTTTTCGCCCTGTTCGCAAGCTGGGCCAACAACCCGCAGATTCGCGGCCTGCATTCGCTGACCGCGCGCGCGCTGGCCGAGGCGCTGCCGCTGCTGCCGGCCTACGACCGCGCCGACGCCAATGCGCGCGAGCAGTTCATGGCCCTGCTGCGTGGCCAGCGCCCGGTCGACACGCTGTCGCGCATGGCGCGGCTGGGCGTGCTCGGGCAGTGGATTCCCGCCTTCGCTCAGGTCAGCGGGCGCATGCAGTTCGACCTGTTCCATGTCTACACGGTCGACCAGCACACGCTGATGGTCCTGCGCAACATCGGCCTGTTCGCCAGCAGCCGTGCCGACGAACGTTTTTCCATTGCCCACGAAGTCTGGCCGCGCCTGCGCAAGCCCGAGCTGTTGCTGCTGGCCGGCCTGTTCCATGACATCGCCAAGGGCCGCGGCGGCGACCATTCCGAACTGGGGGCGGTGGACGCACGCGCGTTCTGCCACGCCCACGCACTGAGCGGCAGCGATACCGAACTGGTGGCCTGGCTGGTGGAGCAGCACCTGCGCATGTCGGTGACCGCGCAGAAGCAGGACATCGCCGATCCGGTGGTGATCCATCGCTTCGCCACCCTGGTCGGCAGCCGCGACCGCCTGGACTACCTGTACCTGCTGACCTGCGCCGACATCGCCGGCACCAGCCCCAAGCTGTGGAACGCGTGGAAGGACCGGCTGCTGGCCGACCTGTACTTCGCCACCCGGCGTGCGCTGCGCGATGGGCTGGAGCACCCGATGCCGGCCGCCGAACGCGTGGCCGAGGCGCGCGACAGCGTGCGCGCGCTGGTGCGCGAGCAGGGCTACGACGATGCCACCATCGACCGCCAGTTCGCGGTGATGCCCGACGAGGGTTTCATGCGCCTGCGCCCGGAACAGCTGGCCTGGCAGGCCTCGGCGCTGGTGCCGATCAAACAGGGCCACACTTTGGTGAAGGTGCGCCGGATCAGCGTGGACGACCCCGCGCTGGAAGTGTTCGTGCACTCGCCCGACCGCGATGGCCTGTTCGCTGCGATCGTGATGACCCTGGACCGCAAGGGCTACGGCATCCACCGCGCACGCGTGCTGGATGGCCCGTCGGACACCATTTTCGATACCTTCGAAGTGAGCCCGGCCGACACCTTCGCCGACGGCAGCAGCGCCAACCTGGAGGCCGCGCTGCGCGAAGCGCTGGGTGGCGACCTGACCCTGCTGCGCCCCTCGCGGCGTGTGGTGCCCCGCCAGCTGCGCCACTTCCGTTTCGCTCCGCGCATCGAGTTCCGCGATGAACCCGGCGCGACCCGATTCGCCCTGGTCGCCCCCGACCGCCCCGGCCTGCTGGCCGACGTGGCGTTCGTGCTGCGCAACCAGGGCCTGCGCGTGCATGACGCGCGCATTGCCACGTTCGGCGAACGCGCCGAAGACACCTTCGTGATCAGTGACGAACACGACCTCCCCCTGACCGAACCCGCCCGGCAGCAGCTGCATGACGCAATGCTGTCCTGCCTGGACCCTGATCGAAACGCCGGAGACCCCACCTGATGGCCACCAAGCCCGTGAAAAAGACTGCTGCGACCGCCAAGAGCGCAGCAGCGAAGAAGACTGCCGCACCGAAGAAGGCCGCCCCGGCCAAGGCTCCGGTGAAGAAGGCCGCTGTTGCGAAGAAGCCGGTTGCGAAGAAGGTCCCCGCCAAGAGCGCCGAAGCCGCACGCGCCGAAACCATCGCCCGCAAGTCGCTGCGCAAGCCGCCGGTGCCGGGCGTGGAAGAACTGAAGTTCGGCATCGAAAGCGCCTTCGAGCGCCGTGCCACGCTGACCCTGCACGAGCTGGAAGGGTCCACCCGCCCGCTGGTCAACCGCGTGATCGATGGCCTGGAAACCGGCGAATTCCGCGTTGCCGAGCCGGACGGCCACGGTGGCTGGAAGGTCAACGAGTGGCTGAAGAAGGCCGTGCTGCTGTACTTCCGCGTCAACGACATGGCTGTGGTCGACGCGCGCCCGGCGCCGTTCTGGGACAAGGTCGAGTCGCGCTTCGCCGGCTATGACGAAGCGAAGTTCCGTCGTGCTGGCGTGCGCGTGGTGCCGGGTGCGATCGCCCGTCGCGGCACGTACTTCGGCAAGGACGTGGTGCTGATGCCGAGCTTCACCAACATCGGCGCCTACGTCGGCGAAGGCACCATGGTCGATACCTGGGCCACCGTCGGTTCCTGCGCGCAGATCGGCCAGCACTGCCACCTGTCCGGCGGCGCCGGCATCGGCGGCGTGCTCGAGCCGCTGCAGGCCAGCCCGACCATCATCGAAGACCACTGCTTCATCGGTGCGCGTTCGGAAGTGGTGGAAGGCGTGGTCGTCGGCCACCACAGCGTGATCGGCATGGGCGTGTTCCTCAGCCAGAGCACCCGCATCTACAACCGCGCCACCGGCGAGATCACCTACGGCTACATCCCGCCGTACAGCGTGGTGGTGTCCGGCTCGCTGCCGAGCAAGGACGGCACCCATTCGCTGTACTGCGCGGTGATCGTCAAGCAGGTCGATGCCAAGACCCGCAGCAAGACCAGCGTGAACGACCTGCTGCGTGGCCTGGCCGACTGAAGGTGACTGCGCCGGAGGACCTGGCGCCGTCGGCGATCTACCGGCATCCGTCCGACAGCCTGTTCGGAGGGGTGCTGCCGCGCCGTTGCGGGTCGTGTCCGAGCGCCTGTTGTGAGATTCTGACCCTCTGTTTTCCTGCATCACAGATGGCCATGAGCACCACTGTCTACGGTTTGAAGAACTGCGATACCTGCAAGAAGGCGACCAAGTGGCTGGACCGCTTCGGCGTGCCGTACACCTTCGTCGACTACCGCGACAACAAGCCCAGCCGGGAAACCCTGCTGGAATGGGCCGCGCAGCTGGGCGGGCTGGGCGCGATGGTCAACAAATCGTCCACCACCTGGCGACAGCTGCCGGACAACCGCAAGGCCGCTGATTCGGATGCCGAGTGGAAGCTGCTGCTGCGCGAGTATCCGCAGCTCATCAAGCGCCCGGTGGTGGTCACCGCCGACGGCACGGTGAGCCAGGGCTTCAGTGACAACGGCTTCAAGGCGCGCTTCGGCGTGGGTGGCGCGTGAGCGCCGTCCTCGACCTGGCCTGCGAGCTGATCGCGCGGCCGTCGGTGACGCCCGACGATGCGGGCTGCCAGGCGTTGCTGTCCGCGCGCCTGCAGCAGGCCGGTTTCCAGTGCGAACACCTGCGCCTGGGCGAGGTCGACAATCTGTGGGCGACCCACGGCAGCGGCGCACCGGTGCTGGTGCTGCTGGGCCACACCGACGTGGTGCCGCCGGGGCCGCGCGAAGCGTGGCAGAGCGATCCGTTCACTCCGCAGATCCGCGACGGCGTGCTGTATGGCCGTGGTACTGCGGACATGAAGGGCAGCGTGGCGGCCTTCATCATTGCCGCCGAGCAGTTCGTGGCCGCGCATCCTGACCATGCCGGCACGCTGGCCGTGCTGCTCACCAGCGACGAGGAAGGCGATGCCATCGACGGCGTGCGCCATGTCGCGCGCCTGTTCTCCGAGCGTGGCCAGCGTATCGACTGGTGCATCACCGGCGAGCCCTCATCGACGGCGACGCTGGGCGACCTGCTGCGCGTCGGCCGCCGCGGCAGCCTGTCGGCCAAGCTGCGCGTGCAGGGCGTGCAGGGCCACGTGGCCTATCCGGACAAGGCACGCAACCCCATCCACCAGGCGGCGCCGGCCCTGGCCGAACTGAGTGCGCGGCGCTGGGACGAGGGCTATGAAAGCTTCCCGCCGACCAGCCTGCAGATCTCCAACATCCACGCCGGTACCGGTGCCAACAACGTGATTCCCGGCGAGCTGGAGGTGGATTTCAACATCCGCTACAACCCGCACTGGGATGCACCGAAGCTGGAAGCGGAGATCAGCGCGCTGCTGGACCGGCACGGCCTGCAGTACACGCTGAAGTGGCACCGCAGCGGCGAGCCGTTCTACACCCCGGAAGGCCCGCTGCGTGCGGCCGCGCGCGCGGTGCTGGCCGAACACATCGGCCGTGCCCCGGAAGAGAGCACTGGCGGTGGCACCTCCGATGCGCGCTTCATCGCACCGCTGGGTGCGCAGTGCATCGAAGTGGGGCCGGTCAACGCCAGCATCCACCAGGTTGACGAGAACGTACGCGTGGACGAGCTGGAGGCCCTGCCGGGCCTGTACCAGCGGCTGGTGGAGCGCCTGCTGGCGTAACCCCGCAATCCCGCCCGGGTGGGTGCCGACCGATGGTCGGCAGAGTGGCGACCCCGCAGTTGGTGGGTGCCGACCGTTGGTCGGCACGGCTCCTGTGGTTGCCAACGCAACTGTTGCACGGCCCCAGAAACCGCGATACGGTCAGTGCCATGTCGATCCACCTGGCCACCGCCGTCAACAATAGCAACCGCAATAATCTGCGCGCGAATAATCGTGCCCGGCCGATGCGGGACTGCGCCCTGGGTAGATAGACAGCAACATACGCCCGGACACCAGAAAACCCGCATCGGCCGATGCGGGTTTTTTTGTGCCCGGGCGCAGCCCTCCCGGGTCTGGTTGGCCGGTCGAACACCTTCCCCCCGTGTAATCCCCCACAACAGGAGCGCCACCCATGTGTTCGATCTTCGGAATCTTCGGCCTGCAGGCCGGTGACGATCTTCCCGCCCTGCGTCGCCACGCGCTGGAACTGTCGCAGCGCCAGCGCCACCGCGGCCCGGACTGGAGCGGCGTGTACCTGGACGAAGGCGCGCTGCTGGTGCACGAGCGCTTGGCCATCGTCGACCCGGCCGGCGGCTCGCAGCCGCTGCTGTCGGCCGACGGCCAGCTGGCCCTGGCGGTCAACGGCGAGATCTACAACCACCAGGCCCTGAAGGCCGCGCTGACCACCGCGTATGACTTCCAGACCGGTTCGGACTGCGAGGTGATCAACGCGCTGTACCGCCAGGGCGGCTCGCCGGCGCAGTGGCTGGAACAGCTCAACGGCATCTTCGCCTTCGCGCTGTGGGACCGCGATGCCGGCCGCGTGCTGGTGGCCCGCGACCCGGTCGGCGTGGTGCCGCTGTACTGGGGCCACGATGCGCAGGGGCGCCTGCGCGTGGCCTCGGAAATGAAGGCGCTGGTAGATTCCTGCGCCGACGTCGCGCAGTTCCCGCCGGGCCACTACTACGACAGCGCCAGCGGTGAACTGGTGCGCTACTACCAGCAGCCGTGGCGCGAGTATGCCGACGTGGAAGGCCGCCAGGCCGACCTGGCCGAACTGCGCCAAGCCTTCGAACAGGCGGTCGAGCGCCAGCTGATGAGCGACGTGCCGTACGGAGTGCTGCTGTCCGGTGGCCTGGATTCCTCGCTGGTGGCCGCCGTGGCCGCGCGTTATGCACGCCGCCGCATCGAGGATGGCGGCCAGAGCGAAGCCTGGTGGCCGCGCCTGCACTCGTTCGCGATCGGGCTGAAGGGGTCGCCGGACCTGGCCGCTGCCGCCATCGCTGCCGAAGCGCTGGGCACCGTCCATCACGGTTTCGAATACAGCTTCGAGGAAGGCCTGGACGTGCTGCCGGAAGTGATCCGCCACATCGAGACCTACGACGTCACCACCATCCGTGCCTCCACGCCGATGTTCCTGCTGGCGCGCCGGATCAAGGCGATAGGGGTGAAGATGGTGCTGTCCGGCGAGGGCAGCGACGAGATCTTCGGTGGCTACCTGTACTTCCACAAGGCGCCGGATGCTCGCGAATTCCACCAGGAACTGGTGCGCAAGCTCGATGCCCTGCACAACTACGACTGCCTGCGCGCCAACAAGTCGATGATGGCCTGGGGCGTGGAGCCGCGCGTGCCGTTCCTCGACCGTGAGTTCCTCGATGTAGCGATGCGCTTCGATGCCGCGCACAAGATGGTCGGTGCCGGCTTTGGCGGCCGCCGCATCGAAAAGGCGGTTCTGCGCGAGGCGTTCGATGGCTACCTGCCGGACAGCATCCTCTGGCGACAGAAGGAGCAGTTCAGCGATGGCGTTGGCTATGGCTGGATCGATGGGCTGAAGGCGCACGCCGAGGCGCAGGTGAGTGACCGCGTGCTGGCAGCGGCCGACAAGCGCTTCCCGCATAACCCGCCGCAGACCAAGGAGGCGTACTACTACCGCCACCTGTTCGAGCAGTTCTTCCCGAGCCGTGCCGCGGCCGAAACCGTGCCGGGCGGCAAGTCGATCGCCTGTTCGTCGCCGGCCGCGATTGCCTGGGATGCGAGCTTTGCTGCAGCCGCTGACCCGTCCGGCCGTGCCATCGCCGGCGTCCACGAGCAGGCCCTGGCCTGATCTTTCCGCCGGGCATGGCCCGGCGCCACCGAAGAATGATTCCGCCGGACACGGGCTGGCGCTACCTTCCCCGGTAGCGCCGGGCCATGCCCGGCGGGCGCGCGAAGAAGGACGTATCATCGGGCCCCTGCACATTGGGGAATGTTCATGGACGTACAGACCGGAGGCAGCGCGACGCCGATGAAGTGGGGATGGCGCTACCTGGCCTGGGCGGCGGTTCCGCTGGCGATCGGCCTGGTGCTGGCGCACTACGCGGGGCCGGGCGCTCCGTCGGTGGCGGCCAAGGCCGAGGCCGTGGTCGGCAGTGACTGGGCCCACCACCTGGCATCGCCGCTGGGCCTGTTCCTGCTGCAGCTGCTGGTACTGCTGCTGGTGGCCAAGGGCGCGGGCGCGCTGCTGAAGCATTTCGGCCAGCCGGCGGTGATCGGTGAGATGGCCGCTGGCCTGATGATGGGCCCGCTGGTGCTGGGCAGCCTGCTGCCGCAGCTGCACGGGGCCTTGTTCCCCGCCGCGTCGCTGGGGCCGCTGGGCATGCTCAGCCAGCTGGGCGTGCTGATGTTCCTGCTGGTGACTGGTGCCGAACTCGACCTGGGCGCGCTGCGTGGCCGCCGCACATTCGCTTTCACCGTCAGCCATGCCAGCATCGCCGTGCCCTTCGTGATGGGTGTCGGCCTGGCCATCTGGCTGTACCCCGAGCACGGCCCGCAGGGCGTGGGCTTCACTGCCTTCGCGCTGTTCGTCGGCATTTCCATGAGCATCACCGCCTTCCCGGTGCTGCTGCGCATCCTTGCCGACCGGGGCATCACGCAGACCCCGCTGGGGCAGACCTCCATCGCCTGTGCGGCGCTGGGCGACGCCACGGCGTGGTGCATGCTGGCGCTGATCGTGGCCGCCGCGCAGGCGACCGGCTGGCTGTCGGCCAGCCTCAACCTGGTCTGCGTGGTGCTGTTCATCGCGGTGATGCTGGGGGCGGTGAAGCCGTGGTTCGCCCGCCAGCAGATTGCCCCGGGGCGCGAAGGGCGCTGGCTGCTCGGCATCCTGCTGCTGTCGCTGGCCAGCGCGCTGGTGACCGAAGTGCTGGGCATCCATGCGCTGTTCGGCGCGTTCGCGGCCGGCGTGGCGGTGTCATCCAACACACAGCTGCGCGAGCTGCTGGTGGCCAAGGTCGAACCGTTCGCAGCGACCCTGCTGCTGCCGCTGTTCTTCGCGATGACCGGCCTGCGCATGCGCGCCGATGCATTGCAGACCAGCGACATCCTGCTGTGCGTGGTGGTGATCGTGGTGGCCACGGCCGGCAAGCTGCTGGGCACCTGGAGTGCCGCGCGCAGCACCGGCATGGAGAATCGCGAAGCCTGGCGCCTCGGCGTGCTGATGAACACCCGTGGCCTGATGGAGCTGATCGTGCTCAACCTGGGCTACGAGCTGGGTCTGCTGGGTGACCGCCTGTTCGCGGTGCTGGTGATCATGGCGCTGGTGACCACGGCGATGACCGGGCCGCTGTTGAACCTGATCGAACGCCGCAAGGCCTGATCCGGTAGCGCCGGGCCATGCCCGGCGAGCGCGCAGCGCGGATGGATCGCGCGTCGCCGGGCATGGCCCGGCGCTACCTCTGACCGCGCTGTAGAGCCGAGCCTGCGCTCGGCTTCACGCCAAGGCAGCTGAGCATGGGCTCGGCTCTACATTTACCGTGCCGGCACCAGCTTCAGCACGTGCTGCGCCTTGCCCGGCAGGAACGGGGTCGCGCGCCCATGCACCCAGTCCTCGTGGCCGGCGCCCCAGTACGGCGACAGCGGATGGCCACTTTGGCCGCCCGGCATGTGCACGATGCCGTCGGCTTCATGGCCCGGCGAAACCACCATGCGCTGTGAGGCACCGAAGCTCGGGCCCTGCACGCGCGGCATGTCGCGGTCGCCAGGCAGCTGGTCGGCCGGCATGCACAGCCAGCGGCGGGTGAAGGCGGGCAGGGCACGCGAGACCGGGTGGCAGATGTCGGCCACGTTGCGCTCGCCCCAGGTGCGCTGCTGCAACGGCCCCTGCTTGCCCAGGTCGGCTTCCAGCGTATGCGCGGCCTTGGCCAGCAGTGCATCCCAGCTGTCCACGCCGGGCGGCAGCAGGTTGGCCGGGCGCTGTTGCAGCATCGGCCAGACAACGCCTTCCAGCTGCGCAAGCCGCAGCGGCAGGTAGTCATCCCCCAGTCGCGCCTTGGCCGGTGCCAGCAGCGCGCTTTCGATGGCATCGAGCACCTCGCCACGGAAACCGCGCACGATGCGGTAGCTGGTTGAATTGGCCGAGGCGCGGGCGTTCCAGTGTTCGCTTGCGGCGGCCAGACGCTTCAATGACGGGTCATCGCTGTGCTCGGCGGTTTCGTGCAGCAGTACCCACCAGCGCTGCAGGAATATTGCGCGGTCGTCGAGCTGGATCGCCAGCAGGTCGCGCTCGTCGAAGCGGTCCTGGGTGGCCAGCAGGTTGCGGATCTGCTGGCCGCGTGCGCCCAGGTCGTAGCCGGCGTTGCCGACCACGGCCAGGGTGGCATCGTCGACGACGCGGCTGTTGGCGGTCCACAGGCGCTGCCCGGGCGGATCGATCAGGGCCGGCGCGGCGTCGCTGCGGATGGGCCACGGCGCGCAGTCCGTGCCGTCATCAAGCGCGCTGTCCTGCAGGGTGTTGAAGCCCTGCGGCTCGCAGCCGGGACCACGGTCCGGGCGTGCACCGACCAGGCGCCAGGCAATGCGCCCGCTGCGGTCGCCGATCACCAGGTTCTGCGCGGGAATGCCGGCGTGGTCGGCGGTCTTCAGGGCCTGGTCGAGGTCACCGGCGCGGGCCATGTCGGCGAAGTCCATGCGCACCGCGCCGGGCAGGTTGGCGACCCAGCGCAGGGCATCGCCGCTGCCATCGGCATGGGTGTGCAGGATCGGCCCCCAGGCGGTTTCGCGCACCGGGAACAGCACATCGGGCTTGCCGGCCACGGCGATGCGTTCCTCGTGCACGGTCACCGGCGCATTCGCTGGCTCGCGGCGGAAATCGGCGGTGTCGATGTAGCTGTTGGTGAAGCCCCAGGCCACGTGCCCGTTGCTGCCGACGATGACCGCCGGCACGCCCGGCAGCGAGAAGCCGCTGACATCGACCTGGCCACCCGGTGCCTGCGGATCCGGATAGCGCAGGCGCACGCGGAACCACAGGCTGGGCGCACGCAGGGCCAGGTGCATGTCGTCGGCGACGATGGCGCGGCCATCTGCAGTGAGCGCACCGGCCACGGCGAAGTTGTTGCTGCCGACCGCGTCGGCGTCGGCGGCAGGCGCGGTCGGTGCGGCGGCGAGCGTACGCAGGTCCAGCTGGGTGGCATCGGGCAGCACCGCATCGCCGCGCGGCTCGCCCTGCAGGGGCGCGTCCCAGCTGCTGCCATCGTGGGCCAGCAGCGCATGCAGGGCCGGTGGCACCACGTCGCGGATACGGCTCAGCGCCAGCTCGTTCTGGTTGCCCGGGTCCTGCAGGTCGGCGTACATGGCCAGCCCGGCCAGCACGCTGTCGCTGGCCTGCCAGGGTGCGGGCGACTGCCGCAGCAGCAGGTAGGCCCAGGGCCGCACCGACAGATCAGAGAGACCTGCGTTGACCCCTTCCACATAGGCGCGCACGGCCTGCGGGTTGTCGCCCAAGGCCGCGTCGAGGTGCGCTTCGGTGCGCGCGCGCAGCCGGTGCACGCGCATGTGCTTGTCGGCGTCGATGGCCACCGGCCCGAACAGCGCCGACAGTTCGCCTGCGGCACTGCGGCGCATCAGGTCCATCTCGAAATAGCGTTCCTGTGCATGCACATGGCCGAGGGCACGCATGGCATCGGCCTGGCTGTCGGCAGTGATGGTGACCACCCCCAGCGCGTCGCGCTCGATGCTGACCGGCGCGGCCAGCCCAGGCAGGGCCTGTTCGCCCTCCAGTTCAGCCAGGCTGCCGCACAGCAGCAGCCACAGGACCAGTGCGATGACCAGCACGATGGCGATGAGCACAGCCAGTATCCAACGCCAGGTACGTCGCATTGCAGGTCCTTCCGGCATTCGTGGGGGATTGTAGCCGCAGGCGCAACTGCGACTGATTCCGATTAGATCACCGTATTTTGAAATGCGGCACCCTATGCCGCATCGATCCACAGGAGCACCCCCATGAAAGGCAACCCGGACGTCATCGCCTGCCTGAAGGAACTGCTGCGCGGCGAGCTTGCCGCCCGCGACCAGTACTTCATCCATTCCCGCCGCTACGAGGACCAGGGCCTGTTCGCGCTGTACGAACGCCTGAACCACGAGATGGAAGAGGAAACCCAGCACGCCGACGCGCTGCTGCGCCGCATCCTGTTCCTGGGCGGCGACCCGGACATGCGCCCGCATGCCACCGAGCCGGGCAGGACCGTGGAGGAGATGCTGCAGAAGGATCTCGATACTGAATACGCAGTCCGCAACAATCTCGCCGCCGGCATGAAGCTGTGCGAGGAGAAGGGCGACTACGTGAGCCGCGACATGCTGCTGGCGCAGTTGAAGGACACCGAGGAAGATCACGCCTGGTGGCTGGAGCAGCAGCTGGGCCTGATCAAGCGCATCGGCCTGGAGCTGTACCAGCTGAGCAAGATCGACGGCAACGGCGCCCCGGCGCACTGAGCCGGCGCCGCGCCGGGGTAGAGCCGACCGTTGGTCGGCTGCCTCGTTTCATGTAGAGCCGAGCCATGCTCGGCTGCTGTTGGATCCAGGTCGAGCATGGCTCGACTCTACAAAAGTTCTGTCGCCCGCCAGCACCGGAGCATCGCGAGCCAGCCTTCGCCAGCCAGCCGCTCCACCGCCCGCCAGCCGACAAACGAAGAAGCCGGGGAATCCCCGGCTTCTTCGTGTCCGGGGTCAGATCCGTTTTCAACGAAAACGGCTCTGACCCCCCGCCATGTCGGATGGGTCAGAGCCCTTTCCCGTGGAAAGGGATCCGACCCCATTCCCCGTCATTCCACCGACAACCCTTCGACCTTCTGCCAGCCGCGCGGCAGCAGGTGGCCGCGGGTGGCGCGGGCGCCGAGGTAGGCGTCCAGCTCGTTGAACTTCAGGCCCATGGTGCGCTGGCCGCTACGCACCTGCAGGGTCTGCCCCGGGCTGATCGCCACGATCGCCACGACCCGCTCGGTGGCCAGCTTGGCCTTGGGGATCTCGATGATCTTGTTGCCCTTGCCCTTGTCCAGTTCCGGCAGGTCGTTGGCGGCGATCGCCAGCAGGTTGCCCGAGCTGGTCACCGCAACGATGCGGTCGGTCGCCACGTTGGCAACGGCCGACGGGGTCAGCACCGAGGAGCCGGACGACAGGTTCAGCATCGCCTTGCCGGCCTTGTTGCGGCCGATCAGGTTCTCGAAGCGGGTGACGAAGCCATAGCCGTGGGTCGAGGCCAGCACGAAGCGGGCATCCGGTTCGGCGCTGGCCAGGGTCACGAAGCTGGTGCCCGGTGCCGGCGAGAAGCGGCCGGTCAGCGGTTCACCGTTGCCACGCGCCGAGGGCAGGGTATGCACCGGCGTCGAGTAGGCGCGGCCTTCGCTGTCCAGGAAGGCGACCTGCTGGGTGCTGCGCGCGCGCACCGAACCCTGCAGGGCATCGCCGTCGCGGTAGGACAGGGTGGCGGCATCGATGTCGTGGCCCTTGGCCGCGCGGATCCAGCCCTTCTCCGACAGCACGACGGTCATCGGCTCGCTCGGCACCAGCTCGGTCTCGTCGATGGCCTGCGCGGCCTGGCGCTGCACCAGCGGCGAACGGCGTGCGTCGCCGAACTTCTTGGCGTCGGCGGTCAGTTCGTCGCGGATCAGCTTCTTCAGCTTGGCCTTGCTGTCGAGGATGCCGAGGATCTTCTCGCGCTCCTTGGCCAGCTCGTCCTGCTCGCCGCGGATCTTCATTTCTTCCAGGCGGGCCAGCTGCTTCAGCTTGGTTTCCAGGATGTACTCGGCCTGTTCTTCGGACAGGCCGAAGCGCGCGATCAGCGCTGCCTTCGGTTCGTCCTCGGTACGGATGATGTGGATCACCTCGTCCAGATTGAGGAACGCCACCAGCAGGCCTTCCAACAGGTGCAGGCGGCGCTCGACTTTCTGCAGGCGGTGCTGCAGGCGGCGGGTGACGGTGGTGCTGCGGAACGCCAGCCATTCGCTGAGCAGCATCTTCAGGTTCTTTACCTGCGGACGGCCGTCCAGCCCGATCACGTTGAGGTTGACGCGGTAGCTGCGCTCCATGTCCGTGGTCGCGAACAGGTGGCCCATCAGCTGGTCGGCGTCGACGCGGTTGGAGCGCGGCACCAGTACCACGCGCACCGGGTTGGCGTGGTCGGACTCATCGCGCACGTCTTCCAGCCACGGCAGCTTCTTGGCGCGCATCTGCGCGGCGATCTGCTCGATCACCTTCGACGGCGACACCTGGAACGGCAGCGCGGTGACCACCACGTTGTTCGCTTCCTTGGTGAAGGTCGCACGCGCACGCACGCTGCCGTTGCCGGTCTCGTACATCGTGCGCAGATCGTTGGCCGGGGTGATGATCTCGGCGGTCGACGGGTAGTCCGGGCCCTTCACGTGCTCGCACAGGTCGCGCACGCTGGCATCGGGATCATCCAGCAGGTGCAGCAGCGCGCTGACGATCTCGTTGAGGTTGTGCGGTGGCACGTCGGTGGCCATGCCCACGGCGATGCCGGTGGTGCCGTTCAGCAGCAGATGCGGCAGGCGCGCCGGCATCCAAGTCGGTTCCTGCAGGGTGCCGTCGAAGTTCGGTGCCCAGTCGGTGGTGCCCTGGCCCAGCTCGCCCAGCAGTACTTCGGCGATCGGGGTCAGCTTGGATTCGGTGTAGCGCATGGCGGCGAACGACTTCGGGTCGTCGCTTGAGCCGAAGTTGCCCTGGCCCTCGATCAGCGGGTAGCGGTAGGAGAACGGCTGCGCCATCAGCACCAGCGCTTCGTAGCACGCGCTGTCGCCATGCGGGTGGTACTTGCCGATCACGTCACCGACGGTGCGCGCCGACTTCTTCGGCTTGGACGCGGCATTCAGGCCCAGCTCGCTCATCGAATAGATGATGCGGCGCTGCACCGGCTTCAGGCCGTCGCCGATGAACGGCAGGGCACGGTCGAGCACCACGTACATCGAATAGTCGAGATAGGCGCGTTCGGCGTACTCGCGCAGCGGTAGTTGTTCGAAACCGTGGAATACGGGGCGGGCAGGTTCGGTCATGCGGCGTTGTTACCTATGTCGGGAGGCGAAGACGGCGGTCGGCGCTCTCAATGCACTGATTATCCGGATGCGGCGGGGGATGCCAAGCCACGTGCGGGATCCAGCCCCGGTTCCAGGCCATGGCCGACCCGCGCCAGGTAGCGCCCGGGTGGCAGGCCGAAGTGGCGGCGGAACACGGTGACGAAGGCGCTGGCGCTGCTGAAGCCCAGCGCATGGGCGATATCGGCCACGCTTCGGCCCTCGCTGAGCTGGCGCAGGGCCTCGGCCAGCCGCGCCTGCTGCCGCCACTGGGCGAAGCTGAGGGTGGTCTCGTCGCGGAAGTGGCGGGTCAGGCTGCGCGGCGACAGGCCGGCCCAGTGCGCCCATTCGGCCAGGCTGCGCTCGTCGGAGGGCTCGGCCAGCAGCTGCGAGGCGATCTTCAGCAGGCGGCGGTCGCGCGGCATCGGCAGGTGCATGCGCTGGCGCGGCGCGGTGCGGATCTCGTCGCGCATGACGCTGAGGATGTGCTCGCGGTCGTCGCTGAGGACGTAGTCCAGCGGCCATTCGCAGATGCGCTCGGCCACTGCCTGGGCCAGCTTGGACAGGCCCAGCACGCAGGGGTCGGAGGGCAGCCCGGCGCAGGCCGGCGCGGCCAGGGCCATGCCCCAGCCACGCATCGGGCCATCCAGGCTGACCGTGTGCGGTTCCAGCGGCGGCATCCAGCCGGCCGAGCCCGGTGCCAGCGACCAGGTGCCGTGCGAGGTGCGGGTGGTTAACAGGCCGCGTTCGACGTAAATCAGCTGGGCGCGGGCGTGGTGGTGCCAGTCCACTTCACGGGCCAGGCCCTGCGGGCTTTCGAAGCGGAAACCGATGACCGGCGGGCCATCGTTGCGCTCGAACCAGTCCATGGCCACCTCGCGGAGCAGGGTGGGCGGGCCCGGTTCACCTGCCGCTATGACCGGCGGGGGTGGCTGGAATGTGACATTCATTGGCTGGATTGTACTACCGGGCCAGTTCCAGGGGCCATTAAGGTAGCGCCTTCACTGATCGAGCCCGTTGCTGCAACACAGCATTCGATGCCAGATCGAATATTTCCATTGAGAAATATTTTTTTTGGAAGAAAATGCTCCCCCATGATCTGTCCGTCCTCCAACCCCCCCAGCTTCGGCCTGCTGCTACGCCAGGTGCGCGACGGCCTGGTCCGCCAGCTCGATGCGTCCATGGCCGAAGAAGACCTCGGCATCGGCTTCACCCATTACATCGGCCTGAAGCTGCTGGCCCGCATGGCCCCGTGCACCGCCAACGAACTGGCCCAGGCCATCGACCAGGTGCCCAGTGCGGTCACCCGCCTGCTGGACAAACTGGAAGCCCTGGGCTGCGTGCGCCGCGAGCCGCACAGCCAGGACCGGCGGGCCCTGCAGATCGTTCTGACCGATGAAGGCCGTGCCCTCTGGGCGCGGCTGCAGAAGCGCGGCGACGCGGTGATGGATTTCGCCCTGCGCGAGCTGTCCGCCGACGAACGCGCGCTGCTGCTGTCCCTCCTGACCCGAATCCGCGATTCCCTGACGACCCCATGAACCCGATCCCGCATCCCACTCTCCGCCGGTCCGGGCGCGCGCTGCTGGTTTCAGCGCTGGCCCTGGCCCTGGCCGCCTGCGCCAGCAGCCGTGGCCTGAACCCGCAGGGCCACGTGCTCGACGTGGACAGCCTGCACAGCGAGCGCACGCTGGCCGACAGCGACCTGAGCGCCACCGGTTTCCCGGCCCAGGACTGGTGGAAGGCGCTGGGCGATCCCCAGCTCGACGCCCTCATCAGCGAAGGCCTGGCCGGCCATCCCAGCCTGGACGCCGCCGATGCGCGCCTGCGCCAGGCCCAGTCGCAGGTCGGCACCAGCCGTGCCGAGCGCCTGCCCAGCCTGTCGGTGTCTGGTGGCTACACCGGCCTGCGCCTGCCCGAATCCATGCTCGGTGACGAGCTGGGCGGCCGCTACGGCGGCAGCAGCCAGGTCGCCTTCAACTTCAGCTACGGCGTTGACCTGTGGGGCGGCAAGCGCGCTGCCTGGGAAGCCGCCGTTGACGGCGCCCATGCCGCCACCGTGGATGCGCAGGCCGCACGCCTGAACCTGTCCGCCGGCATTGCCCAGGCCTACACCGATCTGGCCTATGCCTGGCAGCTCAACGACGTGGCCGAGCAGGAACTGACGCGCTCGCAGAAGTCGCTGGAGCTGACCCGCCAGCGCCGCAGCGCCGGCATCGACAGCGACCTGCAGGTGCGCCAGGCCGAGGCCCGCGTGCCGGCCGCGCAGCAGCAGCTGCTGGCCGCGCAGCAGCGCATCGACGCCGCCCGCACCGCGCTGGCCGCGCTGGTCGGCAAGGGCCCGGACCGTGGCCTGTCGATCGAACGCCCGCAGGCGCTGAACCCGCTTGCCCTGCAGCTGCCGGGCGTACTGCCCAGCGAACTGCTCGGGCGTCGCCCCGACATCGTCGCCGCACGGTGGCGCGTGGAAGCGGCGGAAAAGCAGATCAAGGTCGCCAAGACCAAGTTCTACCCGAGCTTCAACCTGACCGCGCTGGCCGGCGTGGTCGCCCCGAACGTGGGCGACCTGCTGAAGAGCAGCTCTACCTTCGCCTACATCGGCCCGGCGCTGAGCCTGCCGATCTTCGAAGGCGGCAAGCTGCGCGCCAACCTGGACAACACCGACGCGCAGTACGACCTGGCGGTGGCCAACTACAACCAGTCCGTGCTGGACGCGCTGCGCGACGTGGCCGACCAGGTCAACGCGGTGCGTTCGCTGGCCCAGCAGGCGCAGGCGCAGCAGCAGGCGGTGGACACCGCCCACGCGGCCTTCGACCTGGCCCAGCAGCGTTACCGCGCCGGCATCGGCAGCTACCTGGACGTGCTCAGCGCGCAGTCCATCCTGCTGCAGTCGCAGCAGCAGCTGGCCGGCCTGCAGTCGCAGCAGGTGCAGACCTCGGTGCGCCTGAGCAAGGCATTGGGCGGTGGTTTCCAGCCCAGTGACGCCGACGCCGCACCGATCGCCTCCCATTCCGATTCCTCGCATTCCTGAAGACCCACGCCATGAGCCAGACCCAAGACACCGCGGCCCCGGCCGCTCCCAACCGCCGCGGCAAGCTGCTGCGCGGCCTGTTCGTCATCGTCCTGCTGCTGCTTGCCGCACTGGCGCTGTGGTACTTCATGTTCGGCCGTTGGTTCGAAGAAACCGACGATGCCTACGTGCAGGGCAACCAGGTGCAGATCACCCCGCTGGTGGCCGGCACCGTGGTCGCCATCAACGTCGATGACGGCATGCGCGTCGAGCGTGGCCAGCTGCTGGTGCAGCTGGACCCGGCCGACACCTCCGTCGCCCTGCAGCAGGCCGAAGCCAACCTGGCCAAGACCGTGCGCCAGACCCGCGGCCTGTACCGCAGCGTGGAGGGCGCGCAGGCTGACCTGAACGCCCGCCAGGTCAGTCTGAAGCGCGTGCGCGAAGACTTCGCCCGCCGCAAGGACCTGGCCGCCACCGGCGCCATCTCCAACGAAGAACTGGCCCATGCCCGCGACGAGCTGGCCGCAGCCGAAGCCGCCGTGGCCGGTTCGCGCGAGACCGTCGAGCGCAACCGCGCGCTGGTCGATGACACCGTCATCGCCACCCAGCCGGACGTGCTGGCCGCCGCCGCACAGCTGCGCCAGGCCTTCCTCAACAATGCCCGCGCCGGCATCGTCGCGCCGGTCACCGGTTACGTCGCCCGTCGTTCGGTGCAGGTTGGCCAGCGCGTGCAGCCGGGCAATGCCCTGATGGCCGTGGTGCCGACCGAGCAGATGTGGGTGGAAGCCAACTTCAAGGAAACCCAGCTGCGCCACATGCGCTTGGGCCAGGAAGTGGAGCTGAAGTCGGACCTGTACGCCGGTGACGTGAAGTACAAGGGGCGCATCCAGAGCCTGGGCCTGGGCACCGGTTCGGCGTTCTCGCTGCTGCCGGCGCAGAACGCCAGCGGCAACTGGATCAAGATCGTGCAGCGCGTGCCGGTGCGCATCGCCATCGACGCCAAGCAGCTGGCCGAACATCCGCTGCGCATCGGCCTGTCGATGAAGGCCGAAGTGAGCCTGCGCGACCAGAAGGGTGAAGTGCTGCCGACCGCCGCCGCCAAGGGCACGGTGTTCGACACCGATGTGTATGCCAAGCAGCTGCATGATGCCGATGAGGTGATCCACACGATCATCGAAGGCAACCTGCCGCAGCAGGCCAACGCGGGCTGAGGTCGACATGTCCGCACAAGCTCCAGCGGCGCCCGGCACTCCGGGCGCACCGGCGGCGCCGGGTGCGGCCTCCGGGTTCCTGCCGCCCAGCGTGGCCCTGTGCACCGTCGGCCTGGCGATGGCCTCGTTCATGCAGGTGCTCGACACCACCATCGCCAATGTCTCGCTGCCGACCATCGCAGGTAACCTCGGCGCCAGTTCGCAGCAGGCGACCTGGGTCATTACCTCGTTCGCGGTCAGCACGGCCATCGCGCTGCCGCTGACCGGCTGGCTCAGCCGTCGCTTCGGCGAGCGCAAGCTGTTCATCTGGGCCACCCTGGCCTTCGTCATCACCTCGCTGCTGTGCGGCCTTGCGCAGAGCATGGGCATGCTGGTGGTGTCGCGTGCGCTGCAGGGCTTCGTGGCCGGTCCGATGTACCCGATCACGCAGTCGCTGCTGGTATCGATCTACCCACGCGAGAAACGCGGACAGGCGCTGGCGCTGCTGGCGATGATCACCGTGGTGGCGCCGATCTGCGGGCCCATCCTTGGTGGCTGGATCACCGACAACTACAGTTGGGAATGGATCTTCCTGATCAACGTGCCGCTGGGCATCTTCGCCGCGCTGGTGGTGGGCAACCAGTTGAAGGGGCGCCCGGAGCAGATCGAGAAGCCGAAGATGGATTACGTCGGCCTGATCACCCTGGTGATCGGCGTGGGCGCGCTGCAGCTGGTGCTCGACCTGGGCAACGACGAAGACTGGTTCTCCTCGACCAGGATCGTGGTGCTGGCCTGCGTGGCCGTGGTGGCGCTGGCGGTGTTCCTGATCTGGGAACTGACCGACAAGGATCCGATCGTCGACCTGAAGCTGTTCCGTCACCGCAATTTCCGCGCCGGTACGCTGGCGATGGTGGTGGCCTATGCAGCGTTCTTCAGCGTGTCGCTGCTGATCCCGCAGTGGCTGCAGCGTGACATGGGCTACACCGCCATCTGGGCAGGCCTGGCGACGGCGCCGATCGGCATCCTGCCGGTGATCATGACGCCGTTCGTTGGCAAGTACGCCTCGCGCTTCGACATGCGCATGATCGCTTCGTTCGCCTTCGTGTTCCTGTCGTTCACCAGTTTCATGCGCTCGGACTTCAACCTGCAGGTGGACTACGCGCACGTGGCCGGCGTGCAGCTGATCATGGGTATAGGCGTGGCGCTGTTCTTCATGCCGGTGCTGCAGATCCTGCTGTCGGACCTGGACGGTCGCGAGATCGCAGCGGGTTCGGGCCTGGCCACGTTCCTGCGTACGCTGGGCGGCAGCTTTGCTGCATCGCTGACCACGTGGCTGTGGGCACGTCGCACCCAGGTGCACCATGCCGACCTGACCGAACACATCTCGGCCTACCAGCCGGGCATGCAGGACCAGGTGACGGCGATGGGGCAGGGCAACCTGCAGAACGGTGCAGCGGTGCTCAACAACATGATCAACCACCAGGCCTCGCAGATGGCGTTCAACGACATCTTCTACCTGCTGGGCTGGACGTTCCTGGCGATCATCGCGTTCCTGTGGCTGGCCAAGCCGCCGTTCGGTGCCGGTGCCGGTGCAGCGTCTGCCGGCGGGCATTGATCGATAACCTGCTGGTGGTAGCCCCGGGCCATGCCCGGCGGCATTCCGGCCAGATGCCGGGCCCCCGCCGCGGGGCGGGGCCTTATTCGTGGCGTGTGTGGTACATGGGTTTGAACACCACCCGGTCGCAGAAAATGTGGTGCATCAGCCAAAGCCCAGCCACCAGCGTAACGCCGCCGACCACCCAGCCGGCGGTGAATTGCAGGCGGCTGCCGGCGAACAGGCCGCCTGCTACGGCAGCAATGAAAGCGGCGATGCGTGCCTCCTTCGGAACGCCGTAATGCACGTCCGCGTGGCATCCCACACAGACGTGAACGCCATGATTGGAGGAGGTGTGGCAGTGGGGACAGGTGATGATGTGTTGCATCGGGGCCTCGTGCGTTGGGGAATCGGCCGCAGGCAGCAAGGCGTGGACGTCATCGCCGAGCACCTCACATCAGTGAATCTGCCAGTCCGGTCGCAGGAATCGGATTGATTCCATGTAGGAAAAATACGAATCCATGAAGGATGTGGAGCAGAGCCCATAAAAGGCGCCGTCTTCGGTGGCGGTTCATGCCTCATGCTGAGGCCTTGAGTGCCCCGAGGAAAAAGCGGGGTGAATGCGACATTCGGGGCGTCGCTGGTGGCGTCATGCCCGAGCGCCGGACATAAAAAAACCGCTTTCGCGGGTCTGATGATCCAATAGATCCACGCCATGCGTGGACAGGTCCCAAACGCTGGACATGAAAAAACCCGCTTTCGCGGGTTTGATCATTTGCTGAGTCATGGTGCCCAGGAGAGGACTCGAACCTCCACGAAGTTGCCCCCGCTAGCACCTGAAGCTAGTGCGTCTACCAATTCCGCCACCTGGGCGACTCAGGAGACGAATTATGGGGAACGACCGAGGATGTGTCAACAACATTTCACGCTTTTTTCTGCGGCGGTACGCCGAGGTGCTGCAGCAGGCTGCGCATCGCCGGTGACAGTCGCGTCCAGTCGGCGAAGCACGCGCACAGGCGGCGCTGCGCCCAGGCATCGGCAAGCGGTACCGCGACGGTGTGCGTACTGCGCCGATGCTGCCGCGCGATCGTCTTCGGCACGATGCCCACGCCGATGCCATGGCCGACCATCGTGCACAGCCCTTCGAAGGTTTTCATGCGGATGCGCACATCGAGGCGGCGTCCTGCCTCGCCTGCGAGTTCCTCCACGTAGGTCTGCAGTGCATTGCCATCGGCCAGCGCGACGAAGGTCTCGCCCAGCACGTCAACGAAGTCGAGCGTGCGTCGCGACGCGAAGCGATGGCCGGCGGGCAGCAGCATCACCAGCGGGTCTTCGGACACCACGTGCCGCTGCAGGCCGTCGGCCGGTACGGCGTCGCTGATGATGCCCGCCTCGGCCTGGCCAGCGGCGAGCGCGCGCACCACGTCGGTGCTGGTGCGTTCGTGCAGCTCCACGTGCAGGCGCGGCCGCTGCGCCAGCCAGGGCGCCAGCCGCGAGGGCAGGTAGTTGGTCAGCGCCGCAGTGTTGGCATACAGATGCAGGGTGCCGCGCGCACCGTGGGCAAAGGCGTCCATCTCGCCGCGCAGCTGCGCCTGCTGCAGCAGGATCAGCCGTGCATGGTGGGCGAGGGCGGCGCCGGCTTCGGTCAGGCTGACCCCGCGCGGATGCCGGTTCAACAGTGCCGTGCCGGCATCGGCTTCGATCGCGCGCAGGCGTTCGCTGGCCGAGCCCAGTGCCAGGTTGGCCAGTGCGGCGCCGGCGGTGATGCTGCCGGCATCGGCCACAGCCAGGAACAGGCGCAGGTCGGCGATGTCCATTCGCATAGCTGGTACTCCGGTCGGGCCTGCCTTCGGCTGGTCCGAAGGCTGTGGCGGCAAGACCGCATTGTGCGCCCGTGCAGCGCCCGCTCCAATGGTGGCATGAACGAGACGATGTACTTCCATGGGTTGCTGGTGGTGGTGTTCGTGCTGGCCGGCGTGGTCAAGGGCGTGACCGGCATGGGTCTGCCAACGGTGGCGATGGGCCTGCTCGGCGGCGCGCTGTCGCCGGTGGCAGCGGCCTCGATGCTGTTCATTCCCACCTTCGTCACCAATGCCTGGCAGCTGCTGTCTGGTCCTTCGCTGGGCCCTACCGTGCGGCGGCTGTGGCCGATGATGCTGGCGGTGGTGATGGTGACGCTGGGCTCGGCCGCGCTGCTGGTGCGGGTCGACCGCACCTGGTCGCGCGTTGCCCTCGGTGTGGCCTTGGTGGTGTATGCGCTTTATGCGCTGGTGGCGCCGGTGTTCCGCGTGCCGCAGCGGCGTGAGCGCTGGCTGGGGCCGCTGGTCGGTGCGATATCCGGCATGGTCACCGGCGCCACCGGTGTGTTCGTGATGCCTGCGGTGCCGTACCTGCAGTCGCTGGGCATGCAGCGCGAGGAGCTGGTGCAGGCGCTGGGCCTGGCGTTCACCGTGTCGACCATTTCCTTGACCACCGGGCTGGTGATCAACGGTGCGTTTGGTGTGCAGCAGCTTGGGTTGAGTGCGTTGGCGGTTGTGCCGGCGCTGCTGGGCATGTGGCTGGGGCAGGTGATCCGCCAGCGCATCAGCGCACGAGTGTTCCGCGCGTGTTTCCTTGGGTTCCTGCTGCTGCTCGGACTGGAGCTGATACTGCGGCCGCTGTTCTGAAGGGCGTTCGCCGCCGGCGCCACAAACGCTCAAATCGCAGGCAAGAAAAAACCCGCTTGCGCGGGTTGTTTTCTTTCTCGACATGGTGCCCAGGAGAGGACTCGAACCTCCACGAAGTTGCCCCCGCTAGCACCTGAAGCTAGTGCGTCTACCAATTCCGCCACCTGGGCGTCGAGGAGCGAGATTATGGGGTGTTGTTACCGAGGTGTCAACACTTCTCGAAAACAATCTCGCGATGGGGTCAGAGCCTTTTCCGTTGGAAAGGGATCCGGCCCTGCTGCTGGATCGCAGGCAAAAAAAATCCCCGCCGAAGCGAGGAGTTTTTTCGTTGGTGCCCAGGAGAGGACTCGAACCTCCACGGTTTTACCCGCTAGTACCTGAAACTAGTGCGTCTACCAATTCCGCCACCTGGGCGTTCCAGAGACGCAATTGTGAAGATGAATCCGCAGGCTGTCAACGATTTCCAACAAATATTTCACGCGGCACTTCCAAGGCCGCCGCTGACCCGTTCTGCACGCCCGCAACGGCTACCATGTAGGGCGATGACTACCAAAAAACCAAGCAAGGGCGGGAGCAAGTCCCGCAGCCAGGCCCCGACCAAGGGCGCCAAGACGGGCGCAGCCCGCACCACCAAGCCGGGCAAGCCGTTGCCGGGCTGGTTCCCCCAATTGAATGAAGGCGGTGCACCGCCGCGCGGCCGCAAGGGCCGCGGCATAGATGCCGCCGCACAGGGCCCGGCCCCGGGCCGCAAACTGCCGCCGACCGGCAAGGTGATCGACGATCCCTTTGCCGCCCGCGAAGCAGAGAAGTACGAACAGCCCATCGCCAGCCGCGAGGCCATCCTGGCCCTGCTGGAACGTTGCGACGGGCCGCAGACCGCCGAAGAACTGGGCGCGCGCCTGGGCCTGACCGCAGCCGACCGTGCCGAAGCACTGTCGCGCCGGCTGGGCGCCATGGTCCGTGACGGCCAGCTGGTGCAGAACCGCCGCGGCGGCTTCGCGCCGATCCAGACCCTGAACCTGGTCACCGGCGTGGTGATCGCCAACCCGGAAGGGTTCGGTTTCCTGCGCCCGGTCGAGGGCGGCGACGACCTGTTCCTGCCGCCCTATGAAATGCGCAAGGTGATGCACGGCGACAAGGTGCTGGCCCGCGTGACCGGCATCGACCACCGCGGCCGCCGCGAAGGCAGCATCGCCCGCGTGCTTGAGCGCGGCATGACCCGCCTGATCGGTCGCTTCAGCATTGAAATGGGCATCAATTACGTGGTGCCCGATGACAAGCGCATCCAGCGCAACGTGCAGGTGCCGCCCGACCAGACCGGTGACGCGCGCGATGGCCAGCTGGTGGTCTGCGAACTGACCCAGGCACCGGACAGCCGTCGCCCGCCGATCGGCCGTATCATCGCCGTGCTCGGCGACAAGCTGACCGCCTCGCTGGTGGTGGAGACCGCCATCCACGGCCACGAACTGCCGTTCGAGTTCCCGCAGGAAGTGCTGGATGAAGCCGCTTCGGTACCGATGGTGGTCGAGCCGGCGATGATCGGCGACCGCGTCGACCTGCGCAGCACGCCGCTGGTGACCATCGACGGTGAAGATGCCAAGGACTTCGATGACGCGGTCTACTGCGAACCGAATGCCGATGGCTTCCGCCTGGTGGTGGCCATTGCCGATGTCTCCAACTACGTGCGCCCGGGCACGCCGCTGGACGAGGAAGCGCAGAAGCGCGCCACGTCGGTGTATTTCCCGGGCTTCGTGGTGCCGATGCTGCCGGAGACCCTGTCCAACGGCATCTGCTCGCTGATGCCCAAGGTCGACCGGATGTGCTTCGTCTGCGACATGCAGATCGACCGCGACGGCGTGGTCAGCCATTCGCGCTTCTACGAAGCGGTGATGAACTCGCACGCGCGCCTGACCTACACCCAGGTGTGGAAGGCGGTGGGCGAGGACGATGCCGATACCAAGGCCTGGATGGGCCCGCTGCTGCCGCAGGTGCAGCGCCTGCACCAGCTGTACAAGGTTCTGTCGAAGGCGCGTGCCAAGCGCGGCGCCATCGAGTTTGAAAGCAGCGAAGTGCGCTTCGTGCTGGATAACCGTGGCGAGGTGACCCAAGCCGGCATGCTGGTGCGCAATGATGCGCACAAGCTGATCGAGGAATGCATGATCGCGGCCAACGTGGAGGCGGCCAAGTACCTGCTGTCGCGCCACGTGCCGGCCCCGTACCGCGTCCACGAGAAGCCGCCGGAGACCAAGTTTGCCGACCTGCTGGAATTCCTCAAGGAGTTCAAGCTGAGCCTGCCGCCGTGGTCGAAGGTGCGCCCGGGTGACTACACCAAGCTGCTGAAGAAGATCCGCGATCGCCCTGATGCCACGCTGCTGGAATCGGTGCTGCTGCGCAGCCAGAGCCTGGCGGTCTACAGCCCGGACAACAATGGTCACTTCGGCCTGGCGCTGGAGGCGTATGCGCACTTCACCTCGCCGATCCGTCGCTATCCCGACCTGCTGGTACACCGTGCGATCAAGCACGCGCTGTCCGGCAAGCCGCTGGACAAGTTCACCTACAACGCCCGCGAGATGGCTGCGCTGGCGCTGCAGTGTTCGGAGCGCGAGCGTCGTGCCGACGAGGCCGAGCGTGAGGTCGACGAGCGCTACCGCGCCGCGTGGATGGAGAAACACGTGGGCGGCCAGTTCGACGGCGTGATCAGCGGCGTGACCAGCTTCGGTCTGTTCGTGGAGCTGGATGATTCCAAGGTGCAGGGCCTGGTCCATGTGACCCAGCTGCCGCAGGACTATTACAAGTTCGACGCCACCCGAAAGACGCTGACCGGCGAACGCCGCGGCGGCAGCTACCGGTTGGGCGACCGCGTGCGCATCCTGGTGCTGAAGGCCAGCATGGAAGAGCGCAAGATCGACTTCCGCTTGGTCGAGCATAAGGGCGATGACGAGGGTGATGGCCTGCCGCCGCTGCCCGAACGCTGCAAGCCGGCCAAGCGCACGAAAAAGCAGTATTGAAAGGCGTGCCGACCAACGGTCGGCACCCACCTTACCCGGTAGGTGCCAACCATTGGTTGGCACGACGTTCCGGAGGAACCCAGCATGCAAGGCCAATCCGAGTACCGCGGCGGCTGCCAATGCGGCGCCATCCGCTTCGAGGCGCGCGGCGCCCTCACCGACAGCTCGATCTGCCACTGCCGGATGTGCCAGAAGGCCTTCGGCGCCTACTACGCACCGCTGGTCTCGGTGCGCGGCGCGCAGTTCAGCTGGACCCGCGGCCAGCCGCGCTATTTCCAGTCCTCCAACGTGGTCCGCCGTGGCTTCTGCGGCGACTGCGGCACCCCGCTGACCTACGAGGCCCCGGACGGCATGGCCGTGGCCGCCGGCGCCTTCGACGAACCCGAGCGCCTGCCGCCGACCCTGCAGTACGGCATGGAGCGCAAGCTGCCCTTCGTGGATGGCCTGGGCCTGCTGCCCGGCAGCCGCACCGAGGAGGACGTGGCCGCCCTGGAATTCCTGGCCACGATCGTGTCCCACCAGCACCCTGACCACGACACCCCGCACTGGCCGCCGCGCACCCGTTCAGCGGAAGGATGAACGGCGGGTAGAGCCGGGCCGTGCCCGGCGAGCGCGCAGCGCGGCAGGCAGAAGCGTGCGGACCAACGGTCCGCACCTACCAACCAACGGGCGGCACCTGCCGGGTAGCGCCGGGCCATGCCCGGCGAACGCGCAGCGCGGCCGCCGCCGATGCTCTACCATAGCCACCCCCTTTCCGGTTCGGCCCCCGCATGAGCAAGAACAGCCAGTGGATCGTCGGCGTCAACGCCGTCGCCTCCTCCATCGAGAACGACGCCGACAACGTCCGCGAAGTGCTGGTCGAGGCCGGTGCGAAGAACCCGCGTCTGGTCGAAATCGAGGAAAACGCCCGCCGCAAGGGCATCGACGTGCGCAAGGTCAACAGCCAGGCGCTGGACGGTGTCGGCGGCTCGGTGCGCCACCAGGGCGTGGCCGCGCGCTATGCGGCCGCCCGCACCTACAGCGAGAACGAGCTGGAAGGCCTGGTCACCGCTGCCGAGGGCAAGGCCCTGCTGCTGGTGCTGGACGAGGTGCAGGACCCGCACAACCTGGGTGCCTGCCTGCGCTCGGCTGCGGCGGCCGGTGCCACCGCGGTGATCATTCCCAAGGACAAGTCGGCCACGGTCAATGCCACGGTGCGCAAGACCTCGGCCGGTGCCGCCGATCTCATCCCGGTGGTGGCGGTGACCAACCTGTCGCGCTGCCTGAAGGACCTGCAGAAGCAGGGCGTGTGGATCTACGGCTTGGCCGGTGAAGCCACCGCGTCGCTGTACCAGCTGGACCTGAAGGGCAACATCGCCCTGGTGCTGGGCGGCGAAGCCGACGGTTTGCGCCGCCTGACCCGCGAGAACTGCGATGGCCTGGTCAAGATCCCGATGCCGGGCGAGATCGAGAGCCTGAACGTCTCCGTCGCCGCAGGCGTCAGCCTGTTCGAGGCCGTGCGCCAGCGCGGTTGATCGGCTGACGGTTTTGTAGAGCCGAGCCCATGCTCGGCTGCTTCCTGATCGGGACGACGCGGCCGCGCGGCCTGCGACAGCCGAGCATGGGCTCGGCTCTACGGAAGTCGCGTGTCGACCAAGGTCGACACCTGCCAGAGCGGTGCACCCCGCCATCCCATGGAGCCTTACCCCGCGCTGCCGCCCAGCGCCTTGAACAGGGTCACGTCGTTGTTCAGCTGGCTCTGCCGCACGCGCGCCAGTGACAGCTCGGCATCGCGCCGGGTCTGCTGTGCTTCCAGCCATGTACGCAGGTCCGTAGCACCCACCCGGTAGCGCACTTCCTGCGCGCGCTCCACTTCCACGGCCTGGTCATACGATGCCTGCGAAGCGGCCACCTGGCGCGCCAGCTGCTCGCGCGCCGACAGCGCGTTGTCCACTTCCGAAAGTGCGGTGTACAGCGTCTTGCGGAAGTTGGTCGCGGCGATCTGGTAGCCGGTCCCGGCAATGTCGGTGTCCAGCTGCGCGCGCTGCAGGCTGAGGAAGGGCAGCGACAGGCCGGCGCCAAGTGTGGCCACCGGGTTGCGCAGCACATCCCCCAGCGAGGTCGCACTGGAGCCGAGGCTGCCGGTCAGGCTCAGCGCCGGGTAGTACTGGGTGGCGGTCACCTTGATGGTCTTCAGGCTGTTGCGCAGGCGCAGCTCGGCCGCGCGCAGGTCGGGGCGGCGGCCCAGCAGGTCGGCCGGCAGGCCTTCGTCGATGCCCGGGCTGCGGGCGGCCTGCAGGTCCTGCGGCTCATCCTGCTGCGGCCACGGCGTGCCATCCAGCAGCACCGTCAACGCGTTGCGGACTTCCACCCGCTGCTGTTCCAGCGCGCTCTGCGCCGAACGCTGCGATTCCAGGTTCTGCAGAGCCTGACGCACTTCCAGCCGCGATACCGCACCGGCGTCGAAGCGCACCTGCACCAGGTCGCGGGTGCGCTCCAGGCGTTGCAGGTTGGCCTCGCCGCTGGCGATGGACTGGTTGAGGTAGGCCAGCGTCCAGTACTGGCTGATCGTGTCGCCGATCACCAGCAGGGCGGTGTTCTGCCGGTCCTCCTCGCTGGCCTGGGCTTCCCAGCGGGCGATGTCGCGCGCGGTGCGCAGGCGGCCCCACAGGTCCACCTCCCACGACAGCGACACGCCGGTGGAATAGCCGCGGCTCCAGTCGGCGGCCTGGTCGGTGGGACGGCTGCCGCTGGCGCTGACGCCGGACGAGGACGGCTGCGGCCACAGCGCGTTGCTGGCCAGGCCGGCCTGCAGGCGGGCGCGCTGCACGGCCAGGCCGGCGGCACCGAGGTCGCTGTTGGCGGCCAGGGCCTGCGCCACCAGGCGGTCCAGGCGCTCGTCACCGAAGCCGGTCCACCAGGTGTCCTGGCGGACGTCGCGGCCCGGGGTGTCCAGGCTGCTGCGCGGGTCATCGGCCGGCGCGTTGAGGGTGGCATCGCCACGGCCATAGGTCGCGGCCACGGCCGGGTCTTCGGTGGGGTAGCGGCCCACCGAGGCGCAGCCGGACAGGGCGAGCAGCACCGCGCCGACCAGCAGCAGGCGCGAAGGGGCAGGGGAGGTCAGTCGGGTCATCATTTTCATTCGCGGGCCAGGGCCTCCACCGGGTCGAGCTGGGCGGCATTGCGTGCCGGCAGGAATCCAAACGCCACGCCGATCAGGGTCGAGCAGGCAAACGCGGCGATGATCGAGGCAGTGGAGAACACCACCTGGAAATTACTGGAGAAGTGGCCGATCAGCACGCCCAGCAGCAGCGCAAGGCCGATGCCGAGCAGGCCGCCGATCAGGCATACCAGCACCGCTTCGATCAGGAACTGCCGGCGGATGTCGCTCTGCCGCGCACCCACAGCCATGCGCACGCCGATCTCGCGGGTCCGCTCGGTCACCGACACCAGCATGATGTTCATGACGCCGATGCCGCCGACCAGCAGGGCGATGGCGGCGATCGCGCCGATCAGCAGGGTCATCGTGCGCGTGGTCTGCTCGATGGTCTCGCGGATCTCGGCGCTGTTGCTGAGGAAGAAATCCTCGGTGCCGTGGCGCAGGGTCAGCAGCCGGGTGATGGCCTCCTGCGCGGCATCCATCGGTGTTTCATCGTTGACGCGCACGGTGATGCTGGAGACGTAGCTCTGCCCCAGCATGCGCGACATCACCGTGGTGTACGGCACGAACACGCCCAGGCTGGTGCTGCCACCGAAGCCGAAGCTCTGCTTCTTGGCTACACCGACCACGCGTACCGGCACGTTGCCCAGCAGGATCACCTGGCCGATCGGGTCGCTGTCGGGGAAGAACTGGGTCTTCGTGTTCTCGTCGATCACGCCTACCTGCGCCAGGCCGCGGATCGCGTCGGTGTCGAAGAAGCTGCCGTCGAGCAGGGTCACACCCTTCACCCGGAAATACTGCTCGCCGACGCCGCTGATCTGCGCCGTCGCAGACTGGTTGCGGTAGCGCGCGGTCACCGAGGCGGACACACTGGGCGTAGCGCTGTCCACGTAGCTCTGTTGCGACAGCGCATCTGCATCGGTGGCCTTCAGCGTCTGCACGCGCGCCGAGCGCATGTCACCGAAGCCACGGCCGGGGTAGACGTCGATGGTGTTGGTGCCCAGCGCGCTGATGTTCTGCAGGATCTGCTGCTGCGAGCCGTTGCCCAGCGCCACCACCGACACTACCGAGGCGATGCCGATGATGATGCCGAGCATGGTCAGGAAGGTGCGCAGGCGGTGGGCGTTCATCGCCAGCAGCGCCATCCGGAACGCTTCGGTGAAGCGATCGCGAGCCGCGCGCCAGCTGCTGCCATGGGCGACGTCGGCGCTGGGCTGGCGCTGCGCACGGTAGTCCGGCGCCTTCGGATTGGCGCGGTCGGCGATGATCTCGCCGTCGCGGATCTCGATGATGCGCTGGGCGTGCTCGGCCACGCTCATGTCGTGGGTGACGATGATGATGGTGTGGCCTTCGGCATGCAGCTCGCCGAGGATGGCCATAACTTCCTCACCGGATTTCGTGTCCAGCGCGCCGGTCGGTTCGTCGGCGAGGATCACCTCGCCGCCGTTCATCAGGGCGCGGGCGATCGACACGCGCTGCTGCTGGCCGCCGGACAGCTGGCCCGGCTTGTGGTGCATGCGGTCGTGCAGGCCCAGCCGCTGCAGCAGCTGCTCGGCGCGCGCGTTGCGGATCGGCCCGGGGCTGCCGGCATACACCGCCGGCACTTCCACGTTGCCACGCGCATCGAGGTCGCCCAGCAGGTGGTAGCGCTGGAAGATGAAACCGAAATGCCCGCGTCGCAGCTCGGCCAGCTCGTCCGGCTCCATCTTTCCGGTTTCGCGGCCGGCCACCTGGTAGCTGCCGCGCGTCGGGCGGTCCAGGCAGCCGAGGATGTTCATCAGCGTCGATTTGCCCGAGCCGGACTGGCCGACGATGGCCACCATCTCACCGGCATGGATGTCCAGGTTGACGTCGCGCAGCACGGCGATGACGTCCTCGCCGGCCGGGAACTCGCGGCGCAGGTCACGCAGGCGCAGCAGGGGCGCCGTCATGCTCATCGGCGCGGACCCATGCCACCGGGCGGGCCCATGCGCATCGCGCCGCCGCTGCGGTTGCCGGTGCCGCTGCTGGCGGCGGCCGCACCGCCTTCGCCGACCACCACGCGCTCGCCCTCCTTCAGCCCGGACAGGATCTGCGCGGAGGCACCGTTGTTGATGCCGACCTTGACCTTGCGCGGCTGCGGCTGGCCCTGTTCGTTGACCACGCGCACCACGCGCTCGCTGTCACGCGTCTTCGGGCCCAGCGCCACGGCCGGCACCAGCAGCGCGCCCTTGGCCTGCTGCAGCAGCACCGAGACCTGCGCGGTCATGTCGATGCGCAGGGTGCCATCGGGGTTTTCCACGTCGAACAGCGCGTTGTAGTAAACCGCGCTGCTGGAACTGGAGCTGGACGAGCTGCTGGAGCTGGACGAGCTTTCGTTGGCGATGGACGACGGCGCCGGATTGATCTGGCGCAGCGTGGCGTGGTACTTGCGGTCCGGATCGCCGAGGGTGGTGAAGTACACCGGCATGCCGGCCTTGATCTTGACCACGTCGGCCTCGGAGACCTCGGCATTGACGGTGACCACGTCCAGGCGCGCCAGCATGACGATGGTCGGCGCGGTCTGGTTGGCGTTCACCGTCCGGCCTTCCTCGGCCACCACCGCGACCACGGTGCCGTCCATCGGCGCGGTGATGCGGGTGTAGGCGAGGTTGGCGCGGGCGGTGCCCAGTTCGGTCTCGCGGCCCTTGATCTGCGCCTCGTACGACTGCAGCTGGGCGCGGGCGGTCTTCAGTGTGGCTTCGGCGGCATCGTATTCCTGCCGCGAGGTGGCCTCGGCGGCCAGCATTTCCTTCTGCCGGGCGAAGTCCAGCTCGGCCTGGCGCAGGCTGGCCTGCTGCACGGCGCGCTGGGCGATCACCTGGTCCAGCGAGGCCTGGGCGTTAAGCACCTGGTTCTGCTGGGTGGTGGCGTCGATCTCGGCGATCAGGTCGCCTTCCTTCACCGTATCGCCCAGCTGCACCTTCAGCGATTTGATCTGGCCCGAGGCCTGCGCACCGACGCTGACCAGCTTGTAGGCATCGATAACACCGGTGGCTTCCACCGTCTGTTCGATGTCGCCGCGGCTGACCGGGCTGGTGGCCAGGGCCGGGGCGGCGGGCTTGCGCAGCAGCCACCAGGCGCACGCGGCAGCAATGACGACAAGCAGGACAATCACGATCAGACGACCCCGGCGGGTCGCGGGCAACAGGCGGGAGATCACGTGCGGGCTTCACTCGGGCAGGCCGCCGCAGCGGCAATGGTGGGCATTGTGAAGATCGGGCGCAGGCGGGCTCAATCCTCGGGGTGTGTCTGTGTGTAACACTGTCGGCCGAAACGCGTAACTGCAGGTATCCGGCCCCGGCGTGGATACAGTGGTACGCACTGGACAGGATGCGGTTCAGCTCCCGACACGGGAAAATCGCGATATGGAGACTGAAAACCCGATGCATCGCCTGTTGATCGTCGACGACGACAATGACATCCGTACCCTGCTGGCCGAACAGCTCGGCCGCGCCGGCTACCTGGTCAGCACCGCGGCCGATGGCACCAGCATGCGCCAGCTGCTGGAGCGCGAGCACGTGGACCTGATCGTGCTGGACCTCAACCTGCCGCGTGAGGATGGCCTGACCCTGTGCCGTGATCTGCGCGCGCGCTCGAACACGCCGGTGATCATGCTGACCGCTCGTGCCGAGCCGATCGACCGCGTGCTGGGCCTGGAAATGGGCGCCGACGATTACCTGGCCAAGCCGTTCGAGCCGCGCGAGCTGTTGGCGCGCATCCGCAACGTGCTGCGCCGGACCGAGGCCCTGCCGGCCAACCTGGAGCCGCTGGCGGTGCGCCGCGCGCGCTTCTCACGCTGGATCTTCGATCTGGAACACCGCCACCTGGTCGACCCCGATGGCCGCGTGGTGGTGCTGTCCGGCGCCGAGTTCCGCCTGCTGCGGGTGTTCATCGCGCACGCCAACAAGGTGCTCTCGCGCGAACAGCTGGTGGCGCTCAGCAGCGGCCGCAACTACGAGGCGCAGGACCGCGCGATCGACCTGCAGGTCAGCCGGCTGCGCAACAAGCTGGCCGACGATGGCGGCCCCGATGGCCTGATCAAGACCGTGCGCAACGAAGGCTATGTACTGGCCTCGGCCGTCAACCTGGAATAAGCCGTGATGAAGCGCCTGCGCCACTTCCTGTCCTCGATGGTGGGGCGGCTGTTCGTGATCCTGCTGCTGGGCATGTCGGTGGCCGCGATCGGCGCGACCATGCTGGCCACGTCCAAGCGCCAGCAGGACTTCGAACGGCAGAACCTCAACCGCATCGCCGACCGCCTGCAGGGCTACGTCAACCTGCTCGACGGCAACCCGGAACTGCGTGACCGCCTGCTGGAAATGGGCGGGCCGAGCGTGCGCGCGCTGCAGCCCGGCGCTCGCCTGGGCCGCGTCGATACGGCGCTGATGGAAGTGCTCGATGACCGCCCCGGACCGGTGGCGCGCGCGCATGTGCACTTCACCTCGTTCCGCTCGTGCATCCCCAAGCTGCAGGAACTGCTGCCGCCGCCACCGCCGGGCCAGCGGCGCCCGCCACGTGAACGCGACCCGTCCTTCATCCCGCCCAAGTGCCGGGCCGTGGACGTGGTCCTCAGCGATGGCACCTCGCTGAAGCTGGCGCTGGATTCGCCGGCGGTGGCGCACAACGGCGTGCTGGCCGTAGACCCGCTGTTCCTGACCCTGCTGGTGCTGGCGATCGCCGTGCTGGCCTACATCGTTTCGCGCATGGCCAGCGCGCCGCTGCAGGAACTGGCCTCGGCAGCCGAGGAACTGGGCGACGACCTGCAGCGCGACCCGTTGCCCCTGCGCGGCCCGCGCGAAGTGCAGCGCGCCGCCGAGGCATTCAATGCCATGCAGCAGCGGCTGCAGCGGCACTTGGCCGAACGCACGCAGATGCTGGCGGCGATCACCCACGACCTGCAGACGCCGCTGACCCGGCTGCGCCTGCGCCTGGAAAACGTGACCGACGAGATCCTCCGCGAGCGCCTGATCGGCGACCTCGCAGCCATGCAGGCCCTGGTGCGAGAAGGCTTGGAGCTTGCCCGCAGCGCCGAGAGCGCCGAACAGCGCGCGGCCCTCGACCTGGATTCGCTGCTGGAGAGCATCGTCGAGGACACCGCCGAGGCGGGCGCCGACGTGGCCTTCGAAGGCGCCAGTGGCGCGGTGCTGATGCTGCGGCCGCTGGCGATGCACCGCCTGTTCTCCAACCTGGTGGACAACGCGGTGATGTATGCCGAGCGCGTGCGGGTGCGGGTGGAACGCAGCGGCGGTGGCATCACCGTGGTGGTGGCCGACGATGGCCCGGGGCTGGCCGATGACCAGCTCGAAGCGGTGTTCGATCCCTTCGTGCGGGTGGAAACCTCACGCTCGCGGCAGACCGGCGGCGCTGGCCTGGGCCTGACCATCGCCCGCGCGCTGGCCGAGAAGGACGGCGCCCGGCTGTGGCTGCGCAACCGCCCCGAGGGCGGACTGGAAGCGGTGGTGCAGTGGCCGGCGGGCAGCCCGGCGGCCGGGCGCTGAGTCGGGGGTCCGGATAGTTACGGTCAGAGCCCTCTGCGTGCGCAGAGGGATCCGGCCCCGGGTCGGATCCCTTCCGCCGCAGGCGTAAGGGCTCTGCCCCCGCCTCAGACCCCGGCTTTCACGCCGCGGTGACGCCGAGGGGGGTGTTTGCCCTATCATTCGCCCCATCTCCCCACAGTTCCCGCGATGAGCCAGCCTGTTCACACCGGCGCGCGGCCCCGTACCGCCCGGTTGTTCCTGTTCCTGCCTGTTGCCATGCGCGGCAACCGCACCTGGCCGCTGCCGTTGCAGTAATGGGCGGTCAGGGGGCTGGCAGGCGCCTGGCGGGGCGCCACCCGGAACACCATGTTCGTCGCCTGTTGCGGCTCGGTGTGCTGTGGCTGTTGCTGCTGCTGGCGTCGCCGCTGACGGCCCAGACCGTCGCGCCGCCGCTGCGCGATTACGCCATCGACGTGTGGACCTCGCGCAACGGCCTGCCGCACAACTCGCTGCGCGACATCGCCCAGACCCCCGAAGGCCACCTGTGGTTCGCCACCTGGGAAGGCCTGGTGCGCTACAACGGCCTGGATTTCACCGTGTTCGACCGCAGCACGCGGCCGGGCCTGCGCGACAACGGCATCGGCGCGCTGCTGGTGGACCGCCAGGGCGGGCTGTGGATCAGCGATTCGCGCGGCAACGTGACCTACCGCAGCAGCGCCGGCCAGTGGCGGGTCTGGGAACACCAGGCCAACACCCCGGAAGTGCTGATCCAGTCCATGCAGATGGACAGCCAAGGGCGCCTGTGGCTGCTGTACGAAGGCAAGGGCATCGCCTACCTGACCCCGGAATCCGGCATAGTCTACCAGCCGCCGCCGCCGGACCTGCCACTGGCGATGAGCTTCACCAAGCTGGTGGTCGATGCCCAGGACCGGGTCTGGATCGGCACCCTCGATGGCCTGGTGCTGCGCGACAACGATGGCGAGCTCAAGCGTGCGCCGGCCGAATGGGGCGTCGGCAAAGGCCTGACCTGGCCTTATCGAGCACCGGATGGCGCCCTGTGGATCGTGGCCGGCGAACGCCTGTACCGGGTCGAGGATGACCGCCTGGTGCGGGTCCACAGCCTGCCCGGCCAGCTGCACATGACCGCGATGCTGCAGGACCGCCACGGCGACATCTGGCTGGGCACCGAGAACCAGGGCCTGCTGCGCATCTCCAGCCACGGCCTGGAGCGCCTGCCGGCCGGCCTGAACCTGCCCGGCGGGCGGGTGGTGAGCCTGCGCGAGGACGCCGAGGGCAGCATCTGGGTCGGCGCCAACGGTGGCCTGTACCGCCTGCGCGAAACGCTGTTCAGCAGCTACACCGAGCGCGATGGCCTGAGCGGTGACTACGTGCGCACCGTGTTCGAGGACCGCGATCGCCGGCTGTGGGTGGGCAGCGCCAGCGGCCTGGACCTGCAGACCGCCGATGGCCGCTTCCGCGCGATGCCGCTGCACAACCGGGGTGGCAAGGCGGCGTCGGTGCTGAGCCTGGCCCAGGATCCCGGCGGCGACGTCTGGGTGGGCACCTTCGGCGACGGCGTCTACCGCCTGCGCGCCGATGGAAGCCTGCGCCACAACTACGATGCCGCCGATGGCATGCCGGGTGGCAATATCCGCGCGATCAGCGTCGATCCGTCCGGCGTGGTCTGGGCCGGCACGCAGAAGGGCGTGGTGCGCATCGACGGCGCCCGCGTGCGGGTGGCAAACATGCCGGGCATGCCCACCGGCCTGATCACCGCGCTGGAACACGATCACCAGGGCAACCTGTGGATCGGCACCATCGAGGGCATCCGCGTGCTGCGCAGCGACCACGTACAGGCCATCGACCTGGCACCGTTGGGCGGTGGCCGCAGTGTGTTCGGCTTCCACCAGATCGGCGACGCGATGTGGATCAGCAGCGACCGTGGCCTGTACCGCTGGTACAAGGACCGCCTGTCGCGGGTCGGCCTGGAGCAGGGCATGCCGGTCGATACGGTGTTCCAGCTGGTTCCCGACCGGCTGGGCAATGTGTGGATCAGCAGCAACCGCGGCGTGCTGCGCACCGACATGGCGACCTTGAACGCGGTGGCTGACGGCCGCGCGCCGCGGGTGACCGTGGAGCGCTACAACGAGATCGACGGCATGGCCAACGCGCAGGCCAATGGCAGCTCGGCGCCGTCGGCGATCCTGCGCCAGGATGGCAGCTTCTGGGTGGTCACCGCCGGTGGCCTGAGCACGGTGGACCCGCAGCGCCTGCAGCGCTTCCGCGAACGCCCGGCGCCGCCGGCGGCGATCGAGAACGTGCAGGTCGATGGCGCGCAGGTGCATTGGGAAGGGCCCGAGCGCAACCTGATTCCCGGCGGGCGCCGGCTGGCGGTGAGCTTCGTCGGCCTCAGCTACCTGATGTCCGACCGCATCCGTTACCGCACCCGGCTGGAAGGCCTGGACGCCGGCTGGGTCGAGCGTGGCCCGCAGCGCAGCGTGGAGTACGTCGGCCTGCCACCAGGCGACTACACCTTGCACGTGGCGGCCTCGCACCCGGGCGGCGCCTGGGGCCAGCAGGAAGCGGTGTGGAGTTTCACCGTCGAGCCGTTCTGGTGGCAGCGGCACAGCGTGCAGGCCTTCATCGGCCTGTTGCTGCTGGGCGCGCTGGTGGCGCTGTACCGTTTCCTGCTGCAGCAGTACAAGGCCAGCAACCTGCGCCTGGCCCGGCGGGTGGATGAAGCAACCTTCGACCTGCAGGCGCAGACGGTGCACCTGCAGGCGTTGAACCAGGAAAAGACCGAGCTGGCCGAGCGCTTGGCGCGGCAGGCCGAGGCGTTCGAGCGGCAGGCCCGCGAGGATGCGCTGACCGGCCTGGCCAACCGCCGCGGCTTCGACGAGACGCTGGCGCGTGATTTCGCCCGTTCGCAGCGCAGCGGCCATCCGTTGAGCCTGGTGGTGCTGGACATCGATCACTTCAAGGACGTCAACGACACCTACAGCCACAGCATCGGCGATCTGGTGCTGAAGGAAGTGGCCGAAGTGATCGCCGCAGCCTGCCGCGATTCGGACCTGCCGGCGCGTACCGGTGGCGAAGAGTTCGCGCTGCTGCTCAATGACACGCGCCTGGAAGAAGCGGCGCAGGTCTGCGCGCGCCTGCGCGGCCTGTTCCATGACCATCCGGACTGGGCCGGAGTGAAGGGTCTGCGGGTGACCTTCAGTGCGGGTCTGGTGGAACTGGCCAATGACGACCGCACCCCGGCGTTGCTGTACCAGCGCGCCGACCGCGCGCTGTACCGCGCCAAGAGCGACGGCCGCGACCGCACCAGCATCGGGTAATTGCCATTTGGTTGGTGGGTGCGGACCGTTGGTCCGCACTGCAGGTGTGAATCTACCGCGGCCAGGCGTTGGCGATGGTGCAGAACAACCGTGCCGTCTGCTCGGTGTCGTACACCGCGCTGTGCGCCTCGTTCGCATCCCAGCCCAGGCCGGCGGCATTGGCTGCACGCGCCAGGACCGTCTGCCCATAGGCGATACCGGCCAGGGTGACCGTGTCGAACACGCTGAAGGGATGGAACGGGTTGCGCTTGTGGCCGGTGCGGGCCACGGCGGCATTGACGAAGCCCAGGTCGAAATGGGCGTTGTGCCCGACCAGGATCGCGCGCTGGCAGCCGTACTTCTTCATCGCTGCGCGGACCGGGGTGAAGATGTGGTCCAGCGCGGCCTTCTCTTCCTTCGCCAGCCGGAACGGATGGTCGAGGATGATGCCGGTCACTTCCAGCGACTTCGGGTCGATCTCCAGGCCTTCGGCGGGGACCACGTGGGCACTGGCGGTCTGGCCCGGGTAGAGCAGGCCGTTCTCGTCCATCTCGATCGGCACGGCGGCGATTTCCAGCAGCGCGTTGCGCTGGCTGTCGAAGCCGCCGGTTTCCACGTCCACCACCACCGGCAGGAAGCCGCGGAACCGTTGCGACATCGCGCGCTGCGCCATCGGAACCAAGGAAACAGGGGCGGTGTCAGCTGCGGGGGTGGGGTCAGTCATGCGCGGATTCTAGCAGAGCGACCCTGAGCGCCCGGCCACGCATCGCATGGCCGGGAGGCTGTGCACGGGTCAGCGGCGTGCCAGCACCACGTCGGCGATGACGCCGGTGGCCACGGCAATCAGCACGTAACGGCCGTCGACCTTGCGCCATTCCTGGCCGCGGGTGGGGGCGTGCAGGCCATGGTGGCGGTAATCGCGGACGTACTCGCCGCGGTGGTCACGGGCGAGCGTGTGGCCGCGACGGGGCGGATCGCGACGGTCGTCGTGGTGATCCTTGTGGCCGTGGTGGTCGTCGCGCCCACCGGCGCCATAGGGCGCGGCCATCGCGGGCGAGACGGCGGTGGCCAGCAGGGTCAGCGAAAGGGCGGCGGCAATCAGGCGCTTCATGGGGCAACTCCGGGGGAAGGACGTGGTCATCGAGGCCACGGATCCAGCATCGGATTTTTTTGATGAATAGGTAATTAAATCGGCCTTTTGCGCGGTTTCGGCGCGTATCGGCGTGTAACGGGCTGGCCGCCAGACCGGTAGATGCCAACCTTGGCTGGCATGCGGAACAACCGCCAACCAAGGTTGGCAACTACCGGGGCGCGATGGTCCGGCCGGCCACCCACGCGTCCACGCTCAGGCGCCCTGCGCCGTTGAACAGCAGCGGCAGCAGCATCGCCATGAACAGCAGCGGCAGCTTGAAGTTGCCGAACCCCTGGTCGCTGATCGCATAGCCCATCGCCAGTTCTCCCAGTGAATGCCAGTGCATCGGCCAGTGCACGGCATAGGTGGCCACCACGGTCAGCACCAGCAGGCTCGCCGCGGCGAGGCGGGTGCCGAGCCCGAACAGCAGGCAGGCCGCGCCGGCCAGCTCGAACCAGGTCGCCAGCTGCCAGTTCACGCCGGCGGGCAGCTGGTCGAACGGGAACGGGAACGCCCCCTGCAGTTCGGCAAACCAGTTCTCGCCCAGCAGCTTCTCGCGGCCGGACTCGAAATATTCCCAGGCCAGCAGCAGGCGCAGGCCCAGCGGCGCCAACCACGGGCCGCAGCGATCCAGCTGGCCGCGCACGGCGGCCAGGGGCAGGGTGTTCATCACGGGGAACTCCTCGTTGGAGGTATCAGGCCACGGTGGGCAGCGGGCCGATCAGACCGGCCTGCAGGAACTGCTGCAGCAGCGGGGTGCCGGGTTCGATCAACGCATCGGCGTCGAGCTGGTGCAGGTTGGCGAGCTGCTGCAGCTGCTGGCCGCCGGTGGCTCCCGGCGCCTCGTCGATGAGGATCAACAGGTGCGCGGCCAACGGGCTGAGCTGGGCGAAGCGCACCACGCCATCGGCATCGCGGCGGACCAGCAGGCCGGTCGGTTCGGCGGGTGGAGCGACCGGTGCGTCATCGGCGCCGAGGCGGTGGACCGGCCACGCGTACAGCAGCGGCCAGGCCAGCGGTGAACAGCGCAGCGGTTCCTGCAGCGGGTCGATGCCCGGGGCCGGCGGCAATGGCTCGGCCGCACGCTGGTACAGATCGGTTTCCACCCACTCGTAGTGGGCCAGCTCGGCCAGCGCCGGGTGCGGCAGCTCGGGCTGTGCCTGCAGCCAGTGCACGAACTCTGCTGCCACCGCGGTGAACAGCGGCGTGCGAGCGCGGTGGTGGGCGAAGTAGTGTCGGACCAGCTCGGCCCAGGCCGCCTCGCCGAGCAGGCGCACGCAGACCGGGAAACTGTTGCCGAGCAGGCCCAGCAGGTTGTTGGACAGCAGCCGCTGGTAGACCGCCACCCGCCGCGGGTCGAGGTCGGCCGGGGCAGGCACCTGCTGCGGGTCGCGCAGGTGCGCGGTGAATGCATGCTGCTGCGCACACAGGCGCTCGGGCGCGTCAGCCATGGGCGACCTCGCGCTGCGTGCCCTGCAGCCGACGGATGGTGCGCAGTTCGCCCTGCAGTTCGGCGTAGGGCGGGAAGTTGAAGTCGCGTTCCAGCACGGTCGGGCGCGGCCCGAAGCGGTCGTAGCTGCGCTCCAGCAGCGCCCACACCGGGTCGATCACCGGGCTGCCGTGGGTATCGATCTTCAGGTCGGGCGCCTCGTCCAGGTGGCCGGCCACGTGCAGGCAGACGATGCGCTGCGCGGGCAGCCCGGCGATGAAGGCGTCGGCATCGTAGCCATGGTTGCAGGCGTTGACGTAGACGTTGTTGACGTCCAGCAGGAGGTCGCAATCGGCCTCGGCCAGCACCGCGTTGGTGAAGGCCAGTTCGTCCATCGCCGGCTGCGGGGCCAGGTAGTAGGACACGTTCTCCACCGCGATGCGGCGGCCCAGCAGGTCCTGCACGCGGGCGATGCGCGCGGCGGTATGGCGCACGGCTTCGTCGGTGAACGGAATCGGCAGCAGGTCGTACAGCTGGCCGTCGTCGCTGCAGTAACTCAGGTGTTCGCTGTACAGCGGCACGCGGTGGCGCTCGAGGAAACGGCCGACCTGCTGCAGCAGCTCGGTATCCAGTGCAGCGCTGCCGCCCAGCGACAGCGACAGGCCGTGGCAGCTCAAGGGGTGGCGCCGGGCCAGTTCGTCCAGCGCATCGCCGGCCGGCCCGCCGACGTTGATCCAGTTTTCCGGCGCGCATTCCAGGAAATCGACGTCGCCGGCCGGGGCGTCGTGCAGGTCCTGCAGCAGCGCACGCCGCAGGCCCAGCCCGACGGCCGCCGCAGGCAGCGGCAGCCGTGGGTGGACGACGCTGGCGGCAGCGTCAGTGCTTCGCACCGCACTTGCCTTCGCCGCACTTGCCCTCGGCGGCCTTCTTGTCGCCAGCGGTCTTCGCTTTGGTGCCAGCAGCCGCACCGGCCTTGCCCTTGTCGGCGCCACACTTGCCTTCGGCGCTCTTGCCGTCGGCACCGCACTTGCCCTCGGCATGCTTGGCGGTATCACCAGCCTTGCTGTCGGCGGCCTTTGCATCACCCGCCTTGGCAGCCTGGCCGGCCACCAGGTAGCCCTGGGCAAGGTCGGTCATGCTCAGGGCCGAAGCACTGGCAGTCACGCCCAGGCCTGCGGCCAGTGCAGTGGCGGTCAGCAGGGACAGGGTCTTGTTGGAACTGCTCATCAGTCGTACTCCTTGTGTGGTGGGCGGGCGCCCGGGGTGAAACGATGATGCCGCGATCGTACTCAAGGAATCCTCGCCGAGACCTCAAATTTTCGTGAGAAGTGTTACAGGCGGCGCGCGCGCAAACAAAAAGGCCCCTGTCATGCCGACAGGGGCCCTCGGACGCGTCTCCGCTGTTGCAGCGCAGTATCAGACGTGGTCAGTGCTCGACGTCTCGTCGCGCTTCTCGCGCGGCGGCAGCGGCTGCTCACCGTGCACCAGGAACCACACGTTCTCGGCGATGTTGGTGGCATGGTCGCCCACGCGCTCCAGGTTCTTGGCCATGAACAGCAGGTGGGTGCACGGGGTGATGTTGCGCGGGTCTTCCATCATGTAGGTCAGCAGCTCGCGGAACAGCGCGGTGTACTGCGCGTCCAGGCGGGCGTCGTCCTGGCGCAGGGCGATGGCTGCTTCGGCGTCGTTGTCGCGGTAGGCGGCGATGGCGCGGCGCACCTGCTGCGCGGCCAGACGGCCGAGGGCGCGCAGGCCCTGGATCTGCGGCAGCGGCGGCACCTTGCCCAGCGCGATCGAGCGCTTGGCCACGTTCGCGGCGTAGTCACCGATGCGTTCGATGTCTGCCGGGATGCGCAGGCCGGCCAGGATCTCGCGCAGGTCGCGGGCCATCGGGCCACGCAGGGCCAGGCGCATCACGTCGTGGCTGATCTGCTGTTCCAGCTGGTCGATGGCTTCATCGTTGGCGATGATGCGGTGGGCGGCGTTCTCGTCGCGCTTTTCGATGACGTCCATCGACGCCTCCAGCTGGGCGACGGCCATCTCGCCCATGCGCACGATTTCGGCCACCAGGCGCTGCTGCTCTTCGTCGTAGCTCTTGACGATGTGGTCGTTGGGAAGATTCATGGTTGTTCCACTCTGTAGAGTCGAGCCATGCTCGACTGCCGTTATCGATAGCGTCGAGCCATGCTCGACTGCCGTTTCAGCCGAAGCGACCGGTGATGTAGTCCTCGGTCTGCCGCTGCGAGGGCTGCGAGAAGATCACTTCGGTACGGTCGTGCTCGATCAGGTCGCCCAGGTACATGAAGGCGGTGTAGTCGGACACGCGCGCTGCCTGCTGCATGTTGTGGGTGACGATGACGATGGTGTACTCGTGCTTGAGCTCTTCCACCAGCTGCTCGATGCGGCTGGTCGAAATCGGGTCCAGCGCCGAGGTCGGCTCGTCCAGCAGCAGCACCGACGGGCGCAGGGCCACGGCACGGGCGATGCACAGACGCTGCTGCTGGCCCCCGGACAGGCCCAGGGCGCTCTGCCCCAGTTTGTCCTTCACTTCGTCCCACAGTGCGCCCTGGCGCAGCGCCTGCTCGACGCGGTCGGCCATGTCGGCCTTGCTCAGCTTCTCGTGGTGGCGGATGCCGTAGGCCACGTTCTCGAAGATGGTCATCGGGAACGGCACCGGCTTCTGGAACACCATGCCGACCTTGCTGCGCAGGCGGTTCATCGGGTACTTCGGCGACAGGATGTTCTCGCCGTCCAGCAGCACCTCGCCACGCGCTTCCAGCTTCGGGTACAGCGCGTAAATGCGGTTGAAGATGCGCAGCAGGGTCGACTTGCCGCAACCGGAGGGACCGATCAGCGCGGTCACGCGCTTTTCCGGGATCTCCAGGTTGATGCCCTTCAGGGCGTGGAACTTGTCGTAGTAGAAGTCCAGACCACGCGCGGCCAGCTTGACCGGCGACGGCGTGTGCAGGTTCTCGTGCGAGGCCGGCACCGCGATGCGCTGCATGGGCACGGCGTTGGAGAGGTCGTTCATGGCGTTATCCACGGAAAGGTCAGTCATGGGAGATACGGTTGCGCAGCAGGATGCCACGGGCGGCAAGGCTGACCAGCAACACGAAGACAGTCAGCACCAGGGCACCGGCCCAGGCCAGCACCTGCCAGGATTCATACGGGCTGCCGGCGAACTGGTTCATCACCACCGGCACCGAAGCCATCGGCTGGAAGATGTTGTTGTTCCAGTACTGGTTGCCGAAGGCGGTGAACAGCAGCGGTGCGGTCTCGCCGGAGATGCGGGCCAGGGCCAGCAGGATGCCGGTGATGATGCCGGCCGATGCACTGCGGTACAGCACCTGGACGATCACCTTCCACTGCGGGATGCCCAGCGACAGGGCGGCTTCGCGCATCTGCGAAGGCACCAGGCGCAGCATCTCGTCGGTGGTGCGCACCACCACCGGCAGCACGATGAAGGCCAGCGACAGCGCACCCGCGAAGGCGGAGAAGTTGCCGCCGGTCTGCATCACGTACAGGGTGTAGACGAACAGGCCCAGCACGATGGACGGTGCCGACAACAGGATGTCGTTGACGAAGCGGACCACGGTGCCGGCCTTGCGGGCGTTGCCGTACTCGGCCAGCCAGGTACCGGCCAGCACGCCCAGCGGGGTGCCGATGCCGATCGCCAGCGCACACATCACCGCGCTGCCGAAGAAGGCATTGGCCAGGCCGCCTTCCTGCATCGGCGGCGGCGTCATCTTGGTGAACAGATCAAGATTGATGCCGGCCAGGCCCTTGGAGGCCAGGGTGAACAGGATCCAGCCCAGGAAGAACAGGCCGAACAGGGCGGTGGCGCAGGACAGCGCGATGGCGATGACGTTGCCGATGCGGCGGCGCAGGTACAGGGAGTCAGCGGTGGTGGACATCAGTTGCCCTCCTTGCGGGACAGGCGCATCAGCATCAGGCGGGCGATGGCCAGCACGACGAAGGTGACGATGAACAGGACGAAGCCGAGCAGCAGCAGCGCCGAGCGGTAGGTTTCAGTGGCTTCGCCGAAATCGTTGGCGATCAGCGCGGCGATGGTGGTGCCCGGTTCCAGCAGCGAGGGCGACAGGCGCACGCTGTTGCCGATCACGAAGGCCACGGCCATCGTTTCACCCAGGGCACGGCCGAGGCCGAGGAAGACGCCGCCGATGACGGCCGAGCGGGTGTAGGGCAGGACGATGTCCCAGCTCACTTCCCACTTGGTGGAACCCAGCGCGTAGGCCGATTCCTTCAGGCGGGTCGGCACGGTCAGGAACACTTCGCGCATCACCGAGGAGATGAACGGGATGACCATGATGGCCAGCACGAAGCCGGCGGTGAGCATGCCGATGCCCAGCGGCGGGCCCTGGAACATCGGGCCGATGATCGGCCATTCGCCCAGGGTTTCGTTGAGGAACGGGGTGACGTACTCGGTCATCACCGGCACCAGCACGAACAGGCCCCACATGCCGTAGATGATCGAGGGGATGCCGGCCAGCAGTTCGATGGCGGTACCGACCGGACCACGCAACCAGCGCGGCGCGACTTCGGTGAGGAAGAAGGCGATGCCGAAGCTGACCGGCACGGCGATGACCATCGCGATGAACGCGGTGACCAGGGTGCCGTAGATCGGGGCGAGTGCGCCGAACTTGTTTTCGACCGGATTCCAGTCGGAGGAGAAGAAGAAGCTCAGGCCCTGCATCTGCAGGGCATGGCGGCCGCCCCACAGCATGGACAGCGCGGCACAGGCCAGGGCGATCAGGACGAAGATGACGGTGCCGACCAGCACCCATCGGAACAGTTTGTCGTTGCGGGCATCACGCGCATCGCGCGTGGACGGGGCTGCTACAGGCTGGGCGATGGCATTCATGGGGACGGCAGGGCCAGGAAAGGGGGCGGCACGACGTGGAAGTGACGGTGCCCGCGCGGGGCGGGCACCGTCGGGTCCATCACTTCAGCTCGGTGCCCCAGTAGGCCTCGATCTGCTTGGTCAGTTCGGCCGGCAGCGGCACGTAGTGCAGCTCGTTGGCCTGGGTCTGGCCGTTCTCGAAGGCCCACTTGAAGAAGGCCAGGGTGTCCTGGTTGCGCTTGGCGTCCTTCGGCTTCTTCTGCATCAGCATGAAGTTGGTGGCGGTGATCGGCCACGCCTGCTCGCCCGGGGCGTTGGTGATGACCAGGTTGAAGTCCTTGGCGCTGGCCCAGTCGGCGCTGGCGGCAGCGGCGGCGAAGGTTTCAGCGTTCGGCTGCACCCAGGTGCCTGCGGCGTTCTGCAGGGCGGTGTACGGCATGGCGTTCTGCAGGGCGTAGGCCAGCTCGACGTAGCCGATGGAGCCCTTGATCTGCTTCACGTAGGAGGCAACGCCTTCGTTGCCCTTGCCACCGACGCCGTCCGGCCACTGCACCGAGGTGCCTTCGCCGACCTTGGTCTTCCACTCCGGGCTGACCTTGGACAGGTAATTGGAGAAGTTGAAGGTGGTGCCCGAACCGTCCGAACGGTGGACGATGGTGATCTTGCCGTCCGGCAGGGTCACGCCCGGGTTGGCCGCGGCGATGGCCGGGTCGTTCCAGGTCTTGACCTTGCCCAGGAAGATGTCGGCCAGCAGGGCGCCGGTCAGGCGCAGCTTTCCGGCTTCCAGGCCTTCGATGTTGACGACCGGCACCACGCCGCCGATGGCCGACGGGAACTGGGCCAGGCCGGCCTGGGCCAGTTCGTCGCTGCTCAGCGGCTTGTCGGAGGAACCGAAATCAACGGTGCCGGCCTTGATCTGGGCGATACCGCCGCCCGAACCGATCGACTGGTAGTTGATCTTGGCGCCGGTGGCGGTGTTGTAGTCGGCCGACCACTTGGACACCAGCGGGAAGATGAAGGAAGCGCCAGCGCCGGAGACCTCGGCGGTCACCTTGTCGCCGGCAGCGGCCGGGGCGGCGGCTGCGTCGGCAGCCGGCTGCTGTGCAGCCTGCTTGTCGCCGCCGCAGGCCGACAGGCCCAGGGCGATGGCCAGGGAAAGGGCGGCGAGGCCGGCCGAGTGCAGTTTCATGTTCACTCCATAGCGGGGAAGAGCCGACGGCGTCGGCGGATGCGGCTATGAAATGATGTTTTTGTTACAGCCGTATGACGTCCATGACAGAGGTGTCGGACATCACGTTCTGACAAGGGTTTCACGGGGTCAGCGGCCCTATGGTGGGGCTGCCCGGCGCCGCCCGGGGCGCTGGAATGCGCGCGGCGGGCGGGCGCCTTTCGCTTTTGTCGAGTCGAGCCCATGCTCGGCTGCTTCTGGCCTTTGTAGAGTCGAGCCATGCTCGACTACGGGCCGTCAGCCGAGCATGGGCTCGGCTCTACAAGGGCAGGGCGGGGCCAGGCCCCCAAAAAAGAAAGGCGCCAGGCCCGAAGGTCCAGCGCCCGGTTGGGGTCGGCGAGGGAGAGAGGACCCGCCGACCCCCGTTCCTGCGGGGGAACGCCTTGCTCAGTACTTCAGGTTCTGCGACCAGTAGGTCTCGATCTGCTTGACCAGGGTGTCCGGCAGCGGCACGTAGTCCAGCTGCTTGGCCTGGGCGTCGCCGTTCTTGTAGATCCAGCGGAAGAATTCCTGGGTCGACTTGGCGCCGGCCACGTTCTTCGGCTGCTTGCGCACCAGGATGAAGTTGGTGGCGGTGATCGGCCAGGCCTGCTCGCCCGGGGCGTTGGTCATGACCAGATAGAAGTCCTTGGCATTGGCCCAGTCAGCGCTGGCGGCCGCGGCCGAGAAGGAGGCGTCCGACGGCTGCACGATCTTGCCGGCAGCATTCTTCATCGCCGCGTAGGACATCTTGTTCTGCAGGGCGTAGGACAGCTCGACGTAGCCGATGCCACCCTTGATCTGCTTCACGTAGGCAGCGACGCCTTCGTTGCCCTTGCCGCCGATGCCGGCCGGCCACTGGACCGAGGTGCCTTCACCGACCTTGCTCTTCCACTCCGGGCTGACCTTGGACAGGTAGTTGACGAAGTTGAAGGTGGTGCCCGAACCGTCCGAACGATGGACGATGGTGATCTTGGCGTTCGGCAGGGCAAGGCCGCTGTTCAGGGCAGCGATGGCCGGGTCGTTCCAGGTCTTGATCTTGCCCAGGAAGATGTTGGCCAGGGTCGGGCCGTCCAGCTTCAGCGCGCCCGGGGCGACGCCGGCCACGTTGATGACCGGCACCACGCCGCCGATGACCGACGGGAACTGGGCCAGGCCGGCGGCAGCCAGCTCTTCCGGCTTCAGCGGGGCATCGGAGGAACCGAAGTCCACGGTCGCCGCCTTGATCTGGGCGATACCACCACCGGAACCGATCGACTGGTAGTTGACCTTCTTGCCGGTCGCGGTGCTGTAGTCCGCCGACCACTTGGACATGACCGGGTAGATGAACGAAGCGCCCGCGCCGGTGACATCGGCGGCGTTGGCGGCAAACACGGACGATGCAGCCAGGATGGCGACAGCGGCGCGCGACTTGAAGGCGTGGATCACGGGAGAGACTCCTGGGGTGGTCGAAGGGCGGCTGCCCGACGTTTCGGTGCACATTCCATAACGGTTACGTGACATGCCTGCGTCTGTCATATGACGCAATCGTGACACCCGTCATGAATGTCCCGGAACCCGCGCCAGAGGGCCTGCAGGGCCTTCGTAGCACGGTGGGGAATAAGGGCGTCGTGGCCCCCGCGGCGCTGCTCCAGCGCCGGTGCTGCACAGGTGCGGCCACCGGATGGCGGGGGCGACAGGGCGTTGAAACGACGAAGGCACGGCCGGAGCCGTGCCTTCGTTGCAACGCGTGCGTCAGGTCTTACCAGAAGAACTGCGCGCGGGCTTCCAGGATGTTCGGATCGTCATTGACGAAGCCGCGGGCGGTGGAGCTGTACTTCTTGCTGTCCACCATCACGTAGTTGACCATGAACTTGAAGTTTGAACGCCAGTACCAGTTGGCGCCGACGGTCCAGATGTCCATCTTGCCGCCCAGCACGCCATCGACGATCGGCGGACGGCCGGCCACCGGATTGGTCGACAGGTTGCCGTCGTTCAGATCCATGTGGTCGTAACGCACCCCCAGCTGCCACTGGCCGCCAGCCGGGTTGTTCGGCAGGCCGGTGCCCGGGGTGCCGGCCTTGTAGCTCCAGGTTTCGCCGGTCACGTTCCACACGCCGCTGACGTAGTAGCCGTCGCTGGTGTAGTTGTCGTGGTCGTAGCGCTTGGCCTTGCTGCTGTAGTACTCGGCCTGGGCCTTGAACGGACCCTGGAAATACATGGCTTCAGCGCCGAGGGTGCTGACGCGGTCGGTGTCGGTCATGTTGCCGCTGTCGACCAGGCGCGCGGTGGCCAGGTCGGCGTTCGGACGGGCACGCACGCGCAGGGTGTCGGCGTCGGCGTCGTAGTCGACGTAGCTCAGGCCGAAGTGCAGGACCTGGCCCTTCTCGTTGATCGGGGCGAAGGTGCCGCGTGCGCCGTAGCCGCTGCCGTGGGCCAGGTTGCGGGTCAGTTCGCGGCCGAAGGCGCTGGCGGTGACCGACCAGTTGTCCTGGCCGTAGCTGTAGGCGCCACCGAGGCGGCGGGCGACCGCGTAGGTATTGGTGACCGCAGCCTTGGAGATGAAGTCGTTGTTCTTGGTGCTGGACAGTTCTTCCAGGCTGTTCGGCTGCTTGAACTGGCCGGCCTGGATGAAGTGGTTGGCGTTGCCCAGCAGCTTGTACTTGACGTTGGTGTCGAGGAACTTGTCAGCCTTGGCGTCGTAGCCGACGACCCACTCCACGTTGCCCGGGCCCTTGCCCTTCAGCACCAGCTCGGCGCGACGCAGTTCGAATTCGCTGTCCTTGCCATTGCCGGCGTCACCGCCGTTGAGGTCCACGACGTCATTGTCGAACCAGTTGCCGTCAGCCTGGACCAGGCCTTCGAAGGTGATTTCCGAACCGCCGATCACATCGATGGCGACTTCAGCGTGTGCAGCCGGCACGTACAGCGCAGCAGCCACGGCCACCGTCAGGAGTTGGTGATGCAGTTTCATGGAGAGGAGCCTTGCAGGCAGGTGGGAAGATGCGCGCAGGCTAAAAGGTAAAGATTGCGTAAATGTGACAGTTGGAGCGCGGCCGGGATCCGCCGCAGGCCCCGTCGCGTCAGGGGCTGACGATGTAAACGCTTGCGTGTGACGCTGGGGTTGCGCACGGATTGCAGTAGATCCACGCCTCGCGTGGATGCGTTTCCTGCGGTCTACGCGACGTTTTTTTCCTTGAAGCGACACAGGTCGGCAATCACGCAGCCCGGGCAATCCGGCTTGCGTGCCTTGCACACGTAACGACCGTGCAGGATCAGCCAGTGGTGCGCATCGAGCAGGAACTCGGCCGGGATCGCCTTCACCAGACGGTCCTCCACTTCGCGCACATTCTTACCCGCTGCCAGCCCGGTGCGGTTGGAGACGCGGAAGATGTGCGTGTCTACCGCCATCACCGGTTCGCCGAAGGCCGTATTGAGCACCACGTTGGCGGTCTTGCGGCCGACACCGGGCAGGGCTTCGAGCGCCTCGCGATCGCGTGGCACCTCGCCATCGTACTTCTCCAGCAGGATCGCGCAGGTGGCGATCACATTCTTCGCCTTCGCGTTGAACAGGCCGATGGTGGCGATGTACTTCTTCAGGCCGTCCTCACCGAGCGCGAGGATCTTCGCCGGTGTGTTGGCCACCGGGAACAAGCGTCGCGTCGCCTTGTTGACGCCCACGTCCGTGGCCTGCGCCGACAGTGCCACCGCCACCAGCAGTTCGAACGGTGAGCTGTAGTCCAGTTCGGTCTTCGGGTGCGGGTTGAGTTCGCGCAGGCGGGTGAACATCTCCACCACGTCGGCGCGCGGCATCACGCTGCCACGACGCGCAGGTGCGCGCGTGGTCTTCTTTGCAGTGGCCATTACTGTTCCTTGCCTGCCGCGCGGGCCTTGGCCCGGGCGAGGATCGCGGCCGCCGCAGCGGGCAGCGCGGGTTTCACATCGGGCGCCGGTGCCGGTGTGCGACGTGCATCACGTTCGGCTTCGCGGCGTGCCAGGCGCACGGCGCGTGCGCGATAGCGTTCGCGTGCGGCCCAGGCCGTGCGCAGGTCACGTTGTGCCTGCAGCAGCCGCTGCGGAAGTTCCGGGTGGTCGGGCAGCAGCCGTGCGTCGGCATCCGCGGCGATGTAGTCCATCAGGCCGTTCTGCAGGGCGCCATCGAGATCGTCTGCCTGGACCCGGGCAAAAAGCTGCACGGGGTTGGGTCGGGATGCCATGGGGTCAGCGGTTCTGGAAGGCCGGCGGGCGGCGCTGCAGGAACGCGCTGGTGCCTTCGCGCATGTCTTCGGTGGCGAACAGCAGGCCGAACTGCGCGCTTTCATACTCCAGGCCGGCTTCCAGGCTGCATTCGCCACCCACGTGCACGGCATCGAGCAGGCCGCGCAGGGCCAGCGGCGCCGAGCGTGCCAGCTGCCTGGCGACGTCCTGCACGCGGTTGTCGAGTTCGGCTGCCGGCACCACCTGGTTGACGATGCCCAGCGCCAAGGCGCGTTCGGCATCGATCGGGGCGCCCAGCAGGCACAGTTCCAGGGTGGCGGCGCGGCCGCACAGGCGCAGCAGGCGCTGGCTGCCACCGAAGCCCGGGATCAGCCCCAGGTTGATCTCCGGCTGGCCGATCTTGGCGGAATCGGCGGCGATGCGCAGGTGGCAGGCCATGGCCAGCTCCAGCCCACCGCCGAGCGCGAAGCCGTTGACGCGGGCGATGACCGGCTTGGGCATGCGCTCGATCCGGCGCATCAGGGCCTGGCCGAGCAGCGAAAAATCACGTCCCTGAACCGCGCTGAGTGTATTCATCTCGGCGATGTCGGCGCCGGCCACGAAGGCCTTGGGGCCGGCGCCGGTCAGCACCACCACGCGAACGTCCGGGTCGGCCGACGCCGCGCTGAACGCCTCGGCCAGGGCCTGCAGGGTGGCCGCATTGAGGGCATTGAGCTTTTCCGGGCGCTGCACGGTGAGGGTGCGGATGGCGCCGTCATCGGTCACGGCGACGGGCTGGTCGGCGGGGGCTGAGGCCACGGAAAGCTCCTGGAACGTTAAAAAAAAGTGAGATTGAACTCTTGAAACGCAGGTGGGTCAAAGCCTGCGTGGTCAGTAGCGGTTACACGTTGTGGCCGGTATCCTAACCCGTCGCCTCAGGGCGGCGCAGAACGTCCCTGAGTTACCACCCCTGGAGAACTGTTTGATGAAGTTGCGTTCTATCGCGGTCGCCGTCGCGGCCCTGGCCCTGACGGGCAATGCCCTCGCCCAGGACGTCGCGTCCGAAAAGGGCAAGCTGAGCTATTACTTCGGTTACGACTACGGCAACAACCTGGCGGAGCTGACCGGTCGTGGTGAGCAGCTGGACATCAACTCGGTGGTGAAGGGTCTGCAGGACGCCTACGCCAAGAAGCAGCCGGCGATCACCGCCGAGCAGCTGAAGCCGGCCGTTGAAGCGTTCCAGAAGCGTGAGCAGGGCCGTGCCCAGGCTGCCAAGGCCGAGTACGAAAAGGCTGCTGCCGAAAACAAGACCAAGAGCGACCAGTTCGTTGCGGCCAACAAGGCCAAGGCGGGCGTGCAGACCCTGCCGAGCGGCGTCCAGTACCGCGTGATCGAAGCCGGCAAGGGCGCCAAGCCGACCCAGGCCAACACCGTGCAGCTGGAAGTGGCCGGTCCGTACCCGTTCGGCCAGCGTCCGACCGAAGCCCGTCCGGCCCAGCAGATTCCGTCAATCAAGGTCAGCGAAGTCGAAATGAAGGCCATGCGCGAGACCCTGCTGCAGATGCCGGCGGGTTCGAAGTGGGAAATCACCCTGCCGCCGGATCAGGCCTACGGTGCCGACCCGCGTACCGGCTTCCCGCCGAACGTGGCGGTGCAGTTCGAAGTCAAGCTGGTCAGCGTCAAGTAAGTCGACCCAACATCAATGCAATGCAGACAACGCGCCGGTGGCTTCCACCGGCGCGTTTCTGTTTGTGCATCCCGCGACGATCACGCACCTTCGTGATCGTCCCCAACCGCAGCCATTCGCGCTACTGTTGCAGGGTGCAAACTACGGAAGAACCGGCGCGTGTTGTCGCAAGCCCCTGCATTGGAGTGTGCAAGCTGGATCACAACCGGCTATGCGTCGGGTGCGGGCGGCATATCGATGAAATCGCAGGGTGGTCGTCGATGAGCGACCGCGAACGCAGCCGCGTCCTGCATCGTGTGCAGCCCCTGCGCGAACAACTGCAGCAGTCGCTGCGCGGATCACTGGCCGACCACGAACGCCTGCTGCGCGCGCTGCATCCGCTGGCCGAACCGCCGCAGGGCGATGGCTGGAACCGCAGCGAACTGAGTGACCTGCTGCCCCCCGGCCCGCCGGTGGAAGCCGCGGTGCTGGCCGGCATCGTGCCGCGTGCCGGAGGTGCCCAGGTCATCCTGACCCGCCGCACCGAGACCCTGCGCACCCACGGCGGCCAGGTCGGTTTCCCGGGCGGACGCACCGAACCGGACGACCGCGATGCCCTGGCCGCCGCCCTGCGCGAGAGTCAGGAAGAAATCGCGCTGGCACCGGGCCAGGTACAGGCGCTGGGCTACCTCGATCCGTTCGTGACCATCACCGGTTACCGGGTGACCCCGGTGGTGGCGGTAGTCGATCCGGATTTCGTGCCGGTACCGCAGCCCAGCGAAGTGGCCGAGGTGTTTGAGGTGCCGCTGGATTACCTGATGGCTGCCGACAACCTGCGCCAGGTCGAGATCAACCATCGCGGCCGTGTGCGCCATGTCCTCGAATACGGCTGGCCTGGCCAGCGTATCTGGGGCGCGACCGCTGCCATCCTCTACAACCTGCGTCGCCGCCTGGAGCAAGTGCAATGAAGCCGATCAATCCGCCGTGGACCACCCTGGTCGATGTCGCCACGCTGGCTGCCGCCCTCGATGGCGACGTGCGCGTGGTCGATGCCCGTGCCACCGCCAGCACCGTCGTGCGCGTGGTGGATGCGCGCGCAGCGCTGGCCGACCCGCAGGCCGGGGCAGGGCAGTATGCGGCCGGGCATATCCCGGGTGCGGTCCATGCCGATCTCAACCAGGATCTTTCCGACCTGCGCCGCAGCGGCCATGGCCGCCATCCGCTGCCCGACAGCGACGCCTTCGCCGCGCGCGTGGGCCAGTGGGGCATCGGGCCGGACACCCAGGTCGTGGTCTATGACGGCAGCGACGGCAGCATGGCCGCCGCACGCCTGTGGTGGCTGCTGCGCCTGATCGGGCATACCCGTGTGGCCGTGCTCGACGGCGGCATCGCCGCCTGGCAGGCCGCGGGCCATGCGCTGGCCACCGGCCACAGCGAGGTGACCGCGCAGCCGCCCTATCCAGGCCGCTTCGACACCACCCAGGTGGCCTCGGCCGACGAAATCGCCGCGCGCCTCAAACACGCCCCCGGCTGGCTGGTGGACGCCCGCGCCGGCGAGCGTTTCCGCGGCGAAGTCGAGCCGCTGGACCCGGTGGCCGGCCACGTGCCCGGCGCGGTCAACCGCCCGTTCGCCCTGAACGTCCTCGACGGCCGCCTGCGCGACCCGCAGGAACTGCGCGCCGAACTGCAGGGCGTGATCGGCAGCCAGGACCCCGCGCGCGTCGTGCTGATGTGCGGTTCCGGCGTGACCGCCTGCCACCTGCTGCTGGCGATGGAAAGCGCCGGCCTGAGCGGCGCCCGCATCTACGCCGACTCTTGGAGCGGCTGGGTCAGCGACAGCACCCGCCCGGTCGCCACCGGCGCCTGACCCCATCGGCCCGGTAGCCGTGCAAGGCGCAGTCGAGCGCGGCTCGACTCTACAAAAAGCGCATTCCGATTGATTTGACCCCGTGCCGACCAACGGTCGACACCCACCATCAGCAGCAGGTTCCGGCAGGTAGAGGCCAGTAGATCCACGTCACGCGTGGATGAAATCTGTCAGATATCGAATTCCAGATTGGGGTCAGAGCCCGTTGCGCAGCAACGGGATCCGACCCCGTGCCGTACCGACAGATCGCAGGCAACTGTCGAAGGCGGGGTGGGTCCGGTTGAGGGGGTGTGAGCCGCATGGATGCGGCGACCGAGCTTACAGGGATGTACTTGCAGCGTCCCCCTCAACCGGACCCACCCCGCCATCCCACGGATAGCCAGCTTTTGACGTTGACGTTGACGTTGATCCGGCAGGTGCAGGGCGCAGCCCTGCAAACGATCACCCCAACCCCTGCAACGGCACCCTCGCCAGCACCCGCGCCCACGGAAACAACGGCCCCGGATCCCGCTTGCGCGCCACCGTCAGCCCCGCATCATCACTGGCCGGCACCTGCTCCAGATCCAGCTGGTCGTGCCCGGCAATCCGCTGCAGCGACGGATATCGTGCCACCAGCGCCAGCAGCAGCGCCTCCAGCGCAACCAGCTGCGCCTCCGTATACGGCTCGTCCATCGCCTGGTGGTGGCTGTCGAACCAGTGCGGGTAGCGGCCGGTGTTGACCAGCTCGATGCCCACCGTATCGGCGTTCATGCCGCGCACGTGGTGGGCGATGCGCTCCGGCGCCACGTACTGCACCACGCTGCCGTCGCGGTCGATGTAGAAATGCCCGCTGTTGCCCGCGCCGCTGTCGTACAGCACACGCTCGCCATACTCGCGGGCCATCGCCAGGTCGGGCAGCTCGGTGCAGTGGATCACCACCATCCGCAGGCTGTCGGCATCACGCAGGGGCAGGCGGTCATGGTAGGGCAGGGGCTGCAGCTGCAGGCCGGGCAGGAGCGGGGTGGGCATGCGGCGATGCTAGCATTGCAGGATGAACCTGCCTTCCCGATCGACGTTGAACCGCTCCCTGGGAGCGCATGCATGAGCCGCGGCCACTGCATCCTCTCCCACGGCTTCGAGAGCGGCCCGGAGGCCACCAAGGTCACCGCGCTGGCCGAGGTTGCCGAGCGCCTAGGCTGGACCCACGAGCGCCCCGACTACACCGACCTGGACGCGATGAGCGGGATCAGCCGCGTCGGCGACGTGCGCACCCGCCTGCAGCGCCTGGTCGAGCGTGCCGCCGCGGCCGCCGCGCAGGGGCCGGTGGTGCTGGCCGGCTCCAGCCTGGGCGCCTACATTTCCGGCATCGCCTCGCTGCAGGTGCCGGTGGCCGGCCTGTTCCTGATGGTGCCGCCCACCACCATGGGCCCGATGCCGGCGCTGGACGCCGCCGACGTGCCGACCACCGTGGTCCAGGCCTGGCATGACGAGGTGGTGCCTGCCGCCGGGGTCATCGCCTGGGCGCAGGCGCGCTCGGCGCAGCTGCTGCTGGTGGACGACGGCCACCGCCTGGAATGCCACGTGGAGGCCTCCGCGCACGCCTTCGAGCGCCTGCTGCGCCAGCTGTGAAGCCCGGGCGCACGGCGCGCCCGCCCGCTTTGACTACAATGGCAGCTCCGCCGCCCCCGGCGCGGGCCTGCCGGCCGTGCCTACGGCCCTCCTTTCCGACTGGCCCGGCCCCTGTGCCGCGCCCGACCACCTGCGAACCGATCCCGTGAAATTCTTCGTCTCCTGCGCCAAGGGCCTGGAATACCTGCTTGCCGATGAACTGTCGGCCCTGGGCCTTGGCAAGGCCACCGCCACCATTGCCGGCGTCAACGCCGATGGCGAACTGGAGCAGGCGCTGCGGATCGTCATGTGGTCGCGCCTGGCCAGCCGCGTGCTGTGGCCGATCGACGAGTTCGAGTGCCCGGACGAGCAGGCACTGTACGACGGCGTGCGTGCGCTGCCGTGGCATGAGCACATCAAGCCGGAAATGACCCTGGCGGTGGACGCGCATGTGTCCGGCGACAAGATCACCCACGCGCGCTTCGCCGCGCAGCGGATCAAGGACGCCATCGTCGACCGCATGCGCGATGAAGGCCTGGAACGCCCCTCGGTCAACACCGACCTGCCCGACGTGCGCGTGAACCTGTCGCTGCGCAAGGGCCGTGCCTCGCTGTCGATCGATCTTGGCGGCGGCCCGCTGCACCGCCGTGGCTGGCGTGGTGCCGCCCACGAGGCGCCGCTGAAGGAAAACCTGGCCGCCGCGCTGCTGATGCGCGCGCAGTGGCCGCGCCTGCATGCCGCCGGTGGTGGCCTGCTGGACCCGATGTGCGGCAGCGGCACGCTGCTGATCGAAGGCGCGCTGATGGCCGCCGACGTCGCGCCCGGCCTGATGCGCCATGGCAGCCTGCCGCCGAGCCGCTGGCTGGGCTTCGACAAGGCCGCCTGGAAGGCGATCCAGAGTGAAGCGCGTGACCGCGAAGCTGCTGGCCTGGCCGCGCTGAAGCCGGTCATCCACGGCAGCGACATCGACCCGGTGGCCATCCAGGCCGCGCGTGAGAATGCCGAAGTGGCCGGCGTGGCCCATGCCATCCGCTTCACCCGTGCGGACGTGGCCGACCTGGCCGCACCGGAGCAGGAAATCGGCGCGGTGGTCTGCAACCCGCCCTACGACGAGCGCCTGGCCGCCGATCCGGCGCTGTACCGCGCGCTGGGCAACGCACTGCAGAAGGCGGTGCCGCAGTGGCGTGCCAGCCTGCTGTGCGGCAACGACGAACTCGCTTTCGCTACCGGCCTGCGCGCCGGCAAGAAGTACCAGATGTTCAACGGTGCGCTGGAATGCGCGCTGATCATCTGCGATCCGATCGCCGTGCCGGGCCGCGACCCGGCACAGCCGCGCGAACTGAGCGAAGGCGCGCAGATGGTGGCCAACCGCCTGCGCAAGAACCTTAAGAAGTTCAAGAGCTGGCGCGGGCGCGAGGACATCACCTGCTTCCGCGCCTACGATGCCGACCTGCCGGAATATGCGGCGGCCATCGACGTCTACGAAGAAGACCGTGGCCAGCGCCGTACCTTCCTGCACGTGCAGGAATACGCCGCACCGGCCGCGATTCCGGAAAACGACGTGCGCCGCCGCCGCAACGAACTGCTGGCTGCCGCGCGCGAAGTGTTCGGCGTTCCGCCGGAGCAGGTGTCGATGAAGTCGCGCGAGCGCGGTAAGGGCGGCAGCAAGTACGGTCGCTTCGAGCAGCGTGACGAGTTCATCGTGGTGCGTGAGAACAACGCGCTGCTGCAGGTGAACCTGTTCGATTACCTCGATACTGGCCTGTTCCTCGACCACCGCCCGCTGCGCCGGATGATGGCCGAGCAGGTGCGTGGCAAGCGTTTCCTCAACCTGTTCTGCTACACCGGCGTGGCCAGTGTGCAGGCGGCGGTGGCAGGCGCGGCCAGCACCACCAGCGTCGACCTGTCGGCCACCTACCTGCAGTGGTGCTACGACAACCTGGCGCTGAACGGCCAGGGCGGCAACCAGCACCTGCTGGTGCAGGCCGATGCGATGGCGTGGCTGGAAGGCGACCGCGGCCAGTACGACGTGATCTTCTGCGATCCGCCGACGTTCTCGAACTCGGCCCGTGCCGACGACTTCGACGTGCAGCGCGAGCAGCTGAAGCTGCTGCGTGCGGCGGTGGCGCGCCTGGCACCGGGCGGCGTGCTGTATTTCTCCAACAACTTCCGCCGCTTCAAGCTGGAAGAAAATGCCATTGCCGAGTTCGCCCAGTGCCGCGAGATCACCGCGCGCACGATTGGCCCGGACTTCGAGCGCAACGCGCGCATCCACCGCGCGTGGGAACTGAAGCGCCTGGGCTGACCCCGGTCGTGAATGGGGTCAGAGCCCTTGCGCATTGCGCAAGGGATCCGACCCCGGCTGCCGGGTTAGAGCACCGCCACCACCAGGCCGAGAACCGGCAGCGCGATGGCCAACGGCGCGATCCACGCCTGCCGGTACGGGTACAGGCCAAAGGCCAGCGGCACGCCGGCCAGGGTCAATGCACCCAGCCACAGCACCGGGCCCATCGCCCAGCCGTGGTCGACCACGCACAGCGCGAACGCGACCGTCAGCAACACCCAGCCCAGCACGCGCCACTGCGTGCGCCGTGCCGGCGTCGCGGCGGCCTTGCCGTGGAGGTCCTGCTGGTGCTTTTCCATCGCCAGCGACAGCGCGGTGAACGCGGAGAACGACAGGGTCAGGGCCAGCAGCATCATGCGCTGGCCTCCGCTTCGGTAGCCGCAGGCGCAGCCGGTGCCTTGGCGGCTGCAGCCGCCGCTGCGCGCTTCTTCTTTTCGGCGGCGCTCAGCGACGGCGTCCAGCGCTGCATGCGCCAGCCGCACATCGCCAGCATCGCGCCAAACGCAAGCATCGACAGGTCAAAACCAGCCAGCACCCAATCGCCATTGAGCAAGGTCACGCCCAGGTGCGCGTGGGTGGTCAGGGCATTGACCACCGGCACCAGCGCGAAGGCGGCCGCGCCGATGTACAGCTGCCACGCCCACATCATCCTCTTGGGCCAGATGAAGGCGGCCAGCAGGGCGGCGCCCCAGGCGTAGAAGAACACGTTGGCCTCGGCGTTCGAACGCTCGGCCATCTCCAGCGGCAGCAGGCGGTTGCCCCAGAAGTAGGCGGCAAAGGCGATCGGCAGCCCGGCCACGGTGCCGATGTTCAGCGCATCGACCAGGCGCAGGCCGAAGCCGATGCGTCCACTCTTGGCATGCTTGGGACGTTCCTTCACCGCCCACAGCACCACGCCGCTGGCGACCATCAGGCAGCCGACCAGGCCGGACAGGAAGAACAGTGCACGCAGGCCCCAGTCGGCAAAGCGTGCCAGATGCAGGCCGTACAGCACGCCGCGGGTGGCGGTGGCGCCACCGGAGGGCGGTGTTTCTTCCAGCAATGCACCGCTGACCATGTCGTAGCGCACGGCCGGGGTGTCGGTGGACAGGCGCTTGCCATCACGCTGGCGGATGTCGATCACCGCATTGGCCGCGCCCGGGTTGGACACGGTGAAGCCGGCCACTTCCACGCCGTGCCAATGCGCACGCGCGCTGTCCAGCAGTTGCGCGATCGGCAGCGGTGTTGCGCGGCCTTCGGCCGGCGCGGTCACCTCCGGCATGCCGCCGAAGGCTTCGCTGAAGAACTTGTCCTCGTCCTGCGGGTAGGCGACTTTCACGCCCCACGGCAGGTACATGATCATCAGCGTGACGATGCCGGTGTAGGTGATCATCGCGTGGTAGGGCAGGGCCATCACCGCGCTGACGTTGTGGAAATCGAGCCAGGAGCGCAGGCCCTTGTCCTTGCGGAAGGTGAAGAAGTCCTTGAAGATTTTCTTGTGGGTGATGACGCCGGTGATGATCGCCACCAGCATGAACATCGCGCAGAAGCCGACCAGATAGCGTGCCCACAGCACCGGGATGTAGTGCAGGTCGAAGTGCAGGCGGTAGAAGAAATCACCGCCACGGGTGTCGCGCGCCTTCAGTTCGCCGCCGGTGTTCGGGTCCAGCGTTGCATCGCCGAAGGCACCGCGACGGCCCTTGGACGGATCGGCCTGGTCGGCCGGCACGCGCCAGAAGGTGCTCATCGCCGGGTTGCGCGGCTGCGGCAGCGTCACGTACCACATCTCGGCGTTGCCGGCCTTGTCCTGCAGGAAATCGATGGCGCGTTGCGCGGCCACGTCGGTGCTGACCCCGGCACTGGGCAGCTCAGGGCGCATCCAGCGGCTGATCTCCTCGCGGTAGTAGCTGGCGGTGCCGGCCATGAAGATCAGCAGCAGCAACCAGCCGACCAGCAAGCCGGTCCAGGTGTGCAGCCAGGCCATCGACTGGCGGAATCCGTTCTTCATGCCCAGGCCCCCAGCATGCGCGCGATGGCAGCCATCAGCAGGGCGGGAGCGAGAATGCCGACCCACGCACGCAGCGCGCTGCGGGTGGCGAACGCCCACAACGCCGCGCAGGCGGCGACCAGAATGGCCAGCAGCATGCCGGTCAGCACGGTCTGCCCGCGTGCGCCGGGCAGCGCCACCGCGCAGAACACGCTGGTGGCCGAAGCCAGCGCATAGCCGCCGAAGATCGCGGCCAGGGAACGGGACAGCACTCCCCAGCGTTCGCTGGCGAAGAAGGTGCTGAGGCGGGAGCTGGCAAGTTCGGGCGAGCGGTCCACGGCGGTCCTGCAGGTTCGTTGGAAGAAAGGCCGGCGCACCGAAGCGCGCCGGGGGTGGCCATCCGTGGCCGGGCGCCGGTCGCAGAACCGGCGCCATCCATCAGGGAATCAGAGCTTCCAGCGCAGCGTCACGCTGACGTTGCGCGGCTCACCCCAGTACACGCCGTTGTAGAAACCGACGTTGCTGTAATACTTCTTGTCCAGCAGGTTGCTGATGTTGAGCTGGGCGCTGAAGTTCTCGTTGAAGCGGTAGCCGCCGGCCAGGTTCAGCAGGTAGAACGCGTCCTGCTGGATGACGCCCTGTTCGGTGCGGCCGCTGGTCAGGTAGTCGGCCGCCGGCTTGGTACTGGCGCGCCAGATACGGCTCTGCCAGGTGGCACCGCCGCCGAGCCAGAAGCGGCCATCGAAGCCGCCCGGGCGCCAGCTGGCGTTGAGGCGGAAAGTGTCCTGCGGGGTGGTGCTGTTCTGTACGACGCCGGCCTGGCTGCGGCTGACAGCGTGGGCAAAGCCCGCAGACAGGTTCCAGCTTTCGCCGAGACTGCCCTGTGCTTCCACTTCCCAGCCGTGCACCTTGTTGCCCTTGCCGGTGGAGCGGTAGGCCTGGGTGCCATCCGGAAGCGAATTCAGCGGCACCGAATCATCGACCTCGGCCACGTTGTCCTTTTCGCCCTCGAAGATCGCTGCCGAGGCATTCAGCAGGCCGCCGAAGAACTCGGCCTTCAGGCCGCCTTCGTACATCTTGCCGACCACCGGCTCCAGGTAGCTGCCGTTCTTGTCGCGGTAGTTCTGCGGCGCGAAGATGTCGGTGTAGCTGGCATAGGCGCTGAGCACGCGGTTGAAGTCGTACACCACGCCGGCATACGGCGTGGTCTGGTCCTTGGGCTTGTAGCCGGTGCGCGTGGTGCCCGTGCCATTGCCGCTGCTGTCGTAGCTGTAGCGCCAGGTCTTGGTTTCCCAGTTGCCGTAGCGCACGCCGGCCACCACCAGCAGCGGGTCGGTCAGGCGCAGGCGGGTAGCCACGTAGGCTGCCTGCTGGCGCAGCTCATCCTGCGAACCGAGGTAGCCCGGACGGGTGACCGACAGCGGCGCGACATCGCCGGTCCAGTTCCGCCAGTCGGGCACCTGGGCGTAACTGGCGGGGTAGGGGTCGATGGAGGCCGCGGGGTACTCGCCCTTGCGCACCGACTGGCCTGCGCCGAACACCACTTCCTGGGTGTGGCCGAACAGTTCGAAGCTGCCGGTGGCGTTGACGTCCACCACATCCATCGTGCTGTCTTCCACGAAGTTGCCGATGTAGGCCAGCACGCCGGTGCCATCGGCACGCGGGTAACCCTGCGCGCCATACCAGACCGCGCCATCGGTGTTGCGCTTGGCGCGGCTGATCGCGGCCTTCACCGACCAGTGGCTGCCCAGTTGCTGTTCCAGCCGCGCGAAGGTGGTCTTCTCGATGATCGGCCAGCTGCTCCACGATGCGGAGAGGTTGGTCGAGCGCGGCAGGTTGGCCGGCGTGCCATCCGGGCCCCAGTACGGCACCACGCCCCAGGTCACACCGCGGGTATGCGGCGACTGGTACTCGTAACCCACTTCGAACAGCGTGCTGTCGGTCAGGTCGGCCTGGACGATGCCGTAGAACACGTCCTTGTCGAGCTGGTAGACATCACGGAACGAATCGCTCTGCTGCTTGCCGGCGACCACGCGCGCGCGGATGCGGCCGTCCCAGGCAACCGGGCCGCCGAGATCGGCTTCCAGGCGCTGGTTGCCCCAGCGGCCCAGGGTCAGGTTGGCACCCATCTGGAAGGTATCGGTCGGGCGCTTGCGCACCATGCTGATGGTGCCGGACGGATCACCGGCGCCGGTGGTCAGGCCGGTGGCACCGCGGATCACTTCGATGCGCTCGTAGATCACGTTGTCGGTATTGGTCTTGATCGACCCACCGAACGTGTTAAGCATGCCGTCGATCTGGAAATTGGTGATGTTGTAGCCGCGCGAGACATAGTTGATGCGCTCGCTGTCGGTGACCGCCACATGCACGCCGGTGACCTGGCCCATCACATCGGACAGCGAGAACAGGCCCATGTCGTCGAGGCGCTGGCGGGTGATGACGGTGACCGACTGCGGCGTCTCGCGCAGCGACAGGTCCAGCTTGGTCGCGCTGCGCGCGTTCTTCACTGTATAGCCGTTCTGGATCTCGCCGTCGGCGGTCACCTTCACCGTATCCAGCGTGCGCGCATCGGCAGCGGACGGTGCATCGGCGTGGGCCAGCGGGGCACACAACAGCGTGGCCAGGGCCAGCGCCAAGGGTGAAACGACGGGAATGTTCGGTCGGGCCATACAGTGCGATTCCATGCAGGAGAAAACCATCAGCGATGGAATCCATGCGTGCGGGCGCCCGCGCGGAATCGCGCGACCCGAGGCATCTCCCATCGCCACGCGCTGACGGCCAGAACCGTCGGCGCACGAGGAGCCGGGGATGTACACGGGCGGAAGCGCGGTGGGGGCGCCAAGTGGCTGAGCGTACAACCGATCAGTAAATGATAGGCATTCGCATTTCGTTAATCAAGCGTGGGTTGGCCGGGGCCTGGGGCCCCCGCCTTCAGCGCGACGCGCAGGCGCGGGTGACGTCGTCGTTGAGCTGCCGCTGTGGCGTGCGCGTGCCGAACCACTCGGCCATCTCGCGGCGCGCACGCGCCTTGTCGCAGGCTTCGGCATTGCTGGCGGCCTCGATGACCGTGCCGGAGCCCTGCGGCGCACTGCGGCCGGCATTGGCCTGAAGCTGACGGCGGGCATCGCGGAGCTCGCGGTCGACCCGCTCCGATTCCTGCCAGCTCAGCTTGGGATCACGCACGATCGGCCGCGTCACGCCCGTATCCTGCCCGCTGGGGCAGGGCAGCGTCTGGTAGACGCTACGACCACCATCGTTGCACTTGTACACACGCTGCGCGCACGCATCACCGGCCGCGGCCAGCAGCGGCAGCAACATCCACATCCTTCGCATGGATCCCCCCCGCGGGCCACCCTGGCCCGCATGGCGCGGGAGCATAAGGAGTGTGACCCCGGTCGCGCAATATGCCTTCGCCTTCCGCCAGACATGGGGTCACAGCCCGTTGCGTCGCAACGGGATCCGACCCCGTGCCGACCAACGGTCGGCACCCACCCTCAGCAGCAGGTCCCAAAAGCTCGCAGGAAACTGTCGAAGGCGGGGTGGGTCCGGTTGCGGGGGCGTGAGCCGCATGGATGCGGCGACCGAGCTTACATGGACGTACTTGCAGCGTCCCCCGCAACCGGACCCACCCCGCCAGCCCACGGATACCCCGCTTTTGATGTTGACGTTGCTTCGGCGGGTGCAGGGCTCAGCCCTGCCAAGCAATCATCAGAATTTGAACAGCACCGTCGCCGCGTGCAGCAGCACCCCGATCAACCCACCCACCAGCGTGCCGTTGAACCGGATGAACTGCAGGTCGCGGCCTACGCTCAGTTCCAGCTGCTCGACCAGGTGCCGCTCGTCCCAGCCCTTCACCGTCTGCGCGATGTGCGTGGTCACCCCCTCGCGCAGGCGCTCGGTCAACCGCTGCGCACCCTCCAGCAGATGCTGGTTGAGCGCATCGCGCAGCGCCGGATCGGCCTGCAGCGTCGAACCCAGCGATGCCAGGCTGCGCTGCAGGTGGCCGACCAGTGCCGAATCTTCGCGCTGCAGATCCGTGCGCAGGCTGGCGTGGATGCGTGCCCACAGCCCCTGCACATACTCCTGCAGGGCCGGGTGGTCGATCATTTCCTGCTTCAGCTGCTCGATGCGCTCGGCCAGCGCCGGGTCTTCGCGCAGGCGCTGCACGTAGTTGCCCAGCCAGGTCTCGTAGTCCTGCCGCAACGGATGCTGCGGCTCGGCCAGGACTTGCTGCAGTTCTTCCAGCACCGCACGCGCCAGCCGCTCGGCCAGGCTGTCACCGATCTCGTCGATCGGCTTGATCCAGTTCACCGTGTTCGACAGCGTTGGCCACTCGCGCTGGATGTAGCGCACGATCAGCTGCGAGGCGCGCTCCTTCACTTCCGGTTGTTCCAGCCAGCGGCCGAGCCGCTGCAGGCCCTCGTCCAGCACGCGCTGGTGGCGGCCATCGGCAGTCAGCAGGGCCAGCAGTTCGCCGGCGGTTGACGCCGCATTCCACTGTCGCAGCTGTTGCACGACGAAGCTGTGCAGCTGCCGGCGCACGGCGCCTTCGTCGAAGAAATCCAGCGCCTGCAGCGCCCAGCCACGGGCCATGTCGGCCAGCATGCGCGAACGTGCCGGATCGGCCAGCCAGCTACCGAGACGGCTGGCGGGGTCGAATACCTGCAGCTTGGCCAGCAGCACGCCCGGTTCCAGAAACTGGTCGCGCACGAACAGGGCCAGGCTGTCGCCGATGCGTTCCTTGCTGCGCGGGATGATCGCCGTGTGCGGAATGGGCAGGCCCATCGGCCGCCGGAACAGCGCGACCACCGCAAACCAGTCGGCCAATGCGCCGACGGCGGCAGCCTCGCAGAAGGCCGACACCCAGGCCCAGCCACCGCGTTCGTCCTGCCAGTGGCTGACCGCGAACCCGGCCAGCATCAACAGCAGCAGGCCCAGGGCGATGGCTTTCAGGCGCCGCAGCTGTGCGCGACGCGGATCGATGGGAGACGTCATGGGGGGAGTCTACCTGCAGCACGGTGACGCTGATCTGTAGAACCGAGCCCACGCTCGGCTGCTTTGCCACGGTGCACGGCAGCCGAGCGTGGGCTCGGCTCTACAGCGGCGCGTCTTCCCGTCGGCAGCGCCGGGCCATGCCCGGCGGCGTGGTTACAGCGCCTCGAGCTGCTTCCGCAGCGCGGCCAGCTGCGCGCGCAGGGTGTCGTTCTCGCGGGTCAGGGCGACCACGCGACGACGCAGCGCCGGGGCGTCCTCGCCCAGCTGCTCCAGTGCGGACAGCACTTCGGCATCGCGGCTGGCGACCTCATCCTCGCTCGGCTCCTCGAAATCCATCTCGGCCGCTTCAGGCTTGGGTGCGCGCGGCTTGCGCTTGGATTCGCGCACGCGCTTGGCCGCCTGCTTCAGTTCCTCCTTGCCACCGGCGGCGGCCGCGCGCTGCTCCTCTTCCGGCAGGTCGGCCACGGCCGCAGCCGCGCTGATCGAGATCACGCCGGCCTTCACCGCTTCCACCACCTCGGCGGCGGCCTGCGCGTGGATGCGCTCGATCATGCCGACCTGGCTGGTGCTCAGCTTCGCTTCGCGGGCCAGTTCGGCGCGGCTGACCTTCGGTGCCGGTTCCCACGGTGGGCTGTCTTCGCCTGCGTCGTCGGCCGGTTCGGCGGTGCCGTCGCTCTCGCGCTGCAGCTGCGCCTGTTCCACCTGCTTGCGGGCGGACAGGATGTCGCGCTTGCGCAGGGCCAGCACGCCGCGCTGGAAGTCAGACACGCTGCGGCGCCCCAGGTGCTGCTCGATCATCCACAGGTGCACGTCTTCCATGCTCTGGAAGCGGGTGTTCTGCACGGTGTTGAACGGCAGGCCGTGCTTCTGGCAGATGCCGAAGCGGTTGTGGCCGTCCACCAGCACATCACCCCACAGCACCAGCGCGTCGCGGCAGCCCTCGGCCAGGATGCTGCGCTCCAGCGCGTCATGTTCGTCCGCGGTCAGCGGGTCGATGTAGGCCTTCAGTTCTTCTTTGACGACGATGTCCATGGGCACGGCAACAGTCATGAGCGGAACCGACCATTGTACCCGCTCGCCGCCGCCGCCCCGGGCTCAGGCGGTGGCCCGGATCATCTCGCCCAGGGTGTCGGTGATCTGGTCGATCTGCGCCTTGTCCACGATCAGCGGCGGCGACAGGGCGATGATGTCGCCGGTGCAGCGCACCAGCAGGCGGCCATCGTGGAAGCAGCGCCGGTAGACCTCGTAGCCGCGGGCGCCGGCGGCATCGCGGCGTGGCGCCAGCTCGACCGCGCCGACCAGGCCGAAGTTGCGGATGTCCACCACGTTCGGTAGGCCCTGCAGGGCATGCAGGCGCTCCTGCCAGTACTCGCCCAGCTCGATGGCGCGCTCGAACAGGCGCTCCTCGGCGTGGATGTCCAGGGTGGCCAAGGCGGCCGCGCAGGCCAGCGGGTGGCCCGAATAGGTATAGCCGTGGAACAGCTCGATGGCCTGCGCCGGGCCCTGCATGAAGCTGGCATGCACGGTATCGCCTACCAGCACGCCGCCCAGCGGCACCGCGCCGTTGCTGACGCCCTTGGCGAAGGTCAGCAGGTCCGGGGTGACCCCGAAGCGCTGCGCGGCGAAGGGCATGCCGACCCGGCCGAATCCGGTGATGACCTCGTCGAACACGAGCAGGATGCCGTGCTGGTCGCAGATCTCGCGCAGCCGTTGCAGGTAGCCGGGGGAGGGCAGGATCACCCCCGCCGAGCCAGCCACGGGCTCGACGAACACGGCGGCGATCGTGGACGCATCGTGCAGCGCGATCAGGCGTTCCAGATCGTCGGCCCGTTCGGCGCCGTGGCGCGGCAGGCCCTTGCTGAACGCGTTGCGCTCCAGGTCCAGGGTGTGGCGCAGAAAGTCCACGCCGCCCAGCTGCAGGCCGAACTGCCTGCGGTTGTTGGGCAGGCCGCCGAGGGCCATGCCGCCGAAGCCGACGCCGTGGTAGGCCTTTTCGCGGCTGATGAAGCGGGTGCGCTGGCCCTCGCCATGCAGGCGATGGTGGGCCAGCACGATCTTCATCGCGGTATCCACCGCCTCCGAGCCAGAGCTGGTGAAGAACACATGGTTGAGCCCGGCCGGCGCCAGCGCGGCCAGCCGCTGGGCCAGGGCAAACGCGGGCGGCGAGCCCATCTGGAAGGCAGGCGAGTAATCGAGCGTGGCCGCCTGTTCGGCGATGGCCTGGACGATGCGCGGGCGCGCGTGGCCGGCGTTGCAGCACCACAGACCGGCGGCGCCGTCGAGGATGCTGCGCCCGTCGATGTCCTCGTAGTGCATGCCCTCGGCACGCACCAGCATGCGCGGCGCACCCTTGAACTGGCGGTTGGCGGTGAACGGCATCCAGTATGCGTCCAGCGATTCGGGGCGCTGGGTGGCCAGTACGTGCGGGTCGATCGCGGGGTTCTTCATGCCGCCTCCGTCGTGTCCGATGCACCGACTGTAGCGCAGCCCGGTCATCGCGGCGGTAGCAGCGGCGGCAGAACGGCCGCGTCACAGCCACGCCGGTATAAACGAGGCATTCGCTGCCTGGAGCCGGACATGGCTGATTTCCCCGACCGCACCCACTGGCAGGCACTGGCCGGCCAGCTGGCGATCACCGCACAGGCCTTCATCGATGGCCGCTACGTGGACGCGGCCAGCGGCGCCCGTTTCGACTGCATCAGCCCGATCGATGGCCGCGTGCTGGCCCAGGTGGCCGACTGCGATGCGCAGGACGTGGAGCGTGCGGTGGCAGGGGCGCGGCGCGCCTTCGAGGCCGGCCACTGGTCGCAGGCCAGCCCGGCGCACCGCAAGCGCGTACTGTTGGCGTTGGCCGCGCTGGTGGAAAAACATGCGGACGAACTGGCCCTGCTGGAAACCCTGGACATGGGCAAGCCGGTGCGCGATGCGCGTCGCGTCGACCTGCCTGGCGTGGTGCGCTGTCTGAGCTGGACGGCCGAAGCGGTGGACAAGCTGTACGGCGATATCGCGCCGACCGGCCCGCACGAACTGGGCCTGGTCAGCCGCGAGTCGGCCGGCGTGGTGGCCGCGATCGTGCCGTGGAATTTTCCGCTGCTGATGGCCTGCTGGAAGATCGCGCCGGCGCTGGCGATGGGCAACTCGGTGGTGCTCAAGCCCTCGGAGCGCTCGCCGCTGAGTGCACTGCGGTTGGCCGCGCTGGCCGCCGAAGCCGGGTTGCCCGATGGCGTGCTGAACGTGCTGCCCGGGCAGGGTATGTACGTGGGCGAACCACTGGCGCTGCACATGGATGTGGACGTGCTGGCGTTCACCGGCTCGACCGCCACCGGCGCGAAGCTGCTGCAGTACGCGGGCCGTTCCAACATGAAGCGGGTGTGGCTTGAATGCGGTGGCAAGAGCCCGCACCTGGTGTTCGCCGATGCGCCGGACCTGGATGCGGCGGCCAAGGGCGTGGCGCGGGGCATCTTCTTCAACCAGGGCGAGGTCTGCACGGCGGGCTCGCGGCTGCTGGTGGAGCGCTCGATCCGTGACGATTTCGTGCATCAGGTGGTGGCGTATGGGCGGCGCATGCAGCCGCGCCATCCGCTGGAGGCCGATGCACCGATGGGTGCGCTGGTCGATGCCGCGCACGTGGACAAGGTGCTGGCGGACATCGCGCGCGCCGAAGGCGACGGAGCGCGCCTGCTGCTGGGCGGGCAGCGCGCCGAGGTGGAAGCGGGCGGCTGCTACGTGCAGCCCACCGTGTTCGACCAGGTACGGCCAGAGCAGGCACTGGCCCGCGAGGAGGTGTTCGGGCCGGTGCTGGCGGTGCTCGCGTTCGATGGCGAAGCCGAGGCCGTGCGCCTCGCCAACGACAGCCGCTATGGGCTGGCGGCCGGATTGTGGACGCGCGACCTGGGGCGAGCGCATCGCGTGTCGCGGCAGCTGCGCGCGGGCAGTGTGTGGGTGAACGGCTGGGATGGCGGTGACATGAGCGCACCGTTTGGGGGTTACAAGCAGTCGGGCAACGGCCGCGACAAATCGCTGCATGCGTTCGACAAGTACAGCGAGATCAAGGCGACCTGGATCCAGTTGTAGCGTCGCGCCGGCGGGCATGACCCGGCGCTGCCGCCTTTCTGTAGAGTCGAGCCATGCTCGGCTGTCTCTACCGGCACCGCGCGCTCACCACCAGCACCGCGTCGCGCAGCGCCTGCCGGTCCATTTCCTCCACCGCCCCCTGGAAATAATCCAAGTCCTGCTTCCCCAGCTGGCAACGATCGACGATGTACCCCGGCGGCCACAGGCCGAGCAGCTGCGCAACGCCGTGCACGATCTGCTCGGGCGTCATCGTCCTGCGGATGCGGAAGTGGTTCCGCCGCGGCGCGAACGCCGCATGTACCTCGCGGCGGCCGATCAATCGTGGTGCCACCCCCGACGCCGTGATGCCATCACCGCCGTTGATGCTGCCGGCCGGCAGGCCCAGCACGAGGGGTGCGGGTATCGGCGGACTGTCGCTTTGCACATCTGCCGGCGGCAGCGGTACAGGTGAAACCCGCCGCGAGGGGCGGGCAGGCATCGGTGCCGCCGTTACCACAGTGGGGGCGTCGCGCGGCGAGGGCGGCTGCAGCGGCGGTGGCCGCCAGCGCAGGCTGATGCGTTCTTCGGCCTCCAGCGCGGCACCCAGCCGGCCGCTCTGCCACAGCCACGCGCCCAGCAGGGCATGCAGCAGCACCACGACCAGCCAGGCCACCGTGCGCGCCAGCTGCGGTGAATCGGACCAGCGCAACGCAACCACAAGAGCCATCGGCGAAGCATCCATGCAGGGACCGGTGGCGCAGCCTAACCAGTGTCCAGAAAAATTCCGTTGGCATCGGTGTCGGCTGAAACCATCGCCCCGTCAGCCCGCCCGCGCGTGGCAGAATCGGTCGATCAACCTTCCACGCCTTGCCGATGTCCTCGATCAGCGCTGCCGCTCCGCCCGTGAATTCCCCCAGCCGTGTCCTGCTGGCCAGCCTCATCGGCACCACCATCGAGTTCTTCGATTTCTACATCTACGCCACGGCGGCGGTGCTGGTGTTCCCGCACCTGTTCTTCCCGGAAAGCAGCGACCAGGCGGCTCTGCTGCAGTCGCTGGCGACCTTTGCAGTGGCCTTCATCGCGCGCCCGGTGGGCTCGGCGGTGTTTGGCCACTTCGGCGACCGCATCGGCCGCAAGGCCACGCTGGTGGCGGCGCTGCTGACCATGGGCCTGTCCACGGTGGCCATCGGCCTGCTGCCCACCCATGCGCAGATCGGCCTGTGGGCGCCGGCCCTGCTGGCGCTGTGCCGCTTCGGCCAGGGCCTGGGCTTGGGCGGTGAATGGGGCGGTGCGGTGCTGCTGGCCACTGAGAACGCACCGCCGGGCAAGCGCGCCTGGTACGGCATGTTCCCGCAGCTGGGCGCGCCGCTGGGCTTCCTGCTGTCGGCCGGCATCTTCCTGCTGCTGGGTCGCTGCCTGGGCCAGCAGGACTTCCTGCAGTGGGGCTGGCGCATTCCGTTCGTGGCCAGCGCGCTGCTGGTCGGCCTGGGCCTGTGGGTGCGCCTGAACATCCATGAGACGCCCGATTTCCAGCAGGCGCTGCAGCGCAAGGCGCCGGTGCGGCTGCCGATGTGGACGGTGCTGCGCGACTACTGGCTGCCGATGCTGCTGGGCACGCTGGGCGCGTTCGCCACCTTCGTGCTGTTCTACCTGATGACGGTGTTCAGCCTCGGCCACGGCACGTCCGTGCTGGGCTACAGCCGCGAGCAGTTCCTGCTGATGCAGATGGGCGCGATGCTGTTCTTCGCGGCGGGCATTCCGCTGTCTGCGCGTTATGGCGACCGCTGGGGCACGCGCCGCACGATGGTCTTTGCCAGCCTGCTGATCCTCGGCTTCGGCGTGCTGTTCGCACCGCTGTTCCAGGCGAACAGCCCGTGGCTGGTGTTGAGCTTCCTGTGCCTGGGCCTGTTCCTGATGGGCCTGACCTACGGCCCGTGCGGCACCTTCCTGGCCGAGATCTATCCGGTGGAAGTGCGCTACACCGGCGCATCGCTGTCGTTCAACCTGGCCGGGATCCTCGGTGCAGCACCGGCACCGTACCTGGCCACCTGGCTGGCCGAGCGCTTCGGCCTAGTCGCGGTGGGTTACTACCTGTGCCTGACCGCCGTGGCGACGTTGTGCGCGCTGCTGGCCCTGCAGCGGCGCGCGCAGCTCAGCCAAAGAAACGCTTGAGCGTGCGGCCCAGCCAGCCGCCGCTCTGGTGCTCGCGGGCGAACTGGTTGAGGTGCGCCTTGACCTGTTCGGCGTAGGCCTGGTCATCGCCGCGGATGTGGTTGAACAGCCAGCGTGAGAGCATCGTGCGCAGTTCGTCGGTCACGTCTTCGCCGGCCTGGAAACGCAGGCGATATTCGGCCACGCGCTTGATGAAGATCTCATGCACGCGCTTGTGCGCGGCACAGAACGGATAGCCCGCTTCCTCCATCAGCTCTTCCTCGAACGCGAAGTGCGACATGGTGTAGTCCACCACTTCGTCGATCACTTCGGCCACCACCGCGGTCTGCAGCCCGGCCTGGGCCACGTGCAGGTGGTTGAGCATGTCGACGATGCGTCGGTGTTGCTGATCGATCACATCGATGCCGATGTTCAGATCGTCCTGCCAGACCAGTAGTGCCATCCCCCGGCTCCCCTTCATGTTCATGTCGGGGCTGACTTTAGGATCGCTTCGCTCAGGCGGCGTTGATCTGGATCAAAGCGCGGTGGCCATCGCGGCTTCGCGCGGGCGCAGCGGATTGGCCACGGTCGCGCAGCTGACCCGGTTGCGGCCGGCCGCCTTGGCCAGGTACAGCTGGCGATCAGCCTCGGAAATCAGCTTGTGCAGTGAGTCGCGCTGCGGGTGCAGGCAGCACAGGCCGATGCTGACGGTCATGCGCAGGGTGGCGGTGCCGATGTCCACTTCCAGTGCGGCGATCCGCTGGCGCAGTTCCTCGAAGTAGACGATGGCTTCGTCCTGCTCCATCTCCGGCACCAGCAGGCAGAATTCCTCGCCGCCGAAGCGTGCGATCAGGTCCTGGCTGCGTGCGTGGTCGCCTACCGCGCGGGCCACCGCGCGCAGCGCATCGTCGCCGGCTTCGTGGCCATGGGTGTCGTTGATGTGCTTGAAGTGGTCGATGTCGATCATCGCCACCGCCACGCTTTGGCCGTGCAGCTGCAGCTGCGGCAGCTGGCGCTGGCTCTGTTCCAGGAAGCAGCGGCGGTTGGGCAGGCCGGTGAGGAAATCGCGGGTGGCCAGGTCCTGCAGGGTGCCGATCAGCTCCAGCTGGTCGACGTTCTGCGACACACGGCAGAAGAACTCCTCACGCGAAAATGGCTTTCGCAGGAAGTCATTGGCGCCGTTCTTCAGGAAGCGCGGTATCAGCGAGGCGTCGGTGTTGCCGGAAATGCCGATTACCGCCAGCTTGTCGCGCGAGCGCAGGGTGCGCAGGCGACGGGTGAACTCCACGCCCTGCATGCCGGGCATTTCCTGATCGACCACGGCCAGGCGGATGGCCGGGTGCGCTTCGATCGCGGCCAGGCCTTCGGCACCGTCGGCGGCCTCGAACACTTCATGGCCGTACATGCGCAGCAGCGCCGCGGCGTAGCCACGGGCGGATGGCGAATCGTCCACCACCAGCGCCGCGATGCGGCGGTTGCGTTCCAGCCGCTGCACCAGCCACACCAGGTAGTCGATGCTGCCGGGCGTGTTCTTCAGCACGTAGTCGATGATCTGCTGCTGCAGCACGCGCTTGCGCAAATCTTCGTCGTATACGCTGCTGACCACCACGGTGGGCAGGTCGCGCTTGAGGAAGAACTCGACGACCGCATCACGGTCACCATCGGCCAGCACCAGCCCGGTCAGCACCAGGAACCAGCCGCCGTCGTCACTCAGCAGGCGATCGGCTTCGGCCAGCGTGGAGGCAATCACCACCGGCAGTTCCAGGCGGTGTTCAATCGCTTCGCGCAGCATTCCGGTGAATGCGCGGGAGTTTTCCACCAGCAGGATCCGCTGCGGAAGGGGGTCTGCCAGGTCGCCATCGACAACGACCTGCGGGAGGACGGGCATGGTGCGGAGGCTCACGTGAGGGAGGGGCGCTCGGGAAGGATAGCGGCGGTTGCGGAAGAAACTTTAGGGAAATGGGGTGCAAGTTTCCGTCAGGTGCCATACGCGTGCCGCGAAGCGGTTAGTATCGCGCTGAGGTTCCCGACTTCAACTTCGACCTGGAGGTCATTGTGCGATTCCTACGTTCTGGTGCAGCTTGTGGAATCATGTTGCTTGCCGTAGCGCCCGCTTATGCTGGAGGCCCGTCGGATTTTCACGGAAAGCCGCTGGCGACTGCCGGGCTGGGACAGTCCGCGCCGCTGGCTGTCAACCTGAGTCAGGACCCGGCGTGGTTGCTGTATGGATTCCAGCGCGACGGTGTCATGTACCTGCAGGTCAATGACCTGACTGGGAACGTGCAGTTGATCATCGGCAACGCCGGTGGCACCTACTTCGTGCTACCCGCCGGGAGCAATCCGGCGAAGGTGTCGCTGCCCGAGCAGCGTATCGGCGTGCCCGCCGGAGCCGTTCGCTCGCGGATCTACCAGGCAAACGACTTCTCGCTGGTCCGTTACCGGAGTGGCGATGAGGTGGTCTGGTCGGTGGAAGCTCCATGAGCTTCAGATGAGTCAGGCCGGGCGGCGCCGGGCTTCACGGCGTCGCCCTGTTTTCAGGCCCGGGTCTGAGTGTGTTCCCCATCGAAGGAGGCACTACGATCCGCCGGATGAAACGAAGGAAGAGGCGCCGGTACCCCTGTCTCGATCAACGCAATTCTGATCCGGTTGCGTTGCGACTGCACTGAGCCGCCATACGCCATCGCGCGGCCGGCCAAACGTTCGATGGCCGCCTCGCGGGTTTCCGCTGACAACGTGCGGTAGGCGTCAAGCAGTGCGACGGTCATCAGTATGCCGCGATGTGAGCCGACACCGCCGCACCGCGCGCGAACCTGGATCTGGCCAGTTTCATGGTTTAGCAGTAACGAAACCGCGTCGTTGAGAGCGCGGTAGGCAGCCAGCTGCAATCCAGTGCTGAGCTGGCAAGGGTCACCGAGAAGGCGCGGACGCAAGACTCGATTGCTCAGGTCCCAGGCTTCGCGAACGCCGCCTGCCTGAAGGGCAACGTATAGACCCAGATGTTCCAGCGCTGCGGGATACACCATGCTTGTCTGTTCGCGGAACTGTCGTGAATGGACCGAAGCCATGTGTAACAGGCTGTTTGCAACAGTTGGATGTCCCTGCGCGCTCAGCCAGTTCGCGACTTCACCAAGCGAGGTATCAATCCCATCGCCCAACTTCCTGAGGTGTCGTGCACGTTCGCGAAGGTCCAGCTCGCTTGCGACAAGAGAATTGCGCGCGTGCTTGAGCGCATTTCGTTCGCCGACTTCACCCAGCCGGGAACGGTGATAGTAATGGGAGATGCGCGATCCCAGCACCAGCAATGCAACACCGGTGGTGGCCATGACCTGCTGGGTTGCGAAGGCGGCTGAATCAAAGGCGCCGGTGTAGGGGCCGGGAGTGGAAAGCCCAATGATCAGGTTGAGGGATGGAACGCCGATGGCAGCACCACGCCAGCCATACAGGCAGGTCATCACAACCACGGGTATCACCATCATCAACTGCATGGACGTTTTGGCATTCACCTCGTCCAGTGGCAGCTGTGCCGCGTAGAGTCCCAGCACGGTCATGACGGTAAGCGCTGCCCCTGCCTGAAGGACGAAGCCCCGTGTCCAGGCAGGACGTGTGCTTCGGCGCATCCACAGCAGTGCCAAAGGCGCGAGAGTCAGGATGCCGATGAAATCGCCGACCACAAGACGTGCGATGCTCGCCAGTACGGGCATCGCCGGAGGCACCGGCCATAGCACGTGTGCCAGCACCAGGTTGAGTGACGTGACCGCTACGGCACATGAGGCGGCGACCGAGATAAGCCACGCGTTCCTGCTGGCGGTCATGAACGTTCTGTGCAGATGCACGATCAGCATGACGGCGGGCATCAGCAAGGTCGAACCCAGCACTACCCAGGCCGGTCCATACTTTTCGATCATGGGCACGCGCATCTGCGCGAAATAGGCGTACTCACCCAGCAGCAGATAAGGCCATAGCCGCGGGGGGCAAAGAAGAACCGCCGCGACGCGGACCCCGGCAGGAAGGTAGAACTGATCAAGGGAGAGCTGCCGTGCGCCCCAGCATGCAATCGCATACAGCGCCGCCAGAGCAAGACCTGCCGGATGGATGCGCAACTTCAACTGCAGGCCTTCATTCCACCAGTTCAATCGTACTTCCCCTTCCTGTCTATGTACCCTGTCAGCTTCCATTCGCCGCGGGCCCCGGTTGGACCGACGGTATCGGCAGGCATCCGAATATGCAATCGCCGCGCGCCTGAAATCCACAAGTGAGAAAGTCATCACACCAATGGTGTGATTTACCCAAATCACCCTTCAGCGGGAACGCGGCAGCCCTTCGATAACGAGGTCATTCTGATTGGTGCGTGTGCCGGGATAATCCAACCTTGGCCGTGCTACCACAGTGCGTCGCGCAGCTTGTACCAGGACATCGCCGCCACCAGCAGCGGGGTGCGCAGCAGCCGCCCGCCTGGGAATGGCGCATGCTGCAGTCGCTGGAACACATCCAGGCGCGCGCTCTGGCCATCGATGGCCGCGGCGATCACATCGCCGGCCAGCCCGGCGGCGGCCACGCCGTGCCCGGAAAAACCCTGGGCGAAATACAGGTTGCCGTCCAGCCGGCCCCAGTGCGGGGCACGGTTGCGGGTGATGTCCACGTAGCCGCCCCAGACCTGTTCCACGGCCACGTCGGCCAGCTGCGGGAAGACCTGGTGCATGCGCCGCTGCATCAGCCCACGCAGCCCCGGCGGCGGCAGCGCCGAGTAGCTGGCACGGCCGCCGAACAGCAGGCGGTGGTCATGGCTGAGACGGAAGTAGTCCAGCGCCCAGGCGGTGTCGGCCACCGCCATGTTGTTGCGGATCAGCTGCCGCGCACGCTCGGCGCCCAGTGGCGCGCTCGCGCCGATGTAGGTGCCGACCGGCATGATGCGGCGCTCCAACTCCGGCAGCAGCCCCTGCAGCCAGGCGTTGCCGGCCACCACCAGATGCGTGGCACGCACGCTGCCCTGCACGGTCTGCAACGTGGCCTGCGCGCCACGCTGCACGCGGGTGACCGGCGAATGCTCGTGGATGACCACGCCGGCTGCACGGGCGGCATCGGCCAGGCCGCGCGCATAGGCCAGCGGATGCAGGTGCGCACTGAGCGGATCGAACATCGCGGCGCGGTAGCGCGGGCTGTCCAGCTGCGCGTGCAGGACATCGCGCTCCCACCACTGCATCGGATGGTCGTAATGGCGCTGCAGGTGCTCGCAGCCGGCGCGCAGGTCACGTTCGTGGCGTGCACGGATCGCGACGCTGGCATGGCCTTCCACCCAGTGGCAGTCGATGCCGTGGCGCGCGATGCGCTGGCGCATCGACTGCACCGCCTCGCGCGACCAGTCGAACAGATGGCGGGCGTCGTCGCGGCCGAGCTGGCGTTCCAGCTCATCCACCTCGCAGCCGTAGCCCACCAGCGCCTGGCCGCCGTTGCGTCCGGACGCCCCCCAGCCGATGCGCTGCGCTTCCAGCAGCACCACGCGGTAGCCACGCAGGGCCAGTTCCAGCGCGGCGGTCAGGCCGGTGTAACCGGCACCGAGCACCGCCACGTCGGCCTGCACATCACCGCGCAGCGGCGGCAGCGCAGCCGGTTCGGGCAGGCTGTCGGCGTACCAGCTGGGCGGGAAATCCGCGCTCACCGCAGGCCTCGCGGGCACGGGATGAAGGGGCAGGGCGGGGGCGGGCGATCACTGTTCACCGGCATAGTCTGGCCGATGCACGTAGCCGGGTGTGTGACGGCGACGACTTGCCGCCCGCGCGCACCGGCGTTTACTTTGATGTCCAGGCCAAGGATGCCCACGCCAAGGAGTTTTCCCATGCGCCGCCTGCCCTGGGTGGGCCTGCCCACCGACAGTACTGTGCTCGGCCATCACCGTTTCGCGGTGGCCGGCGAGAAGTACGTGCGCGCGCTGGTCGACGCGGCCGAGGTCACCCCGCTGGTGCTGCCCAGCCTGCAGCCGGCACTGCCGGCCGACGACTGGTTGCAGGGCCTGGATGGCCTGCTGTTGACCGGTGCGGTCAGCAACATCGAGCCCCAGCACTATGAAGGGGGCCGCAGCTGGCCGGGCAACCTGCATGACCCGGCGCGTGACGCCAACGCCTTCGCCCTGCTGCAGGCCGCGCTGGCGCTGGACCTGCCGGTGCTGGCGATCTGCCGTGGTTTCCAGGAGGTGAACGTGGCCCTGGGCGGCAGCCTGCATCCACAGGTGCATGCGGTGCCGGGGCTGGCCGACCATCGCGGGGATCCGCAGGCAGCGGTCGAGGTGCAGTACGGGCGGGCGCATGTGGTCACGCTGGCTGGCCATGGCTGGCTCGCGAAGTGGCACGGCAGCGACCAGGCACAGGTCAATTCCGTGCACGGGCAGGGCATCGCCCGGCTGGCCGATGCCCTGCAGGCAGAGGCATCGGCCGGCGATGGCCTGGTCGAAGCCGCACGCAGCAGCCACCATCGTTTCGTGCTCGGCGTACAGTGGCACCCGGAGTGGCGTGTCATGCAGGCGCCGTTCTATCACGCTATTTTCCGTGCTTTCGGCCAAGCTTGCCGGCAGTACCAACAGAACCAACTGGATTCCCCATGAGTTCCCGACCTCGCCCGCGCAAGACGGCCACGCCCCCCGCACCGCAGGAAAGCAGCCTGCTGCGCTGGCTGAAGGAGCGGCGCATCACCGAGGTCGAGTGTCTGGTGCCGGACATCACCGGCAACGCACGCGGCAAGATCATCCCGGCCGACAAGTTCTCGCACGACTACGGCACGCGCCTGCCCGAAGGTATCTTCGCCACCACGGTCACCGGTGAATTCCCCGACGATTACTACGACCTGACCTCGCCGTCGGACTCGGACATGATGCTGCGGCCCGACCCGGACACCGTGCGCATGGTGCCGTGGGCAGCCGACGCCACCGCGCAGGTCATCCATGACTGCTACACCAAGACCGGCGAGCCGCACGAGCTGGCCCCGCGCAACGTGCTCCGCCGCGTGCTGGCCGCCTATGCCGAACTGGGCCTGCGCCCGGTGGTCGCACCGGAGCTGGAATTCTTCCTGGTGCAGAAGAACACCGACCCGGATTTCCCGCTGCTGCCGCCGGCCGGCCGCTCCGGGCGCCCGGAAACGGCGCGGCAGTCGTACTCGATCGATGCGGTCAACGAATTCGATCCCATCCTCGATCTGATGTACGACTACGCCGATGCGATGAAGCTGGACGTAGACACGCTGATCCACGAATCCGGCGCGGCGCAGCTGGAAGTCAACTTCACTCACGCCGATGCGATGGACCTCGCCGACCAGGTGTTCCTGTTCAAGCGCACCATGCGCGAGGCGGCGATGCGCCACGGCGTGTACGCCACCTTCCTGGCCAAGCCGATGGAGAACGAGCCGGGCAGCGCCATGCACATCCACCAGAGCCTGGTGCGGGTGAGCGACGGCAGCAACGTCTTCACCGGCGAGACCCACGGCGAGGGCGAGTTCAGCCCGGTGTTCGGCCATTATCTGGGCGGCCTGCAGAAGTACGTGCCGCAGGCGATGGCCTTCTTCGCGCCGAACGTCAATTCCTACCGCCGCCTGGTGTTCGGCGAGGTCTCGCCGAGCAACGTGCACTGGGGCTATGACAACCGCACCTGCGGCCTGCGCGTGCCGCTGGACACTCCCGAGAACATGCGGGTGGAAAGCCGTTTCGCCGGGTCCGATGCCAACCCCTACCTGGCGATGGCCGCGACCCTGGCCTGCGGCCTGCTCGGCATCCGCGAGCGGCTGGCCCCGGACGCGCCGGTGACCGGCAGCGCCAAGGAGCTGGGCTACAACCTGCCACGCTCGCTGGGCGAGGCACTGGACGGGCTGGAACAGTGCGCCGAACTGCAGGCCCTGCTGGGCGAACGCTTCTGCCGGGCCTACATCTCGGTCAAGCGCAAGGAATACGAGACCTTCTTCCGCGTCATCAGCTCGTGGGAGCGCGAGTTCCTGCTGTTGAACGTGTGAAGGCCCGCAATTGATGAATGAGCCGCCGGGGGGTAGGCTGGCACCCGTCGCCGGCCCCGCCGGCCTCCCCCCATTCCGCATTCTGGAGCACCCGATGAAGCTGCGTATCCTCACGCTCGGCCTGGCTTCCGCCATGCTTGCCGCCTGTGGCAGTGGCAACGGCGGCGCGCAGGACAGCCAGGTCCTGAACGTCTACAACTACAGCGATTACATCGCCGAGGACACCATCCCGACCTTTGAGAAGGAGAGCGGGATCAAGGTGACCTACGATGTGTTCGACAGCGACGAGATGGTCGAGACCAAGCTGCTGGCCGGCAACAGCGGCTACGACGTGGTGGTGCCGACGCTGAACTTCTTCGGCCGCCAGATCCAGGCCGGCGTGTTCCTGCCGCTGGACAAGAGCAAGATCCCGAACCTGGCCAACCTGGACCCGTCGGTGATGAAGCGCATCGCCACCCAGGACCCGGACAACAAGTACGGCGTGCCGTACATGATCGGCACCACCGGCATCGGCTACAACGTGGACATGCTGAAGGAACGGTTCGGCGGCAGCGCCGACATCGCCAACAGCTGGGACCTGGTGTTCAAGCCGGAAAACATCGCGAAGATGAAGGACTGCGGCGTGACCATCCTGGACACGCCGGCCGACATGATTCCGATCGCCCTGCATTACCTGGGCCTGGACCCGCACAGCGGCGACCCGGCCGAGCTGAAGAAGGCCGCCGACCTGCTGAAGTCGATCCGCCCGTACGTGCAGAACTTCCACTCCTCGCAGTACGTGGGTTCGCTGGCCAACGGCGGCACCTGCCTGGTGGTCGGCTGGTCGGGTGACATCATCCAGGCCCGCGACCGCGCCGAGGAAGCCAGCAACGGCGTCCACGTGGCCTATTCGATCCCGAAGGAAGGCGCACCGCAGTGGTTCGACATGCTGGCGATCCCGAAGGACGCCAAGCACCCGGAAGCGGCCTACAAGTTCATCAACTACCTGCTGGAACCGAAGGTCGCCGCGGCCAACACCAACTTCATCCACTACGCCAACCCGGTGCCGACCGCGACCCCGCTGGTGGACGAAGCGATCCGCACCGACCCGACCATCTACCCGCCCGCCGACGTCGCCGAGAAGATGTTCACCTACTCGATCAACACCCCGGAAACCGACAAGCTCTACACCCGCCTGTGGACCGAAGTGAAGACCGGCAAGTAAGTGAGGGCCGACCAACGGTCGGCCTCCACCAAGCGGAAAAGCGGAGGCCAACGGCCTCCGTTTTTTTTGCTTCTGTTCCTGCTCTGCCGTTGACGTCCTGTCCGCCGCCGGGATGCGTGAGGGCAGGGTGCAGCGCCGGGGGCTTGGCCAGGACCGTAGGCGCCAGGGATGGCGCCTACGAGCCCCATGGGTGACGGCGCTTTGCTTGCGAAGCAACGCTTCGCAAGCGCCCGAACGCACAGCCGCCAGCGGCTGGGCCGGACCGCGGAGGGGGGGCGCCGCGTGTCCTGGCCAAGCTCCCGGCTCTGCACCCTGCCAACCGGGAACTCGTCACCGGCACGCGACAAACGCTTTCACCTCACCTCCTCACCCCTTCCCCTACCGTCCCGTATGGCACCGACCACCGCCACGACGAGACAATGACCGACCACCCCCCGCGCCCCGACGCCCCCACCGACGAAGCCCCCTCCACCCACGAGGACAAGCCTTCGCCGCTGAAGAACCCCAAGGTCCGCTGGACCCTGGCCATCATCGGCGCCGTCGTGGTCATCGCCCTCGTCGCTTGGCTTATCTACCACCTGTTGGTCGGCCGCTATTTGCAGGACACCAACAACGCCTACCTGCAGGCCGACGCCGTCGCCGTCGCCCCGCGCATCAACGGCTACGTCACCGAAGTGCTGGTGGACGACAACCAGTGGGTCAAGGCCGGCGAACCACTGCTGCGCATCGACCCACGCACCTACCGCGCCACCCTGGACCAGGCCGAGGCGGTGATCGCTGTGCGCGAAGCCGACATCGCCGCCGCCGCCGCTGGCGTGCAGGGCCAGCAGTCCAGCCTGCTGCAGGCGCGCACCCAGCTCACCGCCGCCACCGCCTCGCTGCGCTTCGGCAAGACCGAGCTGGCCCGCTTCACACCGTTGGCCGCCAGCGGCGCCGACACCCACGAACACGTGGAAAGCCTACGCCACGACGTCGAACGCGCGCAGGCCCAGTACGATGCGGCCAAGGCGCAGATCCAGGGCGCGCAGAGCCAGATCGACGCCAGCCAGGCGCAGCTGGAACAGGCCAAGGCCGGCCTGAAGCAGGCCCAGGCCGATGCCGCGCAGGCCCGCGTCGCCTTCGAGGACACCGAGCTGCGCGCGCGCATCGATGGCCGCGTCGGCAACAAGACCGTGCAGGTCGGCCAGTTCGTCGCCGCCGGCACCCGCACCATGACCATCGTGCCGGTCGAGTCGCTGTACCTGAGCGCCAACTTCAAGGAAACCCAGGTCGGCCTGATGCGCGCCGGGCAACCGGCCGAGATCAAGGTCGACGCGCTGCCGGGCACCACCCTGCATGGCACGGTGGAAAGCATCTCGCCCGGCACCGGCTCGCAGTTCGCGCTGCTGCCGCCGCAGAACGCCACCGGCAACTTCACCAAGGTCGTGCAGCGCGTGCCGGTGCGCATCCGCGTGGACGCCGGCGCCGAGGCGCGGAAGGTGCTGGTGCCGGGCATGTCGGTGGAAGTGACCGTCGATACGCGCAATGCCAGGGACGCGCGCGAGCGCACCCGGGACGAGGCCGAGGCCACGCCCGCGCCGGCGCGATGAACGCCACCACCGCCCCTGCAGCGCCCGCCGCCGAGGGCAAAGCCGATGCCGGCGCATGGCTGGCCGTCGCGGCCGGCACCATCGGCTCGTTCATGGCCACGCTGGACATCTCCATCGTCAACGCGGCGTTGCCCACCATCCAGGGCGAGGTCGGCGCCAGCGGCACCGAGGGCACCTGGATCTCCACCGCCTTCCTGGTCTCGGAAATCGTGATGATTCCGCTGACCGGCTGGTTCGTGCGCACGCTGGGCCTGCGCACCTTCCTTTTGATCTGCGCCACGCTGTTCACCGCGTTCTCGGTGATGTGCGGCCTGGCCGATTCGCTGCCGATGATGATCGCCGGCCGGGTAGGGCAGGGCTTTGCCGGCGGCGCGCTGATTCCCACCGCGCTGACCATCGTCGGCACGCGGCTGCCACCGAAGCAGCAGCCGCTGGGCACCGCGCTGTTCGGAATGACCGTCATCCTCGGGCCGGTGATCGGCCCCCTGCTGGGTGGCTGGCTGACCGAGAACGTCAGCTGGCACTACGCCTTCTTCATCAACGTGCCGATCTGTGCCGGCCTGGTGGCTTTGCTGCTGCTCGGCCTGCCGCATGAAAAATCGAACTGGGGCGGGCTGCTGCGTGCGGACTGGCTGGGCATCATCGGCATGACCGCCGGCCTGTCCGCGCTCACCGTGGTGCTGGAAGACGGCCAGCGCGAGCGCTGGTTCGAATCGACGATGATCGTGGTGCTCAGCCTCGTGTCGCTGCTGGGGTTTGCCCTGCTCGCGCTTTCGCAGTTCACCAGCAAGGCGCCGGTCATCCGCCTCAACATCCTGTTCCAGCGCAGTTTCGGCGCGGTGTTCGTGATGGTGATGGCGGTGGGCATGATCCTGTTCGGGGTCATGTACATGATCCCGCAGTTTCTGGCGATCATCGCCGGTTACAACACCGAGCAGGCCGGCTACGTGCTGCTGCTGGCCGGCCTGCCGACCATCCTGCTGATGCCGTTGATGCCGAAGATGCTGGAAACGGTGGACGTGCGCATCATGGTGTTCGGCGGCATGCTGTGCTTCGCCGCCGCGTGCTTCGTCAACCTCGGGCTGACCCCGGACAGCATCGGCCCGCACTTCGTCATCGGCCAGCTGCTGCAGGGCTGCGGCCTGGCGCTGGCGATGATGGCGCTGAACCAGGCGGCCATCACCTCGGTGCCGCGCGAATACACCAGCGATGCCTCGGGCCTGTTCAACGCCGCGCGCAACCTCGGCGGCTCGATCGGCCTGGCCATCATTTCCACGTTCCAGGAACGCCGCGCCACCCTGCACATCGATGCAATCGGCAGCAGCGTCACCGCCAATTCGACCATCGCCCAGGACGCGCTGCATGCCTATGGCCAGCAGCTGGGCGACGCGACGCAGGCGATGGCGGTGCTGGCGCAGACGGTACAGATGCAGGCGATGGTGATGGCCTACAACGACCTGTTCTGGATCTTCGGCCTGATCGTGGTGGCAACCCTGCCACTGGTGTTCCTGCTCAAGCCCCTGCCCAAGGGCGTTCCATTGGCGATGCACTGATGACTTCGACAAGCTCGACCCTTTCCTTGGACCGGTCCCTCCGCCTGCGCCGCCTGTGGCCGGCCACGCTGCCGCTGCTGCTGGCCGGCTGCATGCTGGGGCCGGATTACGTGAAGCCGGAGGTGGCTGGCAACGCCACCGCGCAGTCTCGACTGCCACGCGCCGCGCAGGCCGACGTGCAGCCGGCCACGCCGCCCAGCCAGTGGTGGCGCGCGCTGAATGATCCGCTGCTGGACCAGCTGGTGGACGAGGCGCTGCGCAACAGCCCCAACCTGCGTGCCGCCCAGGCCAAGTTGCTGGCCTCGCGCGCTCTGCAGCGCCAGCGCCGCGCCGAGCAGCTGCCCAGCGTGGGCGCCGTCGCCGGCTATGCCAACGTCAAGGCGCCCGATGCGCTTGAGAACAGCCTGCGCGCCCTCGGCGAGAACATCGCCGGCGTGGCCGAGGCCAACGGTCGCCCGCAGGAAGCGGCGCAGCTGCGCCAGCAGTTTGCCGATATCGACCTGGACACCGAGCTGTACGTGGCCGGCTTTGATGCCAGCTGGGAGCTGGACCTGTTCGGCCGCCGCCGCCGTGCGGCGGAGCAGGCGGCCGCCGAAGCCGAGGCCAATGCCGCGGCGCTGGCCGATGCGCAGGTGCAGCTGGCGGCCGAGCTGGCCCAGGTCTACCTGGGCTACCGCAGCAGCCGCGAGCGTATCGCCCTGGCCGAAGTCAATCTGCGCGCCGCCGATGACAGCCTGCAGCTGACCCGACAACGCCGCCAGCGCGGTGCCGATTCGGATCTGCAGGTCGAACGTGCGCAGGCCCAGCGCGAGCAGCAGCAGGCCGCGCTGCCGCCACTGCAGGCACAGGCCGACGAGGCACGCGATGTGCTGGCGCTGATGGTCGGCCGCGAACCCGGCGCGCTGGACGCGCGGCTGGCCGCCGACCAGCCGTTGCCTGTGCTGCCGGCCAGCGTGCCGGTGGATGACGCGGGCGCGTTGATCCAGCGCCGGCCGGATGTGCGCAAGGCCGAGCGCGAACTGGCGGCCTCCTCGGCGCAGATCGGCCAGGCGATCTCGGCCTACTTCCCGCAGGTGACCCTGCTGGGCAGCATCGGCGCCGGTGCCACCTCGATTTCCGACCTCGGGCCGGATTCGGCGGCGACCATCGTCGCCCCGTTCCTGCGCTGGTCGCTGTTCGACTTTGGGGTAAACAAGGCGCGCGTGGCCCAGGCCCGGGCCGGCAACCAAGCCCGGCTGGCTGCCTATGAGGGCACCGTGCTGGCGGCACTGCAGGATGCCAACACGGCGCTGGCCCGGTTCGGTGCCGCCCGCCAGCAGCTGCAGGCCAGCCTGCGCGCCGAAGCCTCGGCGGACCGCTCGCTGGCCCTGATGGGCCAGCGCCGGCAGGCAGGGGCGACCTCGCAGATCGACCTGCTCGACGTGCAGCGCCAGCATCTGCAGGCGCAGGATGCGGCCGCGCAGGCGCGCCTGCAGGTGCTGGTGCGCTACGTAGCGTTGCAGAAGAGCCTGGGCCTCGGCTGGCAGGAGGTGCCGCCCGTGGCCGCGCGGTGACCCTGTCCGCCGGGCACGGCCCGGCGCTACCAGTAGCACGCACCCGGGTCGCGTTGACGTCGCCGCGCACTGCGGTAGCGCCGGGCCATGCCCGGCGAGCGCAGCGGCCAGAGGCCCGCTCGCCACAGCCTGTCATACCGTCATCGCCCCCCGGCCGGTAGAATGGCCACCGCTGTCCACCGCCTGCTCCCGGAGCCCCCATGCCCGTTGAAGCCCAGCCGGAAGCCGCCGTCGTCGATGCGAACGGTGTGCCCGGCTATCTCTCCATTCGTGACCTGCGCAAGGAATTTGATGGCTTCGTCGCCGTCGACGACGTCAACCTTGACGTGCGCAAGGGTGAGATCTTCGCCCTGCTCGGTGGCTCGGGCAGCGGCAAATCGACCCTGCTGCGCTGCCTGGGCGGCTTCGAGACGCCCACAAAGGGCAGCATCATCCTCGATGGCCAGCGCCTGGACGCGCTGCCGCCGTACCAGCGGCCGGTCAACATGATGTTCCAGTCCTACGCCCTGTTCCCGCACATGACGGTCGAGCAGAACATCGCCTTCGGCCTTAAGCAGGACGGTCTGGCCAAGGACGCGATCAGCCGGCGCGTGGGCGAGATGCTCGACCTGGTGCAGATGGCCCACCTGGGCAAGCGCAAGCCGCACCAGCTCTCCGGTGGCCAGCAGCAGCGCGTGGCGCTGGCGCGGTCGCTGGCCAAGGGGCCGAAGCTGCTGCTGCTGGACGAACCGATGGGCGCGCTGGACAAGAAGCTGCGCTCGCAGATGCAGCTGGAACTGGTCAGCATCATCGAATCGTCGGGCGTGACCTGCGTGATGGTCACCCACGACCAGGAAGAGGCCATGACCATGGCCACCCGCATCGCGGTGATGGATGCCGGCTGGATCCAGCAGGTCGGCAAGCCCGATGAGGTCTACGAGCAGCCGGCCAACCGCTTCGTCGCCGGCTTCATCGGCTCGGTCAACCTGTTTGAGGGTGTCATAGACGAGGACCTGCCAGAGTACGTGACCGTGCGCTCGCCGCTGTTCCCCGCACCGGTCTACATCGCCCACGGCATCACCTGCTACGAAGGGCAGCCGGTCGCGTTCGCGCTGCGCCCGGAAAAGGTGATGATCGGCAAGGACGAACCGGAAGCGCCGACCAACAAGGCGCAGGGCGTGATCGAGGACATCGCCTATTTCGGCAGCCACTCGGTCTACCACGTACGCCTGCCCAGCGGCGCCAAGGTGCTGGCCAACTTCGCCAACTCGCAGCGCTGGGCCAGCGATGGCCTGACCTGGGGCGATGAAGTGTGGGTGCACTGGCGCGACAACGACGGCGTGGTGCTGACCTCATGAGCGGGGCAGGCCTGAAGCGCTGGCTGCCGGGCACGCGTGCCACGGTCATCGGCATTCCCTACCTGTGGCTGCTGCTGTTCTTCGCGGTGCCGTTCCTGATCGTGCTGATGATCAGTTTCTCGCACAGCCGGGTCGGCTCGCCGCCGTACACCTGGCTGCTGCAGTACGTCGATGGCGCGTTCTCGCTCAAGCTCAACCTCGAGAATTACCTGGCGCTGTTCCGCGATTCGATCTACGCCCAGGCGTTCCTGAGCTCGATCAAGATCGCGGCAATCTCCACCTTCCTCACCCTGGTGATCGCCTACCCGATGGCCTATGCCATCGCGCGCCTGTCGCCGGCCGCGCGCAACGTGGCGATGATGCTGGTGGTTCTGCCGTCGTGGACCTCGTTCCTGATCCGCGTGTATGCATGGAAGGCGATCCTGGACCGCAACGGCCTGCTCGACCAGTTCCTGCAGTTCACCGGCCTGCAATCGCTGATGACCCGCATGGGCCTGCCCAAGCTGCAGCTGATCGACACACCGACTGCGGCCTATATCGGCATTGTTTACTGCTACCTGCCGTTCATGGTGCTGCCGCTGTACGCCAACCTGGTCAAGCATGACCATCGCCTGCTGGAAGCGGCCTACGACCTCGGCGCCAAGCCGTGGCAGGCATTCCTGCGCATCACCCTGCCGTTGTCAAAGGCGGGCATCATCGCCGGCTGCATGCTGGTGATGATCCCGGCGGTGGGTGAATTCGTGATTCCGGAAATGCTCGGCGGCTCGGAAACGCTGATGGTCGGCCGCCAGCTGTGGAACGAGTTCTTCAACAACCGCAACTGGCCGGGTGCTTCGGCGATGGCGGTGGCGATGATCCTGCTGCTGCTGGTGCCCATCCTGTGGTTCAACCGTTCCCAGCAGCGCCTGCTGGAAGGGAAGCAGGCATGAGCCCGCGTAGCGCAAAGGGCCTGGGCCTGGGCGTGCTGCTGCTCGGTTTCGCCTTCCTGTATCTGCCGATCCTGCTGCTGATGTTCTATTCGTTCAACAGCTCGCGGCTGGCGATGGTCTGGGCCGGGTTCTCCACCCGCGCCTACAGCGACCTGTTCGCCGACCGCGCGCTGATGGACGCCATGTGGACCAGCCTGGTGGTGGCGTTCTGGACCGCCTGCACCGCGACCGTGCTGGGCACGCTGGCGGCGATGGTGATGACCCGCTTCCGCCGCTTCCGCGGCAAGCAGGTGTTCGGTGCGCTGGTCACCGCGCCGCTGGTGATGCCCGATGTGATCCTCGGCTTCTCGCTGATGGCCCTGCTGGCCTCGATGGGCGCCATTCCCGGCTTCCCGGCACGCGGCCTGGCCACGATCTGGATCGCCCACGTCACCTTCACCCTGTGCTTCGTCACCGTGGTGGTGTCCTCGCGCCTGCAGGAAATGGATCTCTCGCTGGAAGAAGCGGCGATGGATCTCGGCGCCAGCCGCCTGACCGTGTTCGGCCGCATCACGTTGCCGATCATCGCCCCGGCTCTGGTGGCGGGCTGGCTGCTGGCCTTCACGCTGTCGCTGGATGACGTGGTGGTGGCCAGCTTCGTTGCCACGCCGGGCTCGACCACCCTGCCGATGAAGGTGTTCGCCTCGGTGCGCATGGGCATCAGTCCGAAGATCAACGCGCTGGCGACCCTGCTGGTGTCGGCGGTTTCGGTGGCCGCGGTGATCGGCTGGTACATCAACGCGCGTGCCGAGAAGCGGCGCCAGCGCGACCTGCAGCTGGCCCGCCAGGACAACGGCTGAGGCCGCAGCCACATCCGGCTCACGGCCGGCGGCGCACAATGGGGGTCTTCCAGAAGGAGATCCCCCATGACTGTCGAGATCGTCAACCCGGCCACCGGCCAGGTGACCTACCGCCATGAACTGATGGGCGCTGCCGACATCGAGCAGCGCCTGCAGGCCGCCGCCGATGCGTTTCCAGGCTGGGCAGATCGTTCTCTGCAGGACCGCGGTGCCATCCTGCGCCAGATCGCCGCGCAGCTGCGCGCACGCCGCGACGACCTGCAGCGGGCGATGACCGGCGAGATGGGCAAACTGAAGGTCGAGGCCTTGGCCGAGGTCGAAAAATGCGCGGCCGCCTGCGAGTTCTACGCCGACCACGCTGCGGATTACCTGAAGCCGCAGATCATCGACACCGAGGGGCAGCGCAGCTACGTGCGCTATGAGCCGATCGGCTGCGTGTTCGCGGTGATGCCGTGGAATTTCCCGGTCTGGCAGGTGTTCCGTTTCCTCGCCCCGGCCTTCATGGCCGGCAACGTGGCCCTGCTCAAGCACGCCAGCAACGTACCGCAGTGTGCCGACCTGATCCTGGCGGTGTGCCGTGACGGTGGCCTGCCGGCGGGTGTGTTCGACGTGCTGCACATCGACAACGACCAGGCCGCCGAGGTGCTGCGCGATGCGCGGGTGAAGGCGGTGACCCTGACCGGCAGCGAGCGGGCAGGGCGCTCGATCGCCTCGAATGCCGGCAGCCAGCTGAAGAAATCGGTGATGGAGCTGGGCGGCAGCGATGCCTTCGTGGTGCTCGAGGATGCCGACCTGGACAAGACCGTGGCCGCGGCCGTGAAGTCGCGCTTCGACAACAGCGGGCAGACCTGCATCGCGGCCAAGCGCTTCATCGTGGTCGAGGCGGCGGCCGATGCATTCACCCAGCGCTTCGTCGACGCCGCTGGCCAGCGCCAGTACGGTGATCCCAACGACGGCACCACCACGCTGGCACCGATGGCCCGTGCAGACCTGCGCGACGAGCTGCACAAGCAGGTGCAGGCCAGCGTGGCCAAGGGCGCGCGCGTCCTGATGGGCGGTGAGCCGATTGCCGGAACCCACGCGGGCTATCCGGCCACCGTCCTCGACCAGGTGGGACCGGGCATGCCGGCCTACGACGAGGAACTGTTCGGGCCGGTGGCGGCGGTGATCCGGGTCAAGGATGAAGCCGAGGCGCTGCGCGTGGCCAACGACACCCGTTTCGGCCTGGGCGGCAGCGTGTGGACCGGCGACGTGGTGCGCGGCGAGCGTTTCGCACAGCGTATGGAATGCGGCGCGGCGTTCGTCAATGCCATCGTCAAGAGTGATGCGCGGCTGCCGTTCGGCGGCAGCAAGGAATCGGGCTTCGGCCGCGAGCTGGCCGACCACGGCATCCATGAGTTCATGAACATCAAGACCGTCTACGTGGCCTGACGCCCGCCTCTGTAGAGTCGAGCCATGCTCGACTACGCTGTGCCGTTGTAGAGCCGAGCCCATGCTCGGCTCCTCTGCGCCATTGTAGAGTCGAGCCATGCTCGACTTCTCTGCGCCGTTGTAGAGTCGAGCCATGCTCGACTGCTGTTGCAGGCAGTAGTCGAGCATGGCTCGACTCTACAAAAACGCCCTACAACCACTTCGCGCGTTTGAACAACCGGTACAGCCCCACGCACACCGCGGCCACACCGACGATCATCAACGGGTAGGACCACGGCTGGTTCAGCTCGGGCATGTGGCTGAAGTTCATGCCGTACCAGCTGGTGATCAGGGTCGGCGCAGCCAGCAGCGCCGCCCACGCACCCAGGCGCTTCACCGTCTCGCCCTGCGCCAGCGTCACCAGCGACAGGTTCACGCTTAACGCCGTGCCCAGCATCTCGCGCAGGGTGTCGATCACATCGCTGATGCGCGCGGCATGGTCGTGCACGTCGCGCACGTACAGCTTCACTTCGTCGGGAATCAGGTCGCCCTGGTAGCGGCGCAGCTGCGCCAGCACATCCTGCAGCGGCGCCACCGCCATGCGCATCTTGTTCAGTTCGCGCTTGAGCTCGTACAGGCGCACTACGGTGCTGCGCTTGTAATTCTCGGCGAAGATATCCTTCTCCAGCAGGTCCAGCGTATCGCGGAAGCGGGTAGTGATCGGCAGATAGTTGTCCACCACGAAGTCGGCCACCGCGTACAGGCAGTACGACGCGCCCATCTTCAGCAGATGCGGCTCGCGTTCCACCCGCGCGCGTACCGGCGCGTAGGACAGCGATGCGCCATGGCGCACGGTCACCAGGAAACGCGGGCCGAGGAAGGCATGGGTTTCACCGTATTGGATGCGCTCGTCGACCATCTGCGCGGTGGTCATCACCACGAACAGGGAGTTGCCGTAGGCCTCGGCCTTCGGGCGCTGGTGCGCGTTGCGCGCATCCTCGATGGCCAGGTCGTGCAGGCAGAATTCTTCCTGCAGTTTCAGCAGCACTTGATCGTTGGGGTCGAACAGGCCGACCCAGACGAAGCCGTTGCCACTGGCGATCACATCGCTGATGGCATCCAGGCTGATGTCGTGGCGCTTGCCCTGGTCATCGTAGTGGACGCAGTTGATGACGCAGGCGGGGTTGTTCGAAGCGGGTGCGGAAGCGGAGGCGGGCAATGACATGCCCGCCATCCTGCGTCAGCGGGGTGTTTCCGACAAGTGAGGGCGACGCGCCAGCACCCAGGCCAGCGCGACGTGCACCGGCAGCAGCAGCACGATCCACTGCACGTTGTACTGCGCCTGCAGGCTCAGCCAGTGCAGCACCAGCGCCGCCACGGACTGTGCGGCCAGCAGCCACAGCACGATGCTGAACATGCGTCCCGGCACGCGCCGGCGCAACAGGGCGATGGCGCCCGGCAGCAGCAGTACCGCCAGCGGCGATAGCAGCAGCAGGTTGCGGTTGGCCCACGCGGCGTAGTGGATGCTGAAGCCCCACAGGAACACCAGCACGCCACCGAACAGGGCGCACAGCAGCCAGAACGGCAGGGCGATGCCGGCCAGCAGGCGCGGGCGGCTGCGCAGGGCCAGCACGCCGGCGGCGATCACCAGGCCGCACAGCAGCCACGGCCACCAGCGCCGCGCGAACTCCTTCGGCTCGGGGGCGATGCGGTGCGGCAGCAGTTCCTGCTCGCTCTGCACCAGCGGCCGGCCATCGCTGTTGCGCACCTGGCGCAGCGCATCGGCCAGGCGCATCGGCACGAAGGCTTCCTGCCAGCGCGACAGCGGCTGGTCGGCGAACGGACCGAGGCCGACGTCGAAGCCGAGCCACATCCACGGTGCCGGCGATGCCAGGCGCACCGATTCGCTGCGGTAGGTGTTGCCACGCGAACGCCCGGACAGCTGCGCATGCAGACCGCCATCCAGTGCCTTGTCGAGGGTGTCGCGCACCATCGTGGCGCAGTTGGCTGTGTAGTAGTCGTAGTGGTAGCGCGCGTTCTCGGGTTTGGCCCGTTCGGCCAGGCCGGCGGCCAGCGCACGCGCCTGGTCCGGGCGCAGGTCCAGCCACTGCACGCTGGCACCGCGGCCGGTCTCGTCGTAGTACGACAGGTCCTGCTGCAGCGGCAGCGCCACCAGGTAATACATCATGTCGCCGCGTGCGAAGCGGCTGATGAAATCATCCTCGGACGGATCGAAGTAGCCGAAGTTGTACGAGATCGCCTCGCCGCTGACCGGGTCGAGCACCACGATGGCGTCGTGGCCGAAGCGTTCGAAGAACACCGTGCCCGGCTGCATGGTCACCACGCCGATGCGCGGCGCCGGTGCCTCCAGCGGGGCGGCGGCATCGGCAGCCGGCGCGGCGGCCATCGCCTGCGCGAAGGCCACCTGCGGCAGGGCCATGGCCAGCACGCACAGTGCCAGCCACACACTCAGGATCAGGCCCCGGCGCTTCAAGCGTCGTCCTGCTCGTCCGGCGGCAGCACCGTCACATGGAAGGCCTGCACCCGGCGCGCATCTGCGCGTGCCACGCGGAACATGAAGCGGTCCAGCGCCAGCTCGTCACCGACCTCGGGAAGGTGGCCGATCGCTTCGGTCACCAGGCCGCCGATGGTGTCGTAGTCCTCGTCGGAGAACGTGGCACCGAAGCGCTCGTTGAAATCGCCGATCGCGGTCAGCGCATCGACCACGTAGCGGCCGTCGGCCTGGATCGCGATCTGCGCAGACTGGTCTTCGGCCTCGTCGTGCTCGTCGTCGATCTCGCCGACGATCTGTTCCAGCACGTCCTCGATGGTGACCAGGCCGGCGACACCGCCGTACTCGTCCACGACCATGGCCATGTGGTTGCGCGACAGGCGGAACTCCTTCAGCAGCACGTTGAGCTTCTTCGCCTCGGGGATCAGCACCGCCGGGCGCAGCAGCTCGCGCACGTTGGCCGGCCCGTTGTCGGCGACCACGCCGCGCAGCAGGTCCTTGGCCAGCAGGATGCCAAGGATGTCGTCCTTGTTCTCGCCGTGCACCGGGAAGCGTGAGTGGCCCGATTCGACGACCTGTTTCATCAGGTCCAGGAAGGGCGCCTCGACCGGCAGCGAGACCATCTGCGAGCGCGAGATCATCACGTCGCCCACGGTCAGCTCGGCCACCGAAATGGCGCCTTCCATCATCTTCAGGGTATCGGCGGCGATCAGACCCTCTTCCTGCGCGGTGTGCAGGACAGCGACCAGCTCGTCGCGGGTATGGGGTTCGCCGGAGAAGGCGGAGGTCAGGCGTTCAAGCCAGCCGCGCTTCTTTTCATTGGGCTCCAGGGAGGAGCTACTACTGTCGTCTTCTGACATCTCTGGAAAAAGGGCACCCGGCAAGCCGGGCGTTGTCCCAAGTCTAGCAGGATGTCGGGGCCTTTCAGTGACCGCCGGCGGCCGAGGCCGGAACCTCGTCGTCGCCCGGCAGATCCAGGCTGTAGGTACAGCCGGCCAGGGTCTTGCCGGGGTGGCTGGCCACCGTGGACACGCTGAGGATGATCGACTCGATCTGGGCTTCGCCGGTCCTGGGGTCGGACACGTCGCGGCTGACCACCTCGCGGCCGGCCATGAACTTGCCGTCCTGGTCGTAGCCGGTTTCCAGTTCCAGGCGCTTGGCCAGCGGGTGCGGGTCGGCCTGGTCCAGCACGGCCATCACGCTGGCGCCGGCCACGGCCACCCGCTCGGTCCGCTGGCCGAACACGGTGATCGGGTTGGCCAGGCGGAACTCGGTCATGAACTGGTTGCCCTGCGGCAGCGGTTGCAGGCCCAGGGCCACGGCTTTCAGCGGGTCGGCCAGCAGCGGTGCCAGGGCGGCATGCTCGGCCACGCCCTGGCGGCATTCGATCAGCGCCGGCAGGTCCAGCGGGGCGGCCGAAGCGGGAGCAGCGAGGGAGGCGAGCAGCAGGGGCAGGGCAGTACGCAGCAGCACAGGCAGGAGATCCGCGATGAAGGATGCCCGGACATGGTAGCGGCGCAGGACAGAGGCTGCGACCCGTCGGCGGCTACGCCCTCAGCCCAGCGGTACCGCGCGCCGTCGCGTCCATGCAGCCCGCACCCCGCCGCTGGCCAGCGCCCACAGCGCCATCACCGGCAGCGTCAGGAACACCACGGTCAGGACCACATGGATCAGACCCATCACGATGCCGGTTGCAAGAAGCGTCAGGTAGTTCGCCTGCAGCGGCATCGGCAGTCCGTCCGGGCCTGCATGGCTGCGTACCAGCATGTAGGCGGCGGCAAGCGCGAACAGGGCGAGCAGCTGCACCCGGGGGGCCCGGAAGAAAGGCAGGCTGCCGCTGCCGCGGTGCAGGCGGCGCAGCACGAAAACGCGCCAGCTGAGCGGGGCGGTGCACCCGCCGACCAGCGGCAGCAGGAGTGCGACCACCGAGAGGGCGTTGAACATCTGCGGAGGGATCAGGCCGTGCGGCAGGCGCGACTGGACAACGCTGATGAGGAATGCTGCCAGCAGGCTGACGGGCGACACCAGCGCCAGCGTGAGCAGCAGCCAGTGCCGGCCATCGGGGTGGCGCGCGATGTTTACACGCGCCACGTACAACCCCAAGACCGTTACAAGAATGCAGATCGCAGGTAGCGCCAGCGCGGCCATGAGTTGACCCTTCATCGTCCATGTCTCCTGGGGATGTCTGCCCGAGAGTACCGCGGTCCGGGTCTCAGCGCTCGCCGGCGTAAGGATCCTCGATGCCCAGCTCGGCCAGGATCTCGCGCTCGAGCTGCTCCATCGCCTCGGCTTCCTTGTCGTCCTCGTGGTCCCAGCCCAGCAGGTGCAGCACGCCGTGCACGGTCAGGTGCGCGTAATGGGCGTTCAACGCCTTGCCCTGCTCGTCGGCTTCGCGGGCCACCACCGGCGCGCAGATCACCAGGTCGCCCAGCAGCGGAAACTTCACGCCTTTGGGCAGGCCTTCGGGCACATCGGCCGGGAAGCTGAGCACGTTGGTGGCGTAATCCTTGCCACGGTAGTGCCGGTTCAGCGACTGGCCTTCCTTGGCATCGACCAGGCGGATGGCCAGGTCGGCTTCGCGGATGCGTCCCTTCAGGGCCGCGCCCACCCATCTGCGGAAGCTCACCGCCGCCGGCAGGCCGGTGCGGGGCAGGGCGTAGCTGACGGCGACATCAAGTCGCACGGGGCCTTTGGTCATGAGGCAGCTCCAGGTTGAATCTGATGAAGGTCGCGGCGGTCGTAGGCATTGACGATGCGTGCCACCAGCGGGTGCCGGACCACGTCGCGCGCTTCGAAGAAGGTGAACGTCACGCCCTCCACATCGCGCAGCACGTCGATGGCGTCGCGCAGCCCCGACTTCACGTGCTTGGGCAGGTCGGTCTGGGTCAGGTCGCCGGTGACCACCGCGGTGGAGCCGTAGCCCAGGCGGGTCAGGAACATCTTCATCTGCTCGATGGTGGTGTTCTGCGCTTCGTCCAGGATCACGAACGCATCGTTGAGCGTGCGCCCGCGCATGTAGGCCAGCGGCGCGATCTCGATGACGTTCTTTTCCAGCAGCTTGACCACTTTCTCCACGCCCATCATTTCGTACAGGGCGTCGTACAGCGGGCGCAGGTAGGGGTCGACCTTCTGGCTCAGGTCGCCGGGCAGGAAGCCCAGCTTCTCGCCGGCTTCCACCGCCGGGCGCACCAGGATCAGCCGCTGCACGCGCGATTCGTTCAGTGCTTCCACCGCGCTGGCCACGGCCAGGAAGGTCTTGCCGGTACCGGCCGGGCCGATGCCGAAGTTGATGTCATGCGTGGCGATCTGGTGCAGGTAGCGGCCCTGGTTGGCGCCGCGGCCGCGCACCGTGCCGCGCTTGACCTTGATCGCCACGTCCTGCGCTTCGTAGGAGCGCTCGGCGATCTGCTCGACATTGGCCTCCGCCAGGCGCAGGTGGATGGCGTGGCTGTCGAAGGTGGTCTCGGCGGCTTCGACGTACAGCGCCTCGATCAGCTTCTGCGCCTCGACGATGGCCTCCTCCGGCCCGCTGATGCGGAACACGAAGCCGCGGTTGGCGATCTCCACGCCGAGCTTCAGCTCGATCTGGCGCAGGTGCCCGTCGAAGGGGCCGCACAGGTTGGCCAGCCGCTCGTTGTCTTCCGGCGACAGGGTGAAATCTCGATGCTCGATGCTTTTCATTGCGTGGGGTGGGGCGGGTTCGCCGTCCACCGCGATGGACCCAGGGAAGACAAGATTAGCGCGCGGACGGGCGGGGCGACAGTTCTCCACACCGGGTGTGGATCGGCGCCGAAGAAAGCTGTGGACAAGTGCTTGCGGAGCCTGCGCGGCAAGGGAGGTGAAATGCTGGTGAAAAATGTGCCAGGAGGGCCGGCCCCTGGTAGGTGCCGACCGGTGGGTGCCGACCGTTGGTCGGCACACCTTATTCCGCCACCACCCGCGCACGCAGCGAATTGGTCAGCGCCTCGGTGATCACCACGTCCACGAACTGGCCGATCAGGCGCGCCGGCGCCGGGAAGTTCACCGAACGCATGTTCTCGGTCTTGCCGGTCAACTCGTTCGGGTTCTTGCGCGAGGGGCCTTCCACCAGCACGGTCTGCACGGTGCCGACCATCCTTTCGGAAATGCCGGCGGCGTGCGCATTGATGCGTTCCTGCAGGCGCGACAACCGCGCGTGCTTTTCCGCATCGCTGATCGTGTCCTCCAGGTCGGCCGCCGGGGTGCCCGGGCGACGCGAGTAGATGAAGGAGAAACTGTGGTCGAAGCCGATGTCCTCGATCAGCTTCATGGTCTTCTCGAAATCGGCATCGGTCTCGCCGGGGAAGCCGACGATGAAATCCGAGCTGATCGAGATGTCCGGGCGCACCGCGCGCAGTTTGCGGATCTTCGACTTGAATTCCAGCGCGGTGTAGCCGCGCTTCATCGCCGACAGCACGCGGTCGCTGCCAGCCTGGACCGGCAAGTGCAGGAAGTTGGCCAGCTGCGGCACGTCGCGGAACGCGTCGATCAGCGAGTCGCTGAATTCCAGCGGATGCGAGGTGGTGAAGCGGATGCGGCCGACGCCGTCGATCTCGGCGATGGTACGGATCAGCAGGCCCAAGTCGGCGAATTCACCGTCACCGTAGGGGCCACGGTAGGCGTTGACGTTCTGCCCGAGCAGGTTGATCTCGCGCACGCCCTGTGCGGCCAGCTGCGCCACTTCCACCACCACGTCCTCGAACGGGCGGCTGACTTCGGTGCCGCGGGTGTAGGGCACCACACAGAACGAGCAGTACTTGGAGCAGCCTTCCATGATCGAGACGAACGCCGAGGCGCCATCGGCGCGCGGTTCCGGCAGGCGGTCGAACTTCTCGATCTCCGGGAAGCTGATGTCCACCTGCGGGCGCCTCTGCTCGCGGCGGGCGCGGATCAGTTCCGGCAGCCGGTGCAGGGTCTGCGGGCCGAACACCAGGTCCACGAACGGCGCGCGCTTGATGATCGCTTCGCCTTCCTGCGAGGCCACGCAGCCGCCCACGCCGATGATGACTTCGCGGCCCTTGTTCTTCAGGCTCTTCCACACGCCCAGCTGGCTGAACACCTTTTCCTGCGCCTTTTCGCGGATGGAGCAGGTGTTGACCAGGATGACGTCGGCGTCGTCCGGGGTGTCGGTCAGTTCCAGGCCATCGCTGGCGGCAAGCACGTCGGCCATTTTGGCCGAGTCGTACTCGTTCATCTGGCAACCGTGGGTCTTTATGTAAAGCTTGCCTTTGACCTGGTCGGGCTTGCGCGGACCAGTGGGCAGGGCAACGAGCGGGGTACCGCCCGAGGCGGGCGGAAAGACGTCTGGCGTCCCGGTCATGGCGCTTAATCCATTCGGGTGGCGGGAAAGCGGGCAATTCTACCCGCATCCCACGCCGCCCGCCGCGCTGTTGTAGAGCCGAGCCCACGCTCGGCTGCTCTTACGCCGCCACCAGCTCTGCGTCGATCTGCCGCGAGCGGTCGAACGCGGCCAGCGTGCCCATCCGATCAATATAGGCCGCAGTGGCCGGAGCCGGCTGTACCAGCCCGAATTCACGCATCCAGCCCAGCGCATTGCCCCACAGGATGTCGGCCGCGCTCAGGGCCTCGCCCAGCAGGTACGGGCCCTGCCCCAACTGCGCCTCGATCACCTGCAGCACGGTTTCGGCATCGTTGTAGGGCGACATCATCCGCGGCGGCGGCTCGCGGTGCAGCGCCTTGTCGGTCATCGCCGGCTCGAAGCAGGCGCCGTAGAAGGCCATCCAGCGCAGGTAGGGGCCGCGATTCACATCGCCGATCGGCGGCGCCAGCCCGGCTTCCGGGTACAGGTCGGCCAGGTACAGGTAGATGGCCACCTGTTCGGTCACCAGCGCGCCGTTGTGGATGATGGCCGGCACCTTGCCCATCGGGTTGATGGCCAGGTAGGCCGGGGCCAGGTTGGCGCCGGCCTTCAGGTCCAGCACCTGCAGCCGGTAGTCGGCGCCGAGTGCCTCGAGCAGGGCGACGGCGCCGCTCGAGCGGGAACGGGCGGCGTGGTAGAGGGTGATCTGGCGTGCAGACATGGCAGGGCTCCTTGCGGTGGGTGGTGAAGCGGAAGGCCATGCTGGGGCACAATCGCGGACGATTTCTGTCCTCGATTCTTCATGCGCCATACCGCTCATCGACTGCTGCGCCTGATCTCGCTCCTGCAGGCCCGCCGGCACTGGTCCGGCGCCGAGCTGGCCGAGCGCATGGGTGTGGACCGGCGCAGCATCCGCCGCGATGTCGAACGCCTGCGCGAGCTCGGCTACCCGGTACAGGCTTCGGCCGGGGTAGGCGGCGGCTACCGGCTCGGCACCGGCGCGCCCGTGCTGCCGATGCTGCTGGACGAGGAAGAGGCGACCACCCTGGCCATTGCCCTGCGGGCCGCCTCGGCCACCCTGTCCGGCATCGACGAGACCGCCCGCGGCCTGCTGTCCAAGCTCGACCCGCTGGTGCCGGCGCGGCGCCGCCAGCAGGCCGGCGAGGTACACGCGGCCACCGCCACCCTGTCCGACCTGCCGGCCACCGATGCGCGCCTGCTCGGCCGCCTGGCCCAGCACTGCCGGCAGGCCGCCCGGCTGTCCTTTGAATACCGCAGCGCGCAGGACGTGCTGACCCAGCGCCAGGTCGAGGCCCAGCACCTGGTCAACTACGGCCGTCGCTGGTACCTGCTGGCCTGGGATCTGGTCCGCGAGGACTGGCGCACCCTGCGCGTGGACCGGATGGGCGCGGTGCAGCTGCAGCCCGGGGCTGGCCTGCACCGACGCACCCCCGCGCCGCCCGACGTGATGGTGCGGCAGGCCGTGAGCCAGGCGCCTTTCACCCTGCAGGCCACCCTGCGCCTGGTCGGCAGCCTGGCCGAGCTGGAGGGTCGCATTCCGCCCTGGTGCGGGGTGCTGGAGCCCGAGGGGCCTGACCATTGCTTGCTGCGCATGGGCGCCGAGAGCCGCGGCATGATGCTGGCCCAGATCCTCAGCCTGGACCGGCTGCCACTGGCCCTGTGGACCTCGCCGCGGGAACTGCGCGACGAACTGGCCCAGCGCCTGGCCGGGCTGGACCAGCTGCTCGCTGTGCCGGCGGTCACGGACTGAGCGGGGCGGCTTGGCAAGGCAGGGCGAAGCTGGGACACTCGCCGCCATGAAGGGGATACTGGGGACAACGGCGATCATCATCGCTGCGCTGACCGCTGCGCCGGCCGGCGCCGGCACCCTGTTCAGGTGCCAGGGTGCCGACGGCGTCACCAGCTATGTCAGCAAGCGCGTGCCCGGCGCGCGCTGCAGCAGCATCAGCTACAGCCGCGATACCCGCCGTCCCGCGACCCCGCGCGCCGTACCGGCCGCTGCGCCGGTGCAGACCGCCAGCACAACTCCGGCCGCCACCCAGGTGGCCAGCGCCGAGCGCAACCCGGTGGCCGTGGCCGCCAGTGCCGCCAGCTCGGCCGTCGCCGCCACCCCTGCAGCCAGGCCGGCGACCACCCCGCGCGGCGGCCGCATGGTCAGTGGGCAGGTCTATTCGTACATGCAGGACGGCGTGCGCCACTACACCAGTGCGCGCCCGACCCAGGTCGCCAACCTCGGTCCGGTACGCACCATCCGCTACAGTTTCATGGAGCGCTGCTACGCCTGCGGGGTCAACCCGCGCGTCGATTTCGGCAGCGTGCGCCTCAACACCACCTCGTTCCAGACCGAGATCGCCTCGGCCGCGCGTGAGTTCGGCGTGGAAGAAGCGATCGTGCGCGCGATCATCCATGCCGAGTCGGCCTACAACCCGACCGCGCTCAGCCGCGCCGGCGCGCAGGGCCTGATGCAGCTGATGCCGCCGACCGCCGCACGCTTCGGGGTCAGCGATTCCTACGACGCCAGCCAGAACATCCGTGGCGGCGTGCAGTATCTTGCGTGGTTGTTGAAGCGCTTCAATGGCGATCTGACCCTGGCCGCAGCGGGCTACAACGCCGGCGAAGGCGCAGTCGACCGCCACGGTGGCGTTCCGCCGTACAGTGAAACCCAGTACTACGTGCGCCGCGTCGGCCAGCTGGCCGACCGCTACCGCACCGCTTTGACCAAGCAGTAGGTGCCGACCGTTGGTCGGCACTGGCTGTCGGTGGGTGCCGACTGTTGGTAGGTGCCGACTGTCAGTCGGCACGCTCTACAAAGATTGTTGCAATGCGTTGTGTGGCGCGCGACGGTTCCGCTACACTCGCCCATGATTCAATGCGGCTCTGGCCCCCACCGGATCCGCTGGCAGCCTTAAAGCTACCTAATCAATATCGGAGTGCCGGATGGCCAACGATGGGGTACACGATCCAGTCAACACCGGACGTCGGCGTTTTCTTTCTGCCACCACCGCCGTGGTGGGCGCCGTCGGCGTCGGATTCACCGCAGTTCCTTTCATCAAATCCTGGAACCCCAGTGCCCGCGCCAAGCTTGCCGGCGCACCGGTGGTGGCCGACATCAGCGCCCTGCAGGAAGGCCAACGCCTGATCGTGGAATGGCGTGGCCAGCCGATCTGGATCGTCAAACGGTCCAAGGCGATCCTCGACGCGCTGCATGGGCTGGATGGCCGTCTCAAGGACCCCGGGTCCGGCGAGAAGGATCAGCAGCCGGAGTACGTTCTCAAGCAGAACCCCGAGCTGCGTTCGATCAAGCCGGACGTCTCCGTGCTGGTCGGGCTGTGCACGCACCTGGGCTGTTCGCCTGAAATGGTGGCCGAGATCCGACCCGAGCCGTACGACCCGCAGTGGAAGGGCGGCTACTTCTGCCCCTGCCACAAGTCGCGCTTCGACATGTCCGGCCGCGTCTTCAAGGACGTGCCGGCGCCGATCAACCTGAAGGTGCCCGCGCACCACTACCAGGACGACAACACCATCATCATCGGTGTCGATCCGCAGGGGGCAGCCTGATGGCCAATATCCTCGCCCGTACCGCCAGCGGCGTCGCCGACTGGGTCAACGCGCGCGCGCCCGGCCTGATGCCGGTCTACCGCAAGCACGTCAGCGAGTACTACGCGCCGAAGAACTTCAACCTCTGGTACTACTTCGGCTCGCTGGCGCTGCTGGTGCTGGTCAACCAGATCGTCACCGGCATCTTCCTGACGATGCACTACAAGACCAACGCCGCCGAGGCGTTCGGTTCCATCGAATACATCATGCGGGACGTGGAGTGGGGCTGGCTGATCCGCTACATGCACTCCACAGGGGCCTCGCTGTTCTTCATCGTGGTCTACCTGCACATGTTCCGCGGCCTGATGTACGGCAGTTACCAGAAGCCGCGCGAGCTGGTGTGGATCCTCGGCATGCTGATCTACCTGGTGCTGATGGCCGAAGCCTTCATGGGCTATGTGCTGCCGTGGGGCCAGATGTCGTTCTGGGGCGCGAAGGTCATCATTTCGCTGTTCGGCGCGATACCGGTCATCGGCAACGGCCTGACCGAATGGATCATGGGCGACTACCTGCCCAGTGACGCCACGCTCAACCGCTTCTTCGCCCTGCACGTCATCGCCCTGCCGCTGGTGCTGCTGCTGCTGGTGGTGCTGCACCTGGGCGCGCTGCATGAAGTGGGCTCCAACAACCCCGACGGTGTTGAGATCAAGAAGGGGCCCAAGGGCAACCGCTGGTCGCCGAACGCGCCGGCCGATGGCATTCCGTTCCATCCGTACTACACGCTCAAGGATGGCGTCGGCGCCGGCTTCCTGCTGATCATCGCCGCCTTCATCATCTTCTTCGCACCGGCCTTCGGTGGCCTGTTCCTGGAGCACGACAACTTCACCGAGGCCAACCGCCTGGTGACGCCCGAGCACATCAAGCCGGTCTGGTACTACACGCCGTACTACGCGATGTTGCGCGTGGTGCCCAACAAGCTGGGCGGCGTGCTGGTGATGTTCTCGGCCATCGCGATCCTGTTCCTGGTGCCGTGGCTGGACCGTGCGAAGGTCAAGTCCTACCGCTACCGCGGCGTGCTCTCGAAGGTGCTGCTGGGCGTGTTCGCCGTGTGCTTCGTCTGGCTGGGCGTGATCGGCTCCGGCCCCGGTACGGACGCGCATGAAACCTACGTCGGGCGGGTGCTGACCTTCCTGTACTTCGCGTTCTTCATCACCATGCCGATATGGACAAGGTTGGACAGGACCAAACCGGTACCGGAGAGGGTGACCACCCATGACTGATCGCTGGATGGTCCGGCTGGCCCTGACGGCCACCCTGATGCTGGGCAGTTTCCTGGCCTCCGCCGCCGAAGGTGGCACCAAGCTGCTGCAGGCCGGCAACGACCTCGGTGACCGCGCATCGCTGCAGCGCGGCGCGCAGCTGTACATGAACTACTGTTCCGGCTGCCACGCGCTGAAGTACCTGCGCTATTCGCGCATGGCGCAGGATCTGGGCCTGAGCGAGGAAGAGGTGATGGCCAACCTCAACTTCACCGGCTCGGCGATCGGCGACCCGATCCCGGTGGCGATGCCCAGGGAGCAGGCGGAGAAGTGGTTCGGCAAGATGCCGCCGGACCTCAGCCTGATCTCGCGGGTGCGCGGCAGCGACTGGGTCTACACCTACCTCAAGTCGTTCTACCTGGACAGCAGCCGGCCGCTGGGCTGGAACAATGCCCTGTTCGCCAACGCATCCATGCCCAATCCGCTGTGGGAGATGCAGGGCCTGCAGCACGCGGTGCATGGCAAGGCCGAGGCACCGGGCATGGATCCGCCGGTCACCGGTCTGCGGCTGGAAACGCCGGGCAACGTCGATGCCGGGCAGTACGACCAGGCCGTGCGGGACATCACCAACTTCCTTGAATACGCCGGTGAACCGGCCGCCTTGAAGCGCCAGCAGCTGGGCGTGTGGGTGATCCTGTTCCTGGCCCTGCTGACCTTCCTGCTGTACCTGCTGAAGAAGGAATACTGGAAGGACGTGCACTGATTCTGCTGCCGGCACGACGCAAAGCCTATTGGCTTTTGTGATGCTCGGTTGCACACTCGGGGAGGAGTCGACCGCCAGCACGGTGCTGGCGGCGCCGATGCGGCAGGCGGTCTCCTGTCGTAGGAGAGCCTTTGATGGCGGCGAGCGTACGCATGCGCAATACACTGACGCTGTTTTCCTCGAACGATGATGTCCTGTGCCACCGGGTCCGCCTGGTTCTGGCGGCCAAAGGGGTCAGCTATGACTCTGTTCCTGTCGATCCGCAGAACCCGCCTGAAGATCTGATCGACCTCAATCCCTACCACTCGGTGCCGACCCTGGTCGAGCGCGAGCTGGTGCTGTACGCCGCCTCGGTGGTCAGCGAGTACCTCGACGAGCGCTACCCGCATCCGCCGCTGATGCCGGTCGATCCGCTCTCGCGTGCGCGCATCCGCCTGGCCATGCTGCGCATCGAGCACGACTGGGTGCCGCAGGTGCAGGCCATCCAGCTGGGCAACAAGACCCAGGCCGAAGCCGGTCGCAAAAGGCTGAAGGAACTGCTGACCGCCTCGCTGCCGCTGTTCAAGGCCAGCAAGTTCTTCCTCAACCCGGAAATGAGCCTGGCTGACTGCGCGATGGCGCCGATCATCTGGCGGCTGCAGTCGCTGGACGTGCCGCTGCCCAAGGATGGCAAGGCCATCGAGGATTACGGTAATCGCATCTTCCGCCACCCCGGTTTCGTCCGCAGCCTGACCGAGCAGGAAAAGAAGCTGCGCGACCTGCCGGTCTGAGTCTGGCGGGCGCATTCCGTCTGCATGCTCACCGGCGTGCAGGTGATCCGCCCCGGCAGGGGCGTCGGGCGCGTACACTTCACGCATGACCGACGACTTCTTCCACATGACCAGCCACCGCCCGTACCTGCTGCGGGCGCTGGTGGAATGGATCAACGACAACCAGCTGACCCCGCACATCCTGGTCGATGCCGGCGTTCCCGGCGTCCAGGTGCCGCCTTCGGCGGTGAAGGATGGCCGCGTGGTGCTCAACATCGCCGAGCGCGCGGTGGTGCAGTTGATGATCAACAACGAGATGGTGAGCTTCTCGGCCCGCTTCTCCGGTACCAGCTATCCGGTGCAGGTGCCGATCAGTGCGGTGCTGGCCGTGTACGCGCGCGAGACCGGGCAGGGCATGGCGCTGCCGGACGATATTCCGGGCACCGAACCGGCACCGACCAGCGACGAGCTGCTGCACGAAGGCGAGACCCCGTCGGATGACACGCCGCCGGACGACCGCCCACCGACCACGCCGCCGCCGAAGGGCCGCCCGACACTGCGCGTTGTGAAGTAGCGGTAGGTGCCGACCGTTGGTCGGCACACTGCTGCCGCTGCGCTCGCCGGGCATGGCCCGGCGCTACCGGGTTCATACGTCCTCTGCGTCTTCCACATCCGCGCGGATCTGGCTGATCCGCGCCGCACCCGGGCCGGTGAACGACACCAGCTGGTCGCCGCGCAGCACCATGCGGCCGACGTGGCGATCGATGCCGTCGTAGGAATACTCGAACTTGAAGGTGCGCTCGAAGCCGAGCCGCCCATCCTCGCCGCGCGACAGGCGCATGCCGGTGGCATGCACCGCCTGGTCCAGCCACTGCACGTCGGCGGCGCGGCAGGCGTTGCGGCCGAGTTCGATGGCACGTTCGGCGGCGGAACGCGCGGCATTCCAGAAGAAGTAGACGATGCCGCCGGCAATCAGCAGCAACAACAGGGTAGGCATGGCGTCACGCGTGCAGGGTCGATCCCGCCAAGATGGCGGCGAACGCGCAGCGGATCAAGCCACACTGCTCATTGTCCGTTCGTAGCTGGTGCAACCGGCGGCGGTGCCACGCGCGAAGCGGGGGCCGTCAGCTGCAGCAGTGCCGCCCAGTCCTGGCGGTTGAAACTGCATTCGTCCTCGCGGCCGGGCGTGCAGCTGGGGTCGATGCCGGTGCTGCTGCGATCGCGTGCGGGCGGCAGCTGGATCAGGCCCGTGCGGTCCAGCTGCAGCAGGCGCATGGCCACGTTGTTCATCACGTTGCCGCCCACCAGGTACAGGGTCTGGTCGCCGCCGAGGTTGGCCGCCACCACGACTTCGCAATGCGATTTCCAGTGGCCGACCGAGCCGTTGCCCAGCGCCTTCACCAGCCCGCTGTAGCTCAGCGTGCTGCTGCGGTCGCGCAGGAAGCACAGCAGGTCGCCCGGTGCAGGCTTGGCCGTGGCCGGATCCGTCAGCCGGTACGGCACGCCGGAAGGCCCTGCCTGGTAGGCGGCGCGGATGTAGTCGATATGCCGCGGCGAAGTGGTGAAGCCCGGCACGCCGGCGCGGGTCATCACCCAGGAAATGAACGCAGCCGACCACGGGTTGTCAACCAGGAAGGCGCGGCAGTCGCTGTCGGTGTAGCGCGTGCCCAGTGGCGCCAGGCAGCTGCTGGCGCCGGGAATGCTGCCCATCGCGTTGAGCGTGCCGCTGTCGCGCCAGTAGCTGGCTACGCGCTGCCAGGCGATCAGGCCGTTGTCGGCCAGGTTCTCGTTCTCCGCTTCGGTGACGCTGAGGCTGGCCGCGCGCCCCTCGCGGTCGATGAAGGGGCGGTACCAGAGCCGGTGTTCGTTGCAGGCGGCATTGCGGATGGAGATCGCCAGCGGACTGAGGCCGAAGCGGGGTGGCACGTCGCAGGCTTCGGCGGCGGCGGCTGACAGCGGCGCGGCGGCCAGCAGCAGGCAGGCAGGCAAGAGCATCCGGCGCATGCGCGGCTCCTGTGGGGGATGGCCGCAGCGTCGCAGAGGCAGGCGTAGCCGAATCGTGAAAGCCTCCGGACCGGTAGCGCCGGGCCATGCCCGGCGAGCGAAGCGGTGGCGCCCGGATCCGCCCTCAGCCCGGCGGCGGCCCCAGCTTCAGCGACAGGTCGATGGCCTGCACGTGCTTGGTCAGGCCGCCGATGGAAATGCAGTCCACGCCGTCCTCGGCAATCGCCCGCAATCCCTCCAGACCGACACTGCCGGAGACTTCCAGCGGAATGCGGCCGGCGGTGATGCGCACGGCCTCGCGGCGCAGCGCGGCATCGAAGTCGTCCAGCAGGATGCGCTCGCAGCCGGCATCCAGTGCCTGCTGCAGCTGCTCCAGGTCTTCCACCTCCACCACCAGCGGCAACGACGGCCACTGCTGGCGCGCGGCAGCCACCGCAGCCGGCAGCGAGCCGGCGGCGCGGATGTGGTTTTCCTTCAGCATCACAGTGTCGTACAGGCCGAAGCGGTGGTTGTCACCGCCGCCGCAGCGCACCGCGTACTTCTGCGCCAGGCGCAGGCCGGGCAGGGTCTTGCGGGTATCGAGGATGCGCGTGCCGGTGCCGGCCACGGCGGCCACGTAGCGGGCGGTGGCGGTAGCGGTGCCGGACAGGGTCTGCAGGAAATTCAGCGAGGTGCGCTCGGCGCTGACCAGGCTGCGGCTGCGCCCGTGCAGCAGGGCCAGCACGGTGCCGGCGGCGACGCGGTCGCCCTCGGCCACGCGCCATTCGATGCGGACGTCCGGGTCGAGCGCCCGATGGGTGGCGTCGAACCAGGGGCGGCCGGCGATCACCGCATCATCCTGCTTGCACAGCAGGTAGGCGCTGTCGGCCTGGTCGGGCAGCAGGGCGGCGGTGACGTCACCGCTGCCCAGGTCCTCGGCCAACGCGCGGGCGACATCGGCCGCGACGAGGGCCGCATCCGGCGTCGGCAGGGCGGTCATGCGGCGGGGAAGTCGGCGATCTGCGCGGTCGGGATGGCCTCTTCGGCCAGCAGCACCGGAATGCCGTCGTCGACCCGGAACACCTGCTTGCGGTCGCGGGTGACCAGCGCCTCGCGCAGCGGCTGGGCCAGCGGGTTGCCGTCGGCCTTGTTGACCGAACCGGCGGAAATGGCCTTGTTGAGGGCTTCCAGGCCCTTGCCATCCAGCAGGGACAGGGGCTGGCGGGTGTCCGGCGACACCAGCAGGTCAAGCAGCTTGCGATCCATGGTTCTTCGTCTTGCGTGGAAGACGGCTAGAATACGTCTTTAAGGCAGGTGACGGCCAATGACCCCCAACCCGATCGCGCCGCTTGTCGGCATCGTCATGGGTTCCCGCTCGGACTGGGAAACCATGCAGCACGCCGCCCAGAAGCTTGAAGCCCTGGGTGTTCCGTTCGAAGTGAAGGTGGTCTCCGCCCACCGCACCCCGGACGTATTGTTCAGCTATGCAGAAGAGGCGGGCCCGCGCGGCCTGCGCGCGATCATCGCCGGTGCCGGCGGGGCCGCGCACCTGCCGGGCATGATCGCCGCCAAGACCGCCGTGCCGGTACTGGGCGTGCCGGTGCAGTCCAAGGCCCTCAACGGCATGGATTCGCTGCTGTCGATCGTGCAGATGCCGGCCGGCATCCCGGTCGCCACCTTCGCCATCGGCAATGCTGGTGCGTCCAACGCGGCGCTGTTTGCCGCGGCGATGCTGGCCAGCGACCTGCCGGCCATCGGCCAGGCGCTGGAGGCCTTCCGCACCCGCCAGACCGAAGATGTCATGGCTCACGACGATCCGCGCCAATGAGCCTGACCGTTGGCATCCTGGGCGGCGGACAGCTCGCCCGCATGATGGTCCTGGCCGGCGCGCCGCTGGGGCTGCGCTTCGAGCTGTACGACCCGGCGGCCGACGCCTGCAGCGGCCCGCTGGCGCCGCTCACCGTGGCCGCGTTCGATGATCGCAAGGCCCTGGCCGAGTTTGCCGCCAAGGTCGATGTGGTCACCTTCGATTTCGAGAATGTTCCGGCCGACAGTGCGCAGTGGCTGGCCGACCAGGTGCCGGTCTACCCGCCGCCGTCGGCGCTTGCCGTCGCGCAGGACCGGCTGAGCGAGAAGACCCTGTTCCAGCAGCTGGGCATTCCGCTGCCGGCCTTCGCCGATATCCGCAGCCGTGACGAGCTGGCCGCGAAGGTCGCCGAATTCGGCCTGCCGTGCATCCTCAAGACCCGCCGCCTCGGCTATGACGGCAAGGGGCAGTTCCGCCTGCGCAGCGAGGCCGACATCGACGCCGCCTGGGACGCCCTCGGCGCCCAGGTCGAGCGCACCGGCCTGATCCTGGAGGGCTTTGTCGCCTTCCAGCGCGAAGTGAGCGTGGTCGCCGTGCGCGGCCGTGATGGCAGCTTCCAGGCCTGGCCGGTCACCGGCAACTGGCATGTGGATGGCGTGCTGTCGGCCAGCGTGGCCCCGGCCGTGCTGTCGGATACCGAGCATGAGGCGGCGATTGGTTACGCGCGCCGCGTGGCCGAACACCTGGGCTACGTGGGCGTGTTCGCGCTGGAGCTGTTCTGCCGCGATGGCGAGCTGCTGGCCAACGAGATGGCGCCGCGCGTGCACAACTCCGGTCACTGGACCATCGAAGGCAGCGAGACCTCGCAGTTCGAGAACCACCTGCGGGCCGTGCTGGGCCTGCCGCTGGGCAGCACCCGCATGCTCGGCCATGCCTGCATGCTGAACTGGCTGGGCGCGATGCCCGATGCGGCGCCGGTGCTGGGCCAGGCCAGTGGCCATTGGCATGACTATGGCAAGCAGCCGCGCGACGGCCGCAAGGTCGGCCATGCCACCCTGCGTGACGATGATGCCGATGCGTTGGCCGATGCGCTGGTACAGGTCGGCCTGGAGCTGGACCGCCAGGACCAGGTGGCGCCAGCGGTGCACGCGCTGCGCAACCGCTGAATCGGCTGGTGCCGGCCGCCGGCCGGCATTGCCCACCAAGGTGGGCATCTACCAGAGCCGCGCAAAGCCGGTAGCGCCGGGCCATGCCCGGCGGGTGTCTGTCCACCTCAGCGCAGCTGGCTCTCGGCGAATTCCCAGTTGACCAGCTGCCAGAACCCTTCCAGATAGCGCGTGCGCTCATTCTGGTAGTCGGTGTAATACGCGTGTTCCCACACATCGCAGCACAGCAGCGGGGTGCTCTCGCCAGTCAGCGGCGTGCCTGCGTTGCGGGTCGCCTGGATGCCGAGCTGGCCGCCAGGGTGCTGCACCAGCCAGACCCAGCCCGAGCCGAACAGCCCCAGCGCGGCGCGGTTGAACTCCTCGCGCAGGCGCTGGCCATCGCCGAACTGGCGCTTGATGAGCTCACCCAGCCGGCCCTGCGGCTCGCCGCCACCACGCGGGCGCAGGCACTGCCAGTAGAAACCGTGGTTCCAGGCCTGGGCGGCCGCATCGAACAGCGTGCCCTGGGCCTGGCGGACGATCTCTTCCAGCGGCGCTTCTTCCCATTCGGTACCGACGATGGCGGCATTGACCGCATCCACGTAGGCGCGATGATGGCGGCCGTAGTGCAGTTCCACGGTCTGCGCGGACAGGTGCGGCTGCAGGGAGCCGGAAAGGTAGGGCAGGGCAGGCAATTCGACGGGCATGGACAGGTTCGTGGCCAGGGGGACGGCGGCAGCCGGTTCCATCGGCTTACAATGGTGGCTACCGTGGGCAGTCTAGCCGACCACTGCGGTCGGTTTGTCCGGCGAAGCAAGGAGTGAGGTGTGGCGGTAATGCAGCAAATCCAGGCCGAGGTGGATCGTTACCCGCTCGTGCTGTTCATGAAGGGCACCCCGCAATACCCGATGTGCGGCTTTTCCAGCCGTGCCGTGCAGGCGTTGATGGCCGCCGGCGCCGTCGCCCTGCGCACGGTCAACGTGCTGGAGGAACCGGAGATCCGCGCCAACCTGCCGCGCTTCTCCAACCTGCCGACGTTCCCGCAGCTGTTCATCAACGGGGAGTTGATCGGCGGCTGTGACATCGTCATGGAGCTGTTCGAAGCCGGCGAGCTCAAGCGCATCGTCGAAGAGGCCACCCAGGGATGAGTGCTTGGCCATCGACGTCAGCGACCGATACGGCGCTCGATGGCCGTCCCCTGCAGGATCGCGTGGTCGTCATCGCCGGTGCCGGTGGCGGGCTGGGCAGTGCCGCGGCCGTGGCCGCTGCCGAAGCCGGGGCCACCGTGGTGCTGATGGGCCGCAAGCCGCGCCGGCTGGACCGGGTCTACGCCCAGGTGCAGGCCGTGGGTCCCGAGCCCCTGCTGTATCCGCTGGACCTGGAAGGTGCCGGCCCCGATGACTATGCCGAACTGGCCCAGGCCCTGCAGCGTGAGCTGGGGCGGCTGGACGGCCTGCTGGTCTGTGCCGCGCATTTTCCCGGCCTGACCCCCTTCGAGCTGGCCGACCCGGCCAGTTTCGCCCGCGCCGTGCACGTCACCCTGACCGCCCCGGCGTGGCTGGCCCAGGCCTGCCTGCCGCTGCTGAAACAGCGCGAAGATGCGGCGATGGTGTTCGCTGTCGATGCCCCGGAAAGGGTGGGGCAGGCCTACTGGGGCGGCTATGGCGTGGCCCAGCACGGACTGCGGGGGCTGATTGCCAGCCTGCACGATGAATTGGGCCGTACCCCCGTCCGGGTAAGTGGCCTGTATCCGGGCCCATTGCGCACCGCCCTGCGGGCTCGCGCCTATTCAGTTGACCAGGATCCTGCTGCCCAAGGCCCGGAAAAGCCCGCCGCTGCGGCCGTAGCGCTGCTTTCGACGGCGGGCGCCCCGTGGCGCGGGCAGGTACTTGACGCAAGTAGCGCTACCGCCGCCGGTTAACTGGACGAAAAGACGGAATGAAGGTTCCGTCACGATCGAGTTGCGATCCCGTGCCGTTTGTCGCACAACCGTCACATTGCAGGCGTAGCGTGTTAATCTAGTGTTAACCGTTGCGGCAGCTGCCGTTCACGGTAGGGAACCCCAGATAAATGTCCAGTCAGCCGCCCGCAAGGCTGGTTGGATGCGCTTTTTTTCCGCCATCGCCAACTCGCATCGAGGCTACCGAAAAATGACCCACCCACTCCGGATGTCCAAGCTTACCCTTGGTCTCGTGGCTGCACTCGCCGCCGCCCCCGCCTTCGCCCAGAGCACCTCTGCCGGTGTCGGCGGCCAGGTGATCTCCCGCGCGGGCCAGCCCGTCGCCGGCGCCGAAGTCACCATCACCCACACCGAGTCGGGCACCGTTTCGCGTGCCACCACCGATGCGGCCGGTCGTTACAACGCCCGCGGCCTGCGCGTGGGTGGTCCGTACTCGATCACCATCACCAAGCCGGGTGAAGGCACCAAGACCGAAGATGGCGTCTACCTGGGCGTGAACCAGACCGGCACCATCAACGCCACCCTGTCCGGCGACCTGGCTGCTGCCACCAACCTGGACACCGTGCAGGTCACCGCCGTCGGCGGCGGCTCGGAAGTGTTCAGCGCCACCAAGATGGGCTCGGGCACCAACCTCAGCCAGCAGCAGATCGAAGTTGCGCCGTCCATCGGCGGCAACATCCAGGATCTGATGCGCCTTGACCCGCGCGTGACCTTCATCGACCGCGCCTCGGGCTCGATCTCGGCCGGTGGCCAGAACCCGCGCTTCAACTCGATCAACATCGACGGCGTCTCGGCCAGCGACACCTTCGGCCTGGAAGGCAACAACATGCCGACCCGCCGCCAGCCGGTCGCGATGGAAGCCATCGAAGCGCTGGACATCAACCTGTCCAACTACGACGTCAGCATCGCTGCCGCCGCCGGTGCCACCGTCAATGCGGTGACCAAGTCCGGTACCAATGATTTCCACGGTTCGGTCTACGGCACTTACCGTGACGGCGACTGGTTCGGTGACAACCCGGAAGGCCAGCCGTTCAAGGGCTTCACCAAGGAAGAAACCTACGGCATGACCGTGGGTGGCCCGATCGTCAAGGACAAGCTGTTCTTCTTCGCCAACTACGAGAAGTTCAAGCAGGCCGCACCGGGCGCAGACCTGAGCGGCACCGCGCTGGGCAAGGCCAACCCGCAGTTCACCCTGGCCGACGTGACCCGCGCGCAGCAGATCGCCCAGGGCTACGGCATCAACGCCGGTGGCCTGGAAAGCAACGGCGACACCGAGATGGAAGAGTACGCGCTGAAGCTCGACTGGAACATCAGCGACAACCACCGCGCCAACTTCCGTTACAGCAAGATCGACCAGAGCAAGCTGCGCATCAACGGCATGAGCACCAGCACGGCCTCGCTGAGCTCGTACTGGTACCAGCATGACAAGACCAACGAGAGCTACGTCGCCCAGCTGTTCAGTGACTGGTCCGACAACTTCTCGACCGAGTTGAAGGCTTCGTACCGCGAGTACTCGGCGATCCGCAACGTGCCCACCGACGCGCCGAGCATCCGCATCTATTTCCAGGGCAGCGAGACTGCGCCGACGGGTGACTCGCTGTACCTCGGTACCGAAGTCAATTCGCAGAACAACATCCTGCAGACCAAGGCATGGAACTACTACGCCGCCGCCACCTGGACCCTGGGTGACCACGACGTCAAGTTCGGTGCGTCGTACGACACCAACGACATCTACAACTATTTCGGTGCCAACTCGTGGGGTGCCTACACCTTCTACGGCCTGGATAATTTCGCCGCTGGCCGCTGGAGCAGCTACAACTACAACCCGGAACGCACCCCGGGCTCGATTCCGGCTGACTACAAGTTCAGCAACCTGGCCCTGTTCGTGCAGGACACCTGGTATGTCAACAGCAACCTGACGCTGACCATGGGCGTGCGTGCCGACCGTGCCGACACCAGCCCGGCCCCGGCCTACAACGCCGCGGCGTCGGCCTTCTTCGGCAACGACAACAGCAAGGTCCTGAGCAACAAGTTCCTGGTCCAGCCGCGCTTCGGCTTCAACTACACCTTCGACACCGAGCGTCCGACCCAGCTGCGCGGCGGCGTGGGCCTGTTCCAGGGTGATGCCCCGCAGGTGTGGTTGAGCAACAGCTACTCGGCGACCGGCTTCAACAACTCGGTCTATTCCTACACCCGCAACGACCCGACGCTGCAGTTCAGCCCGAACAAGGACGGCCAGCCGGTCCCGACCACCCCGGGTTCGAACCGCCAGAACGTCAACTTCGTCGGCAGTGACTTCAACATGCCGTCGGTCTACAAGGCCAACCTGGCCTTCGATCACGAGCTGCCGTGGAATGGCATCGTGGCATCGGCCGAACTGCTGGTCACCAAGGTCAAGGACGCGCTGTACTACAAGAACCTGAACCTGGGGCCGGTGCAGCAGGTGGGTCCGGATGGCCGTGATCTGTACTACGCGACCGCGCGCAACAACTTCCTGTGGATCAACGACGACGCACGCGCCGGCCGTAACCGCGCCTACGACTCGGTGTACGAAATTGCCAACACCGACAAGGGCCGCACTTCGCAGTTCACCGCGTCGCTGAGCAAGCCGTGGTCGGAAGGCAGCGACTGGTCCTGGAACCTGGGCTACACCTACACCGACGCGACCGAAGTCGGTTCGCTGACCAGCTCCACCGCCAGCTCGGGCTGGGGCTACCAGTACGCCTTCAACGCCAATAGCGAAACCGAGAACACCTCGCGCTACCAGATCCGTGACCGCGTGTCGGGCTCGCTGAACTGGAAGCACAAGTTCTTCGGCGATTACGAAACCAAGATCGGTCTGGTGTACGAAGGCCGTAGTGGCCGTCCGTACAGCTACGTCTTCGTGAACGATGCCAACGGCGACAGCCGCTCGGCGAACGACCTGTTCTACGTGCCGAAGGCGGGTGAAGTGCTGTTCGGTGACGTCGACCGGGTCACCGGCAAGTTCACCCCGAATGCGGCGATGGAGAAGTCGTTCTACGAATGGCTGGCTGCCAACCCGCAGCTGGCGAAGTACGCAGGCAGCTATGCTCCGGCCAACGGTTTCCGTACCGGCTGGATCAACACCTTCGATATCCGTGTCAGCCAGCAGCTGCCGGGCTTCATGAAGGGCCACAAGTCGGAAGTGTGGATCGACATCCAGAACGTCGGCAACATGCTGAACAAGAAGTGGGGCAACATCTACGACTACGGCTTCTTTGCTGATGCCCGCGTCGCAACCCTGCAGGGCATCCAGGACGGCAAGTACGTGTACAACTTCCGCAATGCGGATGCCCCGGTCGTGGCCAACAACGACGCAGACGGCTTCGACGTCGGCGTGTCGCAGTGGTCGGTGCAGCTGGGCTTCCGCTATCAGTTCTGATGAACTGACGGAGTTGCTGCACACGGAAACGGCCGGGGAAACCCGGCCGTTTTCCGTTCAGGCGAAAGTCCTTGCGGGCGTGCTGGCGGGGGCGTAGCATCCCCTCTCGTGCGCGGCGCACTACGCCGCCTGGCGGTCCCGGAACGGCGAACGCGGGCAGCACCTATCCAACGGTCGGGTTTCCCGGCCGTTTTGCTTTTTAAGGGGGCGGCAGTACAGTCGGAAACCTTGAAGGAAGCGAAAAGTTGGATATGACGACGAACGAAAAGGCAGCCCGCGCGCTGCCGGTGCAGGATGCGCGGATCTACCCGCGCGGTGGGTTGGATGTGCTGTCGCGGGCCGAGGTCGCGCGCCTGCGCGATGCCTCCGGTGGCGGCATGCACGAGCTGCTGCGCCGCTGCGCGCTGGCGGTGCTGACCAGTGGCAGTGCCTCGGACGATCCGCGCGCGGCGCGTGATCTCTACCCTGATTTCGACATCCAGGTGGCGCAGCAGGATCGCGGCGTGCGCATCGACCTGGTCAACGCCCCGGCGATGGCCTTCGTCGACGGCGAGATCATCCGCGGCGTGGCCGAGCTGCTGTTCGCAGTGGTCCGCGACCTGGCCTACATGGCCATCGAGATGGGCCCGGCCTACGCGGCCGAGCTGGAGTCTTCGGAAGGCATCACCAACGCGGTGTTCGGCCTGCTGCGCAACGCGCGCATCCTCAACCCGGGCGACCCTAACCTGGTGGTCTGCTGGGGCGGCCACTCGATCGGCCGCGACGAGTACCTGTACACCAAACAGGTCGGTTACGAGCTGGGCCTGCGTGGCCTGGACATCTGCACCGGCTGCGGCCCGGGCGCGATGAAGGGCCCGATGAAGGGCGCCACGATCGCCCATGCCAAGCAGCGCAAGACGGTCACCCGCTACATCGGCCTGACCGAGCCGGGCATCATTGCCGCCGAGTCGCCGAACCCGATCGTCAACCACCTGGTCATCATGCCGGACATCGAGAAGCGCCTTGAGGCCTTCGTCCGCATCGGCCACGGCATCATCGTGTTCGCCGGCGGCGTCGGCACGGCCGAAGAGATCCTGTACCTGCTCGGGATCCTGCTGCGCGAGGAGAACAAGGACCTGCCGTTCCCGCTGATCCTGACCGGCCCGACCGTGGCCGCGCCGTACTTCGAGCAGATCGACCGGTTCATCCGCCTGACCCTGGGCGATGCCGCGGCCGAGCGTTACGAGATCATCATCGGTGACCCGGTGGCGGTGGCCCGCAAGATGGCCAGCGGCATCAAGCAGGTGCGCGAGCATCGCCTGGCGCAGAAGGATTCGTTCTTCTTCAACTGGTCCATCGAGATCCCGTGGGAGTACCAGCAGCCGTTCGTGCCGACCCACGAGGCGATGGCCGCGCTGGACCTGCACCACGGCCGCGCCCCGCATGCGCTGGCGGCCGACCTGCGCCGGGCGTTCTCCGGCATCGTGGCCGGCAACGTGAAGGAAGATGGCATGCGCCGCATCGAGGAGTTCGGGCCGTTCCAGATCCACGGCGACGCCGACATGATGCAGGCCCTGGACGCGCTGCTGCGCGCCTTCGTCGAACAGCGCCGGATGAAGATCTCCGGCGAATACCAGCCCTGCTACCAGGTGCTGGCCTGACCGACTGCCCGGGGTCGGATCCCCGAAGAGGCTCCGACCCCATCCAGGGGCCGCCAGCCGGGCCGCGCGGGGTCGGACCCCCGAAGGGGCTCCGACCCCATCCAAAGCCCGCGGGAAGGGCAGGGCACGTCAATGCTTTGACGCCCGTCGCCCCGTTCTGACCGTTCATCCTGCCGCCGCTTGCCGGCGGCACCCGGGTGCGCCATCGTGGCCACCAACACGCTGGGGAGCGTTCCATGTCACTGCGCCGGTCCACGGGCTTCACGCTGGTCGAGTTGATGGTCACGGTTGCCGTGCTGGCAATGCTGAGCACCATCGCGTATCCCAGTTTCCGCAGTACCATCCGCTCCAACCGGATGGCGACCACCAGCAATGAGCTGATGGGCGCCCTTGCCCTGGCGCGTTCGGAGGCCATCCGCGGAACCCGCGGTGGCGGGGTCTGTGCATCCAAGGCGGGGACTGCCTGTGATGGCAGCAGCTGGGCCGATGGCTGGATGGTCTGGAATGACACCAATGGAAATGGCAGCTTCGACAACGGCGAGGCGGTGCTGCGCTTTGCGGAGGCACGCAGCCAGATGCAGGGCGCCAGCGGCGAGGCCCTCAGCATCGCCTTCGATCCACGTGGCCGCAGCCGGGCTGCCGCAGTCCAGAACATCACCCTGCGGCCAACCGACTGCAGCGACACACCGCTGCAACGGCGCATGACCATTTCGCTCACCGGCCAGGTGCGGCTGCAGAAGGAAGCCTGCAAGTGAACCGTCGATCCTTCCCCCGCCACGTTACGCTCGGTCGCAGGCAGTCCGGCTTCACCCTGATCGAGGTGCTGATCGCGATCCTGGTGCTGGGTTTTGGCCTGCTCGGCTTTGCGCTGCTGCAGACCATGAATGTGCGTTACGTGCAGAGTGCCAACTTCCGCACGCAGGCGACCAACCTGAGCTATGAAATGCTCGATCAGATCCGCGCCAACAGAGTGGCGGCTCCAAAGTACGTCGGCAGCTATACCGCCACGACGACCAACTGCGCGCCGGTAACTGACACGCAGCTGGAACCTGCCACCTACATGACTGACTGGCGCTGCCGGCTGGGCAAGGCGTTGGGCGCCAACGCCACGGCGCAGATCGTGCGCAACGGCGCCCAGTACGAAGTTCGGGTCACCTGGGGCGATGAACGCTGGAAGGCCGACGCCACGGACCTCACTTTCACTGCGAGTACCCGCCTGTGAGCCGCACCCAATTCTCCGCACGGCGCATGCGCGGCATGTCGTTGATCGAACTGATGATTTCCCTGGTCATCGGTCTGATCATCATGCTGGCCGTGGTGCAGGTGTTCTCTGCGTCGCGTACCGCGTACCAGCTTTCCGAAGGCCTGGCACGTGTGCAGGAAAACAGCCGTTTCGCAATGGACACGCTGCAGCGCGAGATCCGCATGGCGGGGCATTTTGGTTGCGTGAACGACCAGGCGCATACGCTGCAGTCGCCAGGATCGCTCGTCTCGACGCTTGATGGCGCCAACAACCCCGTGCTGGACTTCACCCGCTCCATCCAGGGGTACGAGGCAACGGACACCCAGCCAGGCAAGCCGCTGACGATTTCCGCCACGCCTGGCACCGGCGGCACCGCCTACACGCCTGCGCTCCCCGATGCGATTGCCAACGCGCTGACGAACCGGGTCAATGGCAGCGACATCATCGCGCTGCGTTACCTCATGCCTGATGGTGTCCCGGTCACGTTGGTCGGGGGCACGGCGGACAAACCGGTCCTGAGTTTCAATGCGGCTCTGCTGCCTGTCGTGCGCAGCGGCATGAGTAATCCTGGTCTGTTCGGCGTTGCCGATTGCCTGTCGGCAACTGTGTTCCAGGCAAAAGCAGTGAACGCCACTGAGGCCAGCGTGAGTTTCGATGCGGGCAAGCTCAATGGGGGCCGCACGTTCACGCGAGGCTACACGGTCGGGCAGGCGATGCTGTACCGCGCGGAAAGTGCGGTGTATTACGTCGGGTACGACTCGACCACCAAGCAGAGCTCGTTGTACCGGGTGCGGTTCAGTGCTGTTCCAGATGGTGCTCTCATCGCATCCGCTCCAGAGCCGTTGGTGGAGGGTGTGGAAAACATGCAGCTGCTGTATGGGCAGGATCGCAACCTGTACACGACCACCGCGCCGTCGGGCTATATCGATCGCCAGGGCACGGCGGCTGCTGTACAGGGAACGCTGTCTGCCGATAACGCCACCAAGTCCTGGCGTCGTGTGGGTGTCGTGCAGATCGGCCTGTTGATGGCCAGCCCCGATCCCTCCGCCGTGCAGCAGGCCGATACCAATGCGTCGCTGGTATCAATGGGGGTCACCTACACCACGCCAACGGATGGGCGCATGCGTGCGGTCTATCAGACCAGCGTCGCACTTCGCAACCGCCTGTTCGGCAACTGAGGCCACCATGCGTACTCAACCCTTCCGGCACGCACCTCCCAGCGCCCAGCGCGGCGCGGTCCTGTACGTCGCGCTCATCATGCTCATCCTGCTGGCATTGATCGGTATCGCCGGCATGCAGGTGACCAGCATGCAGGAGCGCATGGCGTCCAACTATCTCCGCACCAACATGGCGTTCCAGAACGCCGAAGGCAACGCACGCCAGGTGGAGGCCCAGATCGAGACGGCGCTGGACAGTGAGAACGTCTTTCGGGCGAACCAGGAAGAGTGCAGCCCGACCTATGATCCGCTGACGTGGGCCAATGGCATCACCGCCACGTCGTCCAGCTATACCCGGCGCATCGACAAGTGCTTCGCAGCCTCCAGCCGCCGCATTGGCGAGCGGGCAAACGAAGAAACCGGAAACATCTACCAGGTCACTGCATTGTCCAGTGACCAGGCCACTGACGCCTCCGCCAGTGCTGTCATCGATACGGTCTTCATCCCATGAACAGTGATCGTCGCTTCCTTCGTCTGACCCCCACCACCTGGCTGCGTGCCGGTGTGGTCGTCACCGTGCTGGCGGGCGTGGCTGCGCTCACGATTCCGCTGCGGGCGGCCATCGGTGACTACGATATCGCGCAGGAGCCGCTGTACACCAAGCAGAGCCAGCCACCGCTGATGATGATGGTGATGTCACGCGACGAGCAGCTGTTCAACAAGGCGTACAGCGATTACAGCGATCTGGGCGGTGGGCCGAATGGTGAAGAGGACGGCATCCTCGATACGACCTACCTCGACACATTCGAGTATGGCGGCTATTTCGATTCCAAGCTTTGCTACGCCTACAACGGTGGTGTATTTAAGTACACAGCCAAGGCGGGTGGCACCAACGGCCATAGCTGCAGTGGCGCGTGGTCCGGCAACTTCATGAACTGGGTGACGATGAGTCGCCTGGACGTGATCCGCAGCGTGTTGTATGGCGGTCAGCGTTCCACCGACACCACCGACAAGACGGTGCTTGAGCGCGCCCCGATTCCCAGCGACCTGCATGCGTGGGTCAAGGTGTATCGTGGTAGCGACATCGGCAACTTCACGCCGCTGTCGACGGTGCCGACGTCGTTCTGCAACACGACGGTGCGTGGTGGTAGCGACCCGCTGATGCGCTATGCGGCCGGTAACTACACCGAATGGGCGGCGACCGAGAGTATCCAGTGCGATACCAATCGCGACAGCAATACGCCCGGCAGCGCGACGGATCGCATCGTGCGCATTGAGGTCTGTTCGGCGGACAACCCGAACAGGGAAGCTTACTGCCGCAAGTACAACAACGGCACCACCGATCGTTACAAGCCGGCGGGCCTGTTGCAGACCTATGGTGAGAGTGGCCGGCTGCGCTTTGGCCTGATCACCGGCACCTATGCCAATCCGCGCGATGGTGGTGTGCTCCGGCGCAACATCGGAAAGATCGCAGGCAACGGCACCTCGTTCTGCGCCGCTGGCGACGAGATCAATCTTTCCACCGGCCAGTTCTGTCCGTTCACAACTAACAGCAAGGTCAATGAAGGCATCATTAACACGCTCTCCAACTTCCGGATCGACCAGAATTGGAACGGCAACTGGAGCGACTGCAGCACCTACGGCATCTTCAACCGACATGATCAGGGGGGCAACGGCTATCTGGCTGACCCTGGCAACGATGTCGGCGGTTACAAGTGCAGTGCGTGGGGCAATCCGCTGGCTGAAATGTACGCCGAGGCGTTGCGTTACATTACGAAGGGGACCAAGCGCTATGGTGACACTGGAGATCTCAGCACCCTGCCTACCGGAGTGAGCTGGCTCGATCCCTATCGGGCGCCTGCAGACGGTGGCAATTCCTACTGCGCGTCCTGCAACATCCTGGTCCTGTCTTCCGGCCTGCCCTCGTTCGACAGCGACAATATCGGTACCGTAACCGGGCTGGCCACTGCAACGGCTGCCACCGATGCGATCGGCGTGGCCGAGGGCATCGTCAACAACACCTGGATGGCGGGGCGCGTAGGCGATACGGCGCGTTATGCGTCGCTGAACACTCACGAGGATCTGTGCCAGGGTCGCAGCGTGACGGCCTTGAGCAAGGTTCGCGGTATCTGTCCCGACATTCCCTCGATGGAGGGCAGCTACATGATCGCCGGCCTGGCCAAGGCGGCGGCTGAAACCGATCTGCGGCCGACCGGCATCACCGGCAAGCCGTCCAGTTACAAGCTGACGGCGAAGACCTATACGGTGGCCATGGCAGAGAATCTGCCGAAGTTCGAAGTCTCCATCGGCGGCAAGAAGATCGGCCTGGCGCCGCTGTGCCAGGCCAACAACACCGGTAACGCGCAGATTACCGATTCCGGGTGGCGCAGCTGCTTCCTGGGCTCGGTCGGGCTGGGCACCAAGACCGCAAACGCCAACGGCGGCAACATTACCTACGGCTGGCCGTACCGCCCCGATGGTACGTCGGGCAGCTTCTCCCTGGTGTGGGAGGATTCTCTGTGGGGCAATGACCACGACAGCGACGTGGTGTCGATGATGACCTACTGCGTGGGTGCGGCCTGCAACACGACGCCGACCGGCAGCCAGGACATCTGCTGGCGTGCCGATCCGGACAAGAGCCTTGCGGCTGCTGATGTTGGCAAGACGGCGACCAGCGCCAACAGGCTCTGCAGGTCTTCAGGCGGCGAGGGCACCACGCTGGTCAATCGTGTTGCCGACGATGAAATGCTGATCCGCGTGGAGACGCTGTCTGCCTACGCGGGCAACGGCATGCTGACCGGCTACACGATTACCGGTTCCAACGCGTTGACGCCGGTACAGCGCCTGGTGCGTCGCCCGAACCAGAATGGTTCGGTGCTGACGGCCACGAGCAACTACCCAAACCAGTGGCAGCGGCCGATCGTCATCAAGTACAAGGCGTCGACCAATGTCGCTGGCCAGCTGGAGAGCCCGCTATGGTACGCCGCGAAGTACGGCGTGCCGGCCGGTGGCAAGGCCTGGGACAGCAAGGTCGAAGGTGTGCCGGACAACTACTTCCTGGCCCGCAACCCGACCAAGCTGAAGCAGGCGCTGGAAGAGATCTTCGACAGCGCAGCGGAGGGTGATGCGCCGGTCGGCGGCTCCGGTACGGGTGCACGCATCACCGCCGGTTCGTTCACGGTGGCCTCGCACTTCCGGGTGCCGGTCGGTACCAACGACTGGACGGGTGACGTGATCGCGACGCGCGTGGGTACCAGCGGTACCGACGGTGCGGAGCTGTGGAAGGCATCCAACCGGATCGCTTCGTCGACCCGTCGCATTTTCATGGCGACCGATACCACCACGACCAATGCGACGACAGGCGCTGTCACAGCTGTGAAGGTCGCGGATTTCCAGGCGGCCAACGTGCCGGGTGCGGATCTCGCAGCGAAGGCCACGACCATGGGGCTGAGCACGAAGCCGAACTGGTACGCCGGCAAGTCGCCGACCGATCTGGTGAGTTACCTGCGCGGTTCACCCATCAGTGGCTTCCGTGCACGAACCTCGATCCTCGGCGACATCGTCAATTCCACCACCGAGGTCGTATCGAACCGTGATGACTACGGTTACACCAGCTGGGCTTCGGGCGCCACGACCTGGAAGCAGACGCTGGGTGCTTCCTACGGCACCTACCTGGCCGCCAAGCGTGCCAACAGCGGCCCGCCGACCATGGTCTATGTCGGCGCCAATGACGGCATGTTGCATGGTTTCAATGCGTCGGATACGGCTGCGGCCGGTAACGAGGAGCTTGCGTTCATTCCGTCGACGGCACTGCAGCACATTGCCGAACTGGCCAACCCCGACTATGGGCATCGCTATTATGTCGATGGCCCCTTGACCTCGTCGGATGTTTACGACGGCACCGGCTGGCGTACCGTGCTGGTCGGTACCACCGGCGGCGGTGGATCTACCCGTGCCCCCAGCGCTGCATCGGTGGGCAACGGGTCTGTGTTTGGTCTGGACATCGCCAACCCCACCTCCTTTGGTGCCAGCAATGTGCTCTGGGAGATCTCCGGCAAGACCGAGTCCGATCTTGGCTTCGTGCTGGGCAAGCCCGTGATCGTGCCGGTCACCGGTACCAGTGCTGGTGGTCAGCCTCGCTTCGTAGCCCTGTTTGGCAATGGTGTGAACTCCACCAGCGGGCGGCCGGTCCTCTATGTGGTCGATGTCATCACCGGCAAACTGTTGCGCAAGATCAGTCCTTCCGACAATGCCTATACCTACCGCAATGGTCTGATCAACATCGCGCCCATCGCCCTGCAGAACAACGATGGCATCACCGATACGGTGTACGGCGGCGACATGCAGGGCAACCTGTGGAAGTTCGATCTGTCCGACACCAACATTGCCAACTGGAAGGTGGCGCTGGATGGCGTGCCATTGTTCACGGCGGTGCGCGACAGCAAGCCCCAGCCGATCATGAGCGGCCTGGAGGTCACCAGTGGCCCGGCCGGTGGCGTAAGCATCTACTTCGGTACCGGTCAGTACTTCGCCGCCGATGACAACGCGGTAAGCAGCAGTTCCCCGGTGCAGAGCCTGTATGGCATCTGGGACAACCTGAAGACGGTGGTGGGTGGCCGCACCAACCTGCAGCAGCAGACGCTCAGCACCACCTCTGCATCGTCGGGATATTCCGGGCGCGCAGTGAGCAATACCAGCTTCTCCTACGGCACGCTGCGTGGCTGGTACGTTGACCTGGTGTTGGGGAATTCGGTGGAAGGCGAGCGCTTCGTCGGCAATCCGAACATCCAGAACGGCACCGTGTTCTTCACCAGTTACGTGCCGGGTACCGCGATCTGCGGCAGTGGCGGCGGCGTCAACTGGCTGTACGGCTTGAACCTGCTTTCCGGTGGCGGTGCGATGAGCGGGTTGAGCCCGACCATTGGTGGTTCGCCGGTGTGTACGGGCAACTGCGGTGCGGTGGCGCTGAACAAGGGCGGTGCGCCGACGCAGGGGCCGCCGGTGAAGGACACCAGTATCTTTGTTCCCAAGCTGGCATCCTGTGATCCGACGGTTTCCAGTTGTACGGTGGACAAGCTGCTGGAGGCGGAAGCCTGCACTTTCGTGCTGCGTGCACCCGGCGCCGATGCCATGTACATGCCGCGCCCCTGTGGTCGCCAGTCCTGGCGCCAGATCCGTTGACGAGGCTCCCTGAGTGAATCGCATGAAGAACACATCCCTGTCGCGAGCGTTTGGTGGATTCACGCTGATCGAGCTGATGATCACGGTAGCGGTGGTGGCGATCCTTGCCGCTATCGCGATCCCGTCCTACAGCGAATACGTGTTGCGTTCGCGTCGGGCGCAGGCCAAGGCCGATCTGGTGGAAGTCGCCCAGCAGCTGGAGCGTTTCCATACCGTGCAGAACACGTACGCCGGGATGACGCTGCCGTTCACCCAGTCGCCGCGCGATGGTACGTCGCGCTATACGATCTCATTGAGTGGGAATGCCACCGCTTCCACGTTCACCCTGCAGGCGGTGCCCGGCACCGGCCAGGACAAGGACAAGTGCGGCACCCTGACCTTGGACCAGGCGGGGCGGAAGACGCCGAACGCGGCAACGGTCGCTGGCTGCTGGTAGCAACAAGGTGTTGCATCCCCTGCAATGACCGTCTAAAATGCGCCTCCCCGCCCGAATAGCTCAGCCGGTTAGAGCACTTGACTGTTAATCAGGGGGTCGTTGGTTCGAGTCCAACTTCGGGCGCCAGATTCGAAAAAGCCGCGAGAAATCGCGGCTTTTTTCGTTGTCGTCCTGCTGTCGTCTCAGCAGTCGACGGGTGATCGGGCGCGCTCACTGCGTACCCGGCCGGTCACGTTGATGACCACGCGGCTGTGCTCGCGCCCTTCCACGCACAGCACAAGGGACTGGTTGGTGCCTGCATTGCGCCCGTCCGGCAGGAACTGCACATGAGGGCGGTGCTGGCTGGATTGGACCCTGATGCCGCCCGGTTGTCGGTCGCGCACATGCACGACCTTGCCCGGTGCTGCTGCTCCCCACGGTGAGTCTTCCGTACGCACCAGCCAGCCGAGGCTCCATTCCTGGCTGCAGGACATGCCGTCGAGCGAGCCACAGACGGTGACCCGCCTGCGCTGGGTCACCGCCGTGGAGCGCGCCAGCACCAGGCTGCCGGTGAGCTCGGCGCGCAGGGTGTCGGCGCGCAGGCGTGCAACCAGGCGCTGCCAGGGGCCCCATGCGAGCGTGAGCAGGACGGCCAGCAGCATGACCACCAGGAGTAGTTCCATCAGCTGGAACCCCGGCGCGGGGCGGGGCAGGTGAGTCAGGGAGGGGCGGTGTTTCATTGCTTCAGACTGAACGTCGCCCTGCCATGCCGACCATCGGCCGAGCACGCATCGCGGTGCAGGGCGTTTCCTCAGCCGGCCGTCACCGAACCGGCCGCTATAATCACCATTCCCGGGACCTGGCAATACCATGAGCGACAGTTTTCAACTCGTCTCGCCGTATTCACCGGCGGGCGACCAGCCCAACGCGATCGCGAAGCTGACTGACAATTTCGAAGCGGGCATCGCCAAGCAGACGCTGCTGGGCGTGACCGGTTCGGGCAAGACCTACACCATCGCCAACGTCATCCAGAACGTGCAGAAGCCGACGCTGATCATGGCGCCGAACAAGACGCTGGCCGCGCAGCTGTATGGTGAATTCAAGGCGTTCTTCCCGCACAACGCGGTCGAGTACTTCGTCAGCTACTACGATTACTACCAGCCCGAAGCCTACGTGCCTTCGTCGGACACCTTCATCGAGAAGGACAGTTCGATCAACGAACACATCGAGCAGATGCGGCTGGCGGCGACCAAGACGCTGCTGTCGCGCCCGGATGCGATCGTGGTGGCCACCGTGTCGGCCATCTACGGCCTGGGCGCGCCGGAAGATTACCTGTCGCTGCGCCTGATCCTGTCCAAGGGCGAGCGCATCGAGCAGCGCGACCTGATCAACCACCTGACCCAGCTGCAGTACACGCGCAACGAGTACGAGCTGCAGCGCGGTACGTTCCGCGTGCGTGGCGAAGTGATCGATGTGTTCCCGGCTGAATCGGACAGCGAGGCCCTGCGCATCGAACTGTTCGATGGCGAGGTCGAGAAGATCACCCTGTTCGATCCGCTCACCGGCGAGACGATCCGCAACATGCAGCGCTTCACCGTCTACCCGAAGACCCACTACGCGACCACGCGCGAACGCGTGCTGGCCGCCGTGGAGACCATCAAGGTGGAGCTGAAGGAGCGCCTGGAGCAGCTGTACGCGGAAAACAAGCTGGTCGAGGCGCAGCGCCTGGCCCAGCGCACCCAGTTCGACATCGAGATGATGGCCGAGGTCGGATTCTGCAACGGCATCGAGAACTACTCGCGGCACCTGACCGGCAAGAATGCGGGCGAGCCGCCACCGACCCTGTTCGACTACCTGCCGCCGGACGCGCTGCTGGTCATCGACGAATCGCACGTGACCATTCCGCAGATCGGCGCGATGTTCAAGGGCGACCGCTCGCGCAAGGAAACCCTGGTCGAGTTCGGCTTCCGCCTGCCGTCGGCGCTGGACAACCGGCCGCTGCGCTTCGAGGAATGGGAGGCGCGCTGCCCGCGTGCGATCTACGTGTCCGCCACGCCGGGTCCGTATGAGTACCGCGAGACCGGTGATGACATCACCGAACTGGTGGTGCGCCCGACGGGCCTGATCGATCCGGTGGTGGAAATCCGCCCGGTCGGCACCCAGGTGGACGACCTGATGAGCGAAGCCAACGAACGCATCAAGGCCGGTGACCGCGTGCTGGTCACCACGCTGACCAAGCGCATGGCCGAGAACCTCACCGAGTACCTGACCGAACATGGCATCCGCGTGCGCTACCTGCACTCGGACGTGGACACGGTGGAGCGCGTGGAGATCATCCGCGACCTGCGCCTGGGTAAGTTCGACGTGCTGGTGGGCATCAACCTGCTGCGCGAGGGCCTGGACATGCCGGAGGTCTCGCTGGTGGCGATCCTGGATGCGGACAAGGAAGGTTTCCTGCGTTCGACCGGTTCGCTGATCCAGACCATCGGCCGCGCCGCCCGCAACGTGCGCGGCAAGGCCATCCTGTATGCGGACAAGATCACCCGCTCGATGCAGGCGGCGATCGACGAGACCGACCGCCGCCGCGCCAAGCAGGTCGAGTACAACGAGGAGCACGGTATCGTGCCGCGTTCGGTGGCCCGGCCGATCGTGGACGTGCTGGAAGGCGCGCGCTCCGATGCGGCCGAGAAGGAGTCCCGCAAGGGCAAAGGCAAGGGCAGGGCGGTGGCCGAGGACGCGGCCGATTACCGGTCGATGTCGCCGGCCCAGCTGGCCACCCGGCTCAAGGCGCTGGAGCAGCAGATGTACCAGCATGCCAAGGATCTGGAGTTCGAAGATGCCGCCCGCGTGCGCGACCAGATCCGGCAGCTGAAGGAGGCCAGCCTCGGCTGAACACGGTAGCGCGGCAATCTTCACAAAAGTGTTGCGCTTACCTGTCGGCATCCGTAATATACGCGGCCTGCACCGACGCAATCGCGGAGATGCAGAAGCAAAACGGGCGGTTAGCTCAGCGGTAGAGCACTACCTTGACATGGTAGGGGTCACAGGTTCGAACCCTGTACCGCCCACCACGAAGTCCCTTTCAGAGGGGCTGTCGTGACCTGAAAAGCCCGGCCCTGGCGCCGGGTTTTTACGTAGCAAGGCCAGCTTTCGGGCGGCACGAACAAAATGGGCGGTTAGCTCAGCGGTAGAGCACTACCTTGACATGGTAGGGGTCACAGGTTCGAACCCTGTACCGCCCACCACTTGCTCCCGGCATTGCCGGTGCAGCGGTGGAAACAGGAAAGCCGGCCCGATGGGTCGGCTTTTTTGTTGTCTGGCCTCCGCCCCTCAGAACTGGATCATGCTGCACATCCGCACCGGTCGCTCGCTGCGCACCAGGCCCTTGTCGGTGCGGCACTGGCGCACGCGTTCCTCGGCCTTGCTGCGGCACTCCGGGCACAGCGCGGCCAGCGCGCTGTCCTTGCCCTGCGCCGCAGTGCAGACGCGCTGCGCGTGGTCGGCGCGGGCCTCGATGGCTCGCGCCGGCGAAACGGCCTCGCCCATGGCATTGACGAAGCGATAGTCCGCGAACGGCTGCGGCAGCGCGCATTCCTGCCGGGCATTTTCCACATACGCCGCCTCCAGCTGGCGGCGCAGCTGCGCGCCCTGGCGATCGCAGTCGGCGACCAGTGAGCGCGATGCGGCAGGCGTCAGCTGTGGGTTCGCGTAGACCGGGCGGGTGCGGATCTCGCTGCCGAACGGGCAGCAGGCGGCAAGCAGCACGACGGCGACCAGCAGCATCAGGTGGGCAACGATCCGGGTCTTCATGGCGCATCCTTTCGACAGGGCACCATGCTGTCACCGGGCGTGCCGGCGAGGATGAATCGCGGCTGGCGATCAGTGCGCGGCAGATGCGCCCACACTGAAGCGATGACGCAGCTGCCAGTGGCCCTGGACCTGGTGCAGCACGTCCAGGGCATGCGTCTTCCCGCCTGCGCCGCGCTCCCAGCGCAGCATGCTGTCCTGGCGCAGGCGCAGCTGCAGGCAGAGATCGTCGGAGCTGGCCGGGGTCAGTGCTGCAGGGAGCGCCTGGCCCGCATCCGGGCCGCCGCTGCCGACGCTGGACAGGACCGCGTGCAACAGCAGCAGGGCAAGCATCGGCATGGCGCGGTCCTCCGGAGAAGGGAGTCCAGCGTGTCACCGGCGCTGGCGGATCGATACCGGCATGCGACGAAGCGGGGAAATGTGCGTGCCAAGGGCTCGCTGCGGGGATGAATCCGTGCGCTGGCGGGCTGATCCGCGAGCCAGCAGCGCCGCTCAGGCCGCGGCGTAGACTTGGCGGAGGTTGCGAAGCGTCGACTGGCGGTGCGCCGTGGCGCAGGGCTCGTCCATCTCCAGTTCCTGCAGCCGCAGGCCGACCAGGGTCATCGACAGGGCATAGCCGCGGGCCGCATCGGCAACGCGCGACAGGCCCAGTGCGCGGCGCACCAGCGCGTCGATGTGGGCCTGGTCCGGCATCAGGCCGAGGTAGGCCTGCTCGGCACTGTCCAGGTCGGGCGCGCGCAGGATGGCCTGCGCATCGGTGGGGAAGGAGACGGAGGCCATGGGGGTGTCCTTGTCCGTTGCAGGGCGCGTGATCAGAAGGCGCGCATCAGGGAAATGAAGGCGGAGTTCTGCGCGCCGCGGCGGGCCATCGGACTGTCCTTGACCGCATCGCCGAACCATTGGCTGGCGACCACGCCGGTGGCGCGCCACTTCGTGCCCAGCGGTGTGCTGACCGCGATCTGCAGGCCCGGCGAAGTGGCGCTGCCCGGCGAATAGGCGGCCAGGCCGGAGCGCAGGGCCTCCTCGTCGCTGATGCCGTAGTAGTAGTCGAGCAGGCGTGCACTGCTGTGCACCACGCCCACGCGCGGCACCCAGGTGAAGCGCCCGGCCTGGATGGGATAGCTGTAATACAGGCTGGATTCGAGGCCGCCACCGTGGCCGCTGACCTCGCGCTTGACGCTGGCCGACAGGGCACCCCAGTCGGCGCTGTACTCGGCGCTGACGCCGGCCATGGCCGACATCTGCCGGCTGTGCAGGCGGCGCAGCTGCGCATCGTTCACGTCATCGGTCTTGAAGCGCAGCGTGTACGGCGTGACCACCGCGGAAACGCGCAGGCCCTGTTCCTTGTAGAGATACATGCCCAGCGAGCCGGGGCTGGCATAGAAGCGCTTGCCCTGCCATGCCAGCGCCGGCACCACCAGCGGCTTGTCATCGTAGTGCGCGTACGCACCAGTGGTCGCGCCGAAGGTGATGCCGGCCTGCACGCCCGGTGCCTGTTCCTGGGCGCTCGCCAGCAGCGGCGTGGAGAGAACGACGGTGCACAGCAGGGGGCGCAGCAGGGCAGGGGGCAACGGGAGCATCGAGGGGCACTTTGCAGGGAACCGCGTTGCATCCTGACCGTGCAACATTGTCGGAACATTGCGCCACGGCAATGTCCGCGCAAAGGCCTCATTGGTGCCCGGCAGGCACTATCATCGGCAGCGTTGCCGGTAGCCGAGCCCACGATGCGCATCCTCCTGGTGGAAGACGATCCCGATCTCTCGCGGGCCCTGCAGTCGGGCCTCGAACGGCAGGGCGTGGTCGCCGACGTGGTCGGCAGCCTGGCCGAGGCGGCGCTGGCCCTGCGCGAACCCGTGCACCAGCTGCTGCTGCTCGACCGCCAGCTGCCCGATGGCGATGGCGCCGGTTTCGTTGCCACCGCGCGTGCGCTGCGGCCGAACATCGCGGTGATCATGCTGACTGCCAAGGGCACGTTGTCGGACAAGGTGGAGGGGCTCGATGTCGGCGCCGACGACTACCTGGTCAAGCCGGTGGCGATCGAAGAACTGATGGCGCGCATCCGCGCGGTCTCGCGACGGCCGTCGGCGATGGTCACGCCGAGCCTGCGGCTGGGCAACTTCGAGTTCGATTTCGAATCGCTGCAGGCGCAGGTGGATGGCCAGCTGCTGACCCTGCCGCGTCGTCAGGTGCTGGTGCTGCAGGCGCTGGCGATGCGCCAGGGGCGCACGGTCACCCGCAGCGCATTGGAGGCGGCGGTGTACGGCTTCGACGACGAGATCCAGTCCAACGCACTGGATGCGCACATCTCCAAGCTGCGCAAGGCGCTGCAGCAGGCGGGCGCGGGCGTGGAGATCCACGTCATCCGCGGCGTCGGCTATCTGTTGGCGGAGGCCTGAGATGGCCCGGCAGATCCGTTCGATCACCCTCGGCCTGGCCTGGCGCCTGTTCCTGGCGCAGGCGTTCACCGTGCTGTTCGCGGTGGTGGCGCTGATCCTGACCTAGGGTGACAAGGAGTCCTGGAACATGGACATGTTCACCGCCGAAGACGTCGCCAAGGCCGTGCACAGCCACGGCGCGCACCTGGTGCTGGACGAGCCGCGCTGGCAGGCGTTGAACGCGCGCGCCGGTGGCAACCTGTGGTTCGTCGCCGTCGATGACCGCGGCATCTGGCTGGAGCGCGGCAAGGTACCCGCGCTGCACGCACCGCTGCTGGCGCGGCTGCCGGCATTGGGCGCAACGGAAGTCGGATCGCTGGTGCCGCCCTACCTGGACGTGGCGCGGGTGATGGTGCGCATCGAGGAGGGACGTCGCATCACCGTGATGGCCGGTGGCGCGCCCAAGGGCGGGCTGGTCGATGGCGCGCTGATGGTGCTGCGGCTGATCGGCTTCTGGTTCTTCCTGCCGCTGATCGTGGTGACCCTGCTGGTGATGCCCACCGTCATCCATCGTGCGATGCGCGGGGTGCGCCGGCTGGCGCAGCAGGCCAAGGAGCTGGACATCGGCCAGCCCGGTGCGCGGTTGGACGAACAGCTGGTCTCCACCGAAGTCGCGCCCCTGGTGAGTGCCTTCAACGATGCCATCGACAAGGTGCAGCAGGGCTACGCCGCGCGCGACAAATTCCTGGCCGATGCTGCGCACGAACTGCGCGTGCCTATCGCGGTGGTGCAGGCACGGCTGTCGCAGCTTCCGCAGGGTGAACTGAAGTCGCAGCTGCTGACCGACGTGGCGCGGCTGGGCAACGTCGCCGAGCACCTGCTCGACCTGCAGCGCCTGGACCGCAACGTCAGCACGCTGCAGCGGGTCGATCTTGCCCACGTGGTGCGTGAATCGGCGGCCGAGCTGGCACCGCTGGTGGTCGGCGCAGGGTATGGCTTCGAAGTGGATGCACCGGAAGCACCGGTCTGGATCCAGGGTGATGGCCTGGCGCTGGGCCGGGTGATGGCCAACCTCGTGCACAACGCCATCGTCCACGGTGGCGGCCGCGGCACCATCTGCGTGCGCCTGGATGCGCAGGGGCTGCTGGAGATCAGCGACCAGGGTGCGGGCGTGCCGGTGGGTGACCGCGAAGCGATCTTCGAACCCTTCCATCGCCTGCGTGCCGCCGGCAGTGGCAGCGGCCTGGGGCTGCATCTGGTCAAGGAGATCGTGCAGCACCACGGTGGCACGGTCAGCGTGGCCGAAGCGGTCGGTGGTGGTGCCAGCTTCCGGGTCAACTTCCAGCGCGCCACCCTGCACCGCTGAGCCTGCCCACAGCGGCGCGCGGGCTTGCCTGATAGGCAGCCCTGCCATCGCGCGGCGACGCTGCGCCCATGCGCATCGTTGCCGTGGTTGCCCCCCTGCTGGGCCCTGCCTGCGCCGCCGGCCTCGTGCTGGGGGCGCTGGCCTGCGTGCTGCTGCCGGCATTGCCGCCGCGCTGGCTGTGCATCGGCCTGGCGCTGCTGGCCCTGCCGGGGTGGGCGTGGCGGTGGCGCGGACGTGCATTGGCCGCCACCGTGTTCGGCCTGGCCTGGGCCGGCTGCCACGGGCACCTGGCCCTGCAGCAGCAGGTTCCGGCGGCGGCGACGGCGCAGGATGTGCGGGTACGGGGGCGCATCGCCGACCTGCCGTTGCGGCGCGATGACCACAGCCGTTTCCTGTTCGACGTGGCCGAGGCCGAAGGATGGCCGGCGCTGCAGGGGCAGCGCCTGCAGGTCAGCTGGCATGCGCCGCGTCGTTCCACGGTTCCCGATACCCCGCGCGGCACGCTGCACGCCGGTGCCCATTGGGAGCTGTCGCTGCGCGTGCGGCCGCCGCGTTCACGGATCAATCCGGGGGGCTTCGATGCGGAACGCCATGCGGTGCTGCAGGGCCTGGCCGGCGGCGCCAGTGTGCGCGACCCCGGAAGCGCCCGACAGCTGCGCGCCGCCCACGGCCTGGCCGCGTGGCGCGAGCGTTGCAGTACCGCCATCGCCGCGCAGGTCGGCAGGCCCTCCGCGCGATTCGTCCAGGCGCTGGCCGTGGGCGATACCCGCGGCCTGACCGATACCGACTGGGAGCAGCTGCGCGCGCTGGGCCTGACCCACCTGATCGCCATTTCCGGCTTCCACGTTGGTCTGGTCGCTGGCTTTGCGGCGCTGCTGTGCACGGGCCTGTGGTGGCTGTGGCCGGCACTGGCCCGCGCCTGGCCGCGTCCGCAGGCCGCCGCGTGCGCCGCGGCGTTGGCGGCCGCGTTCTACACGCTGCTGGCGGGCAGCGAACTGCCGACCGTGCGCACCGCGCTGATGATCGCTGCGGTGGCACTGGCGCGGGCCAGCCGGCGGCCGCTGGGCACGGCGCCGGCCCTGTCCCTGGCGGCCGCGCTGATGCTGCTGCCGGCCCCGCTGTCGGTGCTGTCGGCAGGCTTCTGGCTCAGTTTCGGTGGCGTGCTGTGGCTGCTGTGGTGCCTGCCGCAGCGGCCGCCGTCCGGCGTCGGCGGCGTGCTGCGCGCGGCGCTGGCCGGGCAGGGCGTGGCCAGCGTGGCACTGCTGCCGCTGGCGGTGGTGCTGTTCGGTGGCACGTCGTGGCTGGGGCCGTTGATCAACCTGCCGGTCATTCCCTGGTGGAGCCTGCTGGTGGTGCCGCTGGCCCTGCTCGGTACCGGCCTGCAGGCGCTGCACGACGGGGCCGGGATGTGGCCGTGGCGCGCGGCGGCGTGGGTGTTCGATCTCAGCTGGGGGCTGCTGCAGCCCCTGGCGCAGCACCCGCAGGCGATGTGGTGGCTGCCGCAGGCGCCGGGCTGGACGCTGCCGGCAGCCCTTGCCGGGGTGTTCTGGTGGCTGCTGCCGCGAGGGGCTGGCGGTGGCCTGGCGGGCGCGCTGCTGTGCCTGCCGCTGCTGTGGCCCGCCGCACCGGGGCCGCGCCACGGCGAGCTGGAAGTGCTGGTGCACGATGTGGGGCAGGGTGCGGCGGTGCTGCTGCGCACTGCCACGCATGCGCTCTGGTACGACGCCGGGCCGCCGGCCGGGGAGGGCCGCGAG